>JAFYAC010000068.1 GCA_017540905.1 Kiritimatiellia bacterium | reverse complement strand
TGATCCGCCGCATCATAGCGGCAACCGAAAAAGTCTTCCCGCTTTTTCAAACAGTGGAATGCTTTTTCATCCTCCTGCATTCCAACGGGTTGCAAGAAAATCGGGATAATTTATCCCGGATTTTCCGGGATAAGGGTGTCCACTGGGAGGACTGGTTGGCCGATGCCCCGGCAGACCTCTCGGAGAGCTTCCACTTCTCCGTGAAGGAAGTCCCCATCGACGAAGAACGACTTATGGGCCTGTGCTTCGAGCGTCCGAAGCGCCTGATGGACAGCGACACCAAATGGCCGTCTGGCAACTGGAACCTGCACAGAGGTGCCGCCCCAAGCGGATACCGTACTCCCTACGATTGGGAGGAGGCCGAGTGGGGCCTGCCCGGACAACGGGAGCGAGAACCCGATTCCCATCTCGACGAGCTCGTGGACGGCACTCTCGAAGAGCTCTACTACGGGTGCGGCTACGATGTGAACGCCATCCTCCAGTTCCTCGCGAGGTACGTCCAGCGGGTCATCGAAATCGAAGTGTACACGCCCAAAGAGGTCCTGTCCGAGGTGGTGGACGGGATTCTTGCAATCCGGGATGCAACCACCGCCGCATCGGAACCAGAGCGGGAGACCGCGATGGATCCGTGAGGGGATAGTACGGATGGGCGGCAATCCATGGTTACTACCGGGAAACAGGTGCGTGATGCCTTCTGTTCCGGTGGAGTCCATGGGTTGCCGCCTGATTCCGAGCCTCCCGGAGCCCCTCGTTTTTACCAACCAACAGAAAAACCAAAGGAGTACCAATGACAACCGAAACAACAAGCAACGCCAAGCGCTCCGTCATCGGGAGCTTGGCCAACCGGCTGGAGTGCGACCCGGCGAAGCTGGTTCCCCTGCTCCAGAAGACGGCATTTGAAAAGTGCCAGACCCCCGAAGAGTTCCAAGCCATGTGCATGGTGGCGAATACCTACGATCTCAATCCAATCCTCAAGGAGCTCTACGCATTCCCCTCGAAGAGCGGAGCGGTCGTGCCCATCGTCTCCATCGACGGCTGGCTCAAGATCATCAACCGGCACCCCGCGCTCGATGGCATCGACTTCGAGGAAGGCGACGACCGCTGCACCGCCATCATCCACCGCAAGGACCGCCAACACCCCACGAAGGTTACGGAATGGCTGTCCGAGTGCAAAGGCACCACGGAGCCGTGGAAAAGGTGGCCGAGACGGATGCTCCGCCACAAAGCCCTCATCCAGTGTGCCCGCGTGGCTTTCGGCTTCGCGGGAATCTACGACGAGGACGAAGGGGAGCGCATCGCCATCGCACAGGCGGCGGAAGCCCTACCGAAGCGAGGTCGCCGTGCCACGGCCAGCGAGCTCCTCAAGGAAACCGCGAAGCCCGCACTGGAAGCCCCAAAGGAACCGGTTGTGGAATCGACTCCCGTGTCGGATGCTGTCCCGGCCGAAGCGGAGCTGGTACCGTCGGGAATCCCCGACAGCGGTGACTTCCTGGAGTAGGAGAAACTACACATGCCCAGAGATACAACTCCAATGAGCGTCCCCTCTGCGGGAACGGTTGACAACCCTGCCGACGACCGTTCCTCCCACCATCCCTTCGGTCCTTCCCGCTGGCCTGCGCTCATGGAGTGTCCGTGCTGGCAGGGGAAGCCCGGAGGAGATGCCGCGGAACGGGGGACTGAACTGCACGCCATCTTCGAGGCGGTGTTGAAAGGCAACAAGCACGAGCCCCGCGACACCTTCGAGGAGAACGTGATACGGGCAGCGGAATCGATTCTCGCCATGGCTGGAACACCCCAACGATGGTGGATCGAAGAGCGCGTCCAGGTTTACACCCCCGGCGGCGCCAAGACGGAGATCTACGGACGTGTGGATGTTGCCTGGCAAGAGACGGGCGGCGACCTGCATGTCGTAGACCTCAAGATGGTCGAGAATCCTGACCGTGCTTACCGACCGCAACTGCTTCCCTACGCCTTCGGGTTGATCGGAGAGGGCCCCGTACCGGCTACCATACACCTGCACATGGCTTATGCTGATTCAGGGTGGGTGACGCACGAGGCCCTTCCGATTGCCCAGGCTTGGAGGGAGTACGTGGAAGTCTACGGGCGCATCGATGCCATCATGCACTCACCGGAGCCGCTTTCCCCGGTTCAGTCCGGCTGGTGCAACTTGTGCGCCAGCTTTGCGGAATGCCAAGCCCCGCGTGTCGTCGCACAAAACGTGGCGGGCACGCTCGCGGATGCACCCGAACACTGGCCGGAGTTCTCCCCTGCCAGGAAGGCCCAGCTGTGCGTGTTGGCCGATGCCGTCATCAAATGGGGTGAGGCCATCAAGGAACACGCGTCGGCAGATGCCAAGGCGGGCATCGCCATCCAAGACGAGAGCAACGGCATCTACTACACGACCCAAGAGCGCAAAGGGCGGTTAGTCATCCCCGATGTCCAGCAAGCCTGGGAGATACTCAAGCCATACCTCTCGGCTGACAAGTACCGGGGATGCCTGTCGGTGAATCAGACCGAGCTGAAGTCGGCCTTGAAGCTCGCCGGGCTGAACCCCGCCGAAGTGAATGCGACCATCGAGCGTTGCGGGAACCGACTCCCGCCGACGCTGGTGTTCGTGCGCAGGTCGGCATAGGACGACGGCGGACGGGGAGGGAGAGTGGGCTTGCCTTGTGCAGGCCTACTCTCCCTCCCCCTGGGAAGTGGGCAACAAGAGGCGAGAGGCCGGGGGTGTGGCGGAGTTGCGGCGGTGGGTGGGGGGCGGGCGGGGAAAAGGGAGATTGGCATTGATGCTGCTTTCTTTAGCTATTGGAAGGCGAATTTGAAGTTCAAGGAGAGAGTGCTGAATGGTGATTCTGACTAGCGGCTCGGTGGTGCGTTTCTCGCCTCTCAAGCCCGGTGGTATTAACGGTGACTTTGACGGATCGGTCGAAAGAAGGGATGGTGGCGGAGCCAGGGGCGGGCAAGGGGACCTCCTGGAGGGGGGCTTTTCCTTTAGCTATCAGAACCATTCATGAGCAGAGGGGTGAAGCACCCAAACAGTTCATGCCCCCTTCAGTCTGGTTTCCAGTGGAGGTGGGACGGGTGGGATGGCCCTTGGAGCGTGAATGCGAAAACCCACAGAACGCAACCGGTTTTGCCGCCGGTCGCTCCCTCTGCGGGCTTTTCGGAAATCAATGTAGCCGACACAGGAGGAGCAAATCAAGCGATGTCCGCCATTCGCTCTTTGCTCCCTATTCCTTTCGCCACAGCAGGCGGTAGAAGCAACTCCCCGGCAGCCCGAACGTTTCGTCCGCCGTCCATACCCCGTTCGTCGCCGTGAAACTGACCCCGACATTCTCCCATGCGGCCCCATCCAGCAGGGTTCCGGTGCGTTGTAGTTGTAGCTTCGCGTCCCACACCACCCGCCACGTCCACCACGGCTTCGACGCCGACGGCGCTTCCACGGCATCCAACGCCGCCTCGTCCGTCCCGATGTCCACCCAGATGTCGCGGCCGTCGCCCTCCTCGCCGAACTCAACGCGGCGCTGGCCGTCGAAGTCGTACGCCAACGCCATCCATTCCTGCACCTCGCCGGTGTCCACGCACGGTGAACCAGCGCGGAGGTGATAGTCTCCATCACCGACGAAGGAGGGATCGGCCGCGAAGTTCCCTTCGCCTTCTGGTAAGGGGGCCACGCACGAGTAGCGCACTTCCGCCCCCCCCCCGCCCGCCCTCCTTCCTTCGCTCTTCTTCCTTCAACCTTGCCCCTGCAGACCGCCCCTCCCCTCCTCTCTCTTCCCGCCTTCCTCCCTCTTTCGTTGCGCCACCCGGCCCGCACGCTTGTTTTCCCCTTTGTTTTCAAGGTGAATCACACTCCGGCCGCGATAAAACACCAATCTTTTCCATGAAATCCAGTGATATCGACCTTTCGCGAAAAAACGGTTGACGCCCGGTGCGCACTCCCGTAAGTTGCCAACCAAAGAAAGATTGCACCCCGAAGGGACCTCCAGGATGTCACTCAAATTGAAACCTTTCTTGGCCGCCGCGCTGCTTGTGGCCGCCGGTGTGGGGCCCGCGCGGGCTTCAAAGAGGCCCCCAAAAAGGGTAATGGCCCCGTGATTCGATTGAGATGAACAACCAATTCAAGCCCCGCAATGCTCCCCCAAAGGGGGATTTCCCCTTTTTCTCCAAAGGAACCAAACCATGAAGACGACGCTGTCCATGACCATCGCACTCGCCGCGCTGCTTGCGGCCGACGCGGCCGCCGTGAACGTCCCGCTCGGCACGTTCATCTACGCCGGGCGCGCGATGAACTACCGCCACGAGGTCCTCACCGGCGAGGACGACGTGACGATCCAGGCTGTCGCCACGAACGGCGTCGTGCTGGCATCCTGCAAGGTCTTCGAGGCCGACGACTCCGGCGTGAACTTCCTCCTGGAGGTGCCGGTGGCGTCGACCGCCAACGACCGCGCGGCCGCAATCGGCGACTCGCTCAACTGCATCGTGGTCTCGGCCACGGGCGCCACGAACGCCACCACGCGCCCGCTGCCGCCGATCACGGCGGCGAACGCGGTCGCGAGCTGCGACATCGTGTGGTACGACGCGAAGGACTTCGCCTACGGCGCCGACGGCGAAACGGTGCCCGTCCCCGAGGCCTACCTGCAGGGCCTCGCCCCCTACATGCGCCAGGCCGGGCACGACGAATACGACCCGACCGCGGACTGGGACGGCGACGGCGCGGACAACTGGTCCGAATACCTCGCCGGCACGAACCCGTTCGACGCGAGCGACCTGCTCCGCATCCGCGTCCGGGTCGGGGACGAGGAGATTCTCGTGGTCTTCGAATACGTGGGCGGCCACCTCTATTCGCTCCAGGGGGCCGAGAGCCTGGCGCAGCCCGACTGGATGGCGGTCGAGTTCAGCACGGTCCCCGGGGGCGCCAAGCGGACGCAGGCCGTGATCCGGGATTCCGACGGCGACGCGGGCCTCGCGACGCTCTACGCAACGCCGGTCGCGGACCTCCCCAGCATTGTTTTCTACCGGGTGGAGGTGAAGTGATGAATCGAACCGTCCTTTTCGCCGTGTGCGCGGCAGCGGCGGCGGCGGCCTCCGCAGGCGTCGTCGAGGAGACGCTCCGGCTCGACGCCGGCTGGAACGCGGTCTACGTGGAGTCCACGCCGCTGGAGTCCGACGCGACCGCGTTCTTCTCGGACCTCCCGGTGCAGCGCGCGGGGTGCTACGTCTCGAGCGTCTACTCGCCGACCGAGCAGATTTCGCGCGACGGGTCGGACATCGCGCAGAAGACCGTGTCCTACCTGGCGTGGGACTCGCGCGAGCCGCGGCTCTCGTCGCTCAAGCGGATCGCCGGCGGCCTCTGCTACCTGGTCTACGCGACGAACGCCGCCGAGAAGACGTTCCTCGGCACGCCGTCGGCGCCGCTCGTGTCCTGGCGGGTCTCGTCCGAGGGCTTCGCCACGATCGCGCCGGTCTCGATCCCGGCGGGCGAGGAGATCTACCCCTCGACCTACTTCGGCGAGGGGCCCGCCGGCACGCTCGCCTCCGAGCCCTTCGCCCTGACGGGCGACGACCCGGCCGCGCCGGACATCGTGAACATGAACGGCTTCCTGAAGGCCAAGGTCAAGGGCGGCCGGGCCTACGTGCTGGAGTGCGGGCAGGCGGGCGAGTGGCCCGGCGTGCTCGATGTCGCGACCGACGGCGGCGGCGGGCTGGACTTCGGCGACGGGCGGTCCTTCGCGCACCTCACGGTCCGCAACGCGGGCACGAAGGAGCGCAACGTGCGCCTCTCGCTCGCGGAATCGGCGCGCGAGGGCGACGTCGCGCCCGCGCTCGACCTCCGCGTCCCCGCGACCGCCACGGAGGCCGCTCGCTGGGAGGCGTTCTCGGGCACGAACGCGACGCTCGGGGCGGGCGAGTCGCGCGTCTTCGAGTTCCGCTGCGACAAGTCCGGCCTCGCCGAGGGCGCGGCGCGCGCCGCCGTCCTCGCCGTGGAGGACCTCGGCGGCACGAAGATGCGCGTGCGCCTGCCGGTCACGGCGGAGGCGGACACGTATCCCGAGGGCGAGGCGGCCTTCCCCGCCGGGCTCTGGGCCGGGACGGTGCGCCTCGCGCAGGTGTCGCTCCCCGACGGCACCCTCGCGCCGGCCGGCGCCCCGCTCGACGCGACGGTCCTGCTGCACGTGGACGCGAACGGCGTCCCGACGCTCCTGCAGCGCGTCGCGGTGGCGCAGGAGCGCGGTGCGGACGGCACGGCGCGCGCCCGCCTCTACGCCGAGCTCGCCTCCGCCCCCGAGGGCTCCGCGCCGCGCCGCCTCTCGTGCGTCTTCATGGACACGGCCAACCGCGCCGTGGCCGCGTCGGCCAACACCGACGGCACCGGCCCCGAGTTCGGGCGCGAGGCGACGTTCCGCTTCACGGTGGACGAGCGCTCCAAGGAGAACCCCTTCCGCCACCCGTGGCACCCCGACCACGACGGCCTCTCCGCGGACTACTCCATGGACGCGCCCTCGGGCGACGACCCCGCCAACTTCGTCGGCCCGGTGAAGCCGGAGGGCTTCTCGGTCTCGAACCGTCTCACGTTCGCGTGGGCGGACGACAACGGCCGCCCGACCTGGCAGCGCACGGCGGACGAAACGACTCTCGGCCGCCTGGACTGGGTCCTGACGGGCCTGCGCAACGAGCCCATCGCCCTGAGCGGCCTTTTCGTCCTCAAGCGCGTGTGCGCGGCGTCCGAAATCAAGGAATAGCGGAGGGACACGGACATGAAAACCACCACCACGATCTTCGCCGCCGCGCTCGCGGCCGCGCTGGCGCTGGGCGCCGGCGCCGCCGAGGAGCGCTTCTCCTACAAGGGGCGGCTCGCCAAGGCCGACGGGTCGGCCTTCGACACGTCCGTCTCGATGCCGGTGTCGTTCCGGCTCTACGACGTCCCGGCGGGCGGGCAGGCCCTCTGGGGCCGCGACATGCCCGTGCGGATGGAGGCGGACGGCTCGTTCTACGTCGAGCTCTCCGACGGGGACGGCAGCGCGGTTTCCGGCACGTCCTGTTCGACCCTCAAGGCCGCGCTCGAGTCCGCCACGAACCTCTGGATCGGCCTCACGCCGGACGGCTACTCGGAAATCCTCCCGCGCCAGCCGCTCGCCGTCGCGCCCCGCGCGCTCTCGGCCGCCGCCGCGCACGCGGTGGACACGGTGCGCGCGCCGCTCGTCACGGCCGGCTCGCTCGACGTGCGCTCGTCCGCGACGCTTTCCTCGCTCGCCGTCCCGGGCTCGCTCGCACAGGGCGCCGGCACGGTGCTCGTGGATTCGTCGGACGCCCTCACCGTCGGGACCGAGGGCGGGATCAAGGTCACGCACTCGATCAGCGGCATCCGCTCGGCCCCGAACGTCCCGTCCGGCGACGCGAAGACGGACTCGTTCGTCGTCCTGCGCGACGCATACGGCCTCCCGGGGGCCTGGTGCTCGGTCGTCGTGCCGATGGGCGCGCCGATGCCGCCGGCGCCGTCCGACACGAACTCGTGCTTCACCGTCACCTTCGGATCGGGAGACTGAAATGAACGCCACGCACTCCGCCACGCTCGCCCTCCTCGCCGGCGCCGCCCTCGCGGCCGCCGCCGCGGACGTCTGCTACGAGGGCCGCCTTCTCGACGCCTCGGGCGCCGTCCGCGCCGGCGAGACGGTCGCCGCCACGCTCCGCGCCTACGAGACGGAGGACGCCGCCGAGGCGTTCGCCGAGAAAAGCGTCGAGATCGCCACGGACGCCGACGGCCTCTTCGCCGCCACGGCGTCGGTCGATCCGCCCGACGGCCTCGATTCGTTCTGGATCGGCGTCGCGCCCGAGGGGCGCGCCGAGATCCGCCCGCGGATGCGCGTCTCGCCCGTGCCCTTCGCCATCGTCGCGGCGCGCGCGGAGCTGGTTTCGTCGGACGGCCCGCTCGCGCTGCGCGGCGCCTCGTCCGTGGACGCTCTCGCCGACGGCGCCGCCGTCGTCGCGACGAACGCCACGATCCAGGGCGACGCGGTCCTCTACGGCGACGTGACGGGCGCGGGCAGCGTCTTCATCCGCGACCTCGAGGCCGGCAACCCTGACCCCCGCCTCTCGATGCTGCGCACCGCGCGGCCCGACGGCCTTTCGACGTGGTGGGAGGACTTCGACGCGGACGCGACGCTGGAGGTGGAGAATTCGAGTTCGGACCCAGACCCAAAGAGCGACACGAGCGTCCTCGCCGCCGACGACGGCATCGCGATGGTAATGATCCGCGCGACCGGGAGCGACATTGGCATGTTTGCCTGGGCCCACGTGAGTGCCACCCTCCACAACGGGGACTTCAGCGTCCTCTCCGACGACACCTGGCTTCAGCACGGGCTTGGCACCGTGACGCGCCTCTTCACGTTCCCCGTCCGCCGGGGACGGTCGGTCACCCTGAGCCTGTGGATCTCGACTAGAGTTGACAGTATCTTCGGCGGCAGCGTGCCCCACTGTCGGGGCGAGGCGAAGATCAAGATGGTCTATTTCGGCGCGGACTAGCGAACGATCAGGAGACACGACGAATGAACACGAAGAACTTTTCCGGAGCGGCTCTCCTCGCGCGCCTCGCGCGCCCCGCGCTTCTCGCGCTTCTCGCGCTCGCCGCCGCCGCGCCGTCCGCGCGCGCCGAGGGCGGCTTCTCCTTCGCCTACCGGGGTCGCATCGACCCCAAAGGCGCGGCGATGCCGGAGACGGTGGAGGCCGTCTTCTCGCTCTACGCGGAGGCAGACGGAGGCGCGCCGCTCTGGTCGGCCACGAACGCCGTGTTCCCGAGCGCGGACGGCGTCTTCCAGCTCGAGCTTGCGGGCGACGGCCTCGCGGCGGCCTTCACGAACGCCGGCGCGCGCTTCCTCGGCGTCGCGCTGGGCGGCGGGGAGGAGCAGCATCCGCGCCAGGAGATCCTCGCCGCGCCGCTCGCGGCGAGCGCCGCCACGGCCGCGGCGCTCGCGCCGGGCGCTTCGGTCGGGCTGCTGGACGCGCCGGACGTCGTCGCGGCGGCCGCGACGTTCCACGGCCTGGGCCTGGAGGGGCCGCTCGCGCTGGAAGGCTCCGGCGCATCGCTGCAGGTGTCCCGGGCCCTCGTCCACGGCACGCTCAAACTGCGGAAGGGCGCCGACGGCGCGCACGTCTCGGTCCTGCGCAACGCCGAGCCCGACCACTGGCAGCTCGACCGGCTCGAGACGGGGACGACGCTCTTCACCACCGACTCCGGCGGCCTCGTGACAATCGTCTCCAACACGAACGACTGGACCCCCCGCTCGTCCTTCGTGCCCTGTTGCGCGACGTGGGCGATCCCGCCCGGCGACTTCGCCCCGCCGTTCGCCGTCGACCATCCGGTGGACGTCTGGTTCTACCCCTTCGGGGCGTCCAACTAGGGGAGGAACGACGATGGAACGCAACGCACTTCTTCCGCTCCTCGCGGCCCTGCTTGCCGCCGCCGTCCCCGCGCGGGCCGGCAGCACGGCCGGCGACTACGGACTCGCGCCCACGCAGCCGCTCGACATCTACGACACCGCCGAGCCCTCCGCGTGGAGCGCGACGAACGCCGCCTCGCTCTACGTCGTCGGCGCCGTCCGCGCCTCCGGCGACGCGCGGCCCGTCTCCAAGGACAACAACGGCGACCCGGCCTTCCGCCTCTGCGGCGCGACCTACGGCGCACCCGTCTCCGAGCACCAACCCGACTTCTACCTCGGCGACTGGTGCACGCTGCTCCCGGTCGAGGCCTCGCGCATCGACTGGAAGCGCACGGGCGCGGCGCTCCAGGCCTCGACCGAGAACCTGCCCGGGAGCGTCTACTACGACGCCAACGCCACGGACGACCTGCGCCGCATCCTCTTCACGCGCGGCGGCGAGGTGACGGTGGACTGGTATCTGCGCGGCGAGGAGAATCCGGTCCGCCGCACCTACGACGTCGCGCGCACGTGCGCCGGCCGTCCCTACCGCGTCTTCTGGACGGAGAACGGCTTCGGCGCGCCGACGGTGAGGCTGGGCGACCGGAACAACCCGCGCCACGTGCGCCTCCTGGGCGACCCGGAGATATTCGGCCTCCGGTACGGCCCGCCGCAGGTGCTCAGCAACGACCCCTACGTCGCGACCTCCAACATCGTCTACGGCGTGGAGGCCGACGACGTGGACTCCTTCCTCCTGCGCGTTTACGCGCAGTTCGACGAAACCGGCGCCGGCAACCACGTCGGGCCGCGCGGGCAGTTCGTCCTGGCCTACTACGCGACCGGCTCCAAGGACACGCTGCTCTACACGATCGTCGTGGAGGTCGGCGAGCCGACGCTCGACGAGGTCGAGGCCGCGGTCGGCGACCGGCTGCTGCCCTCCGGCACCGGCTATGACGCGGCGCACCTCGACGCGGACATCGTCGCGGGCCTCGGCAACGGTGCGAGCGAGCAGGGCGACGCCGCCGCGCCCTACCTCTACAAGCACGCCGGGCACACCGACACGAGTCCCAAGAGCCGCTGGGTCTTCGCCATCGCGCCGACGGACGCCTCCAGCCAGCCCGCGACCGGGCAGGACGCGCCGCACAAGGCCGACATCTGGTGGGTCCTCTACGACCCGATGGGCGTGAAGTGGCCCTTCGAGCACGACCGCTACCTCATCCGCTGGGGGGCGGACGACCCCGTCGTCGTCGCGCCCGCCTCCGGCGAGGCCGGCGCCGGCATCCTCGTCCCGGACGACTACCGCGCCGAGGTGTGCGAATATTCGGACCCGGCGAATATCGTCTCCGCCTCCGCCTCCGACGGCACCGTGGCCGTCTCCGGCGCCGGACGCTTCACGATCAAGCTCTCCGGCGACGACGACGTCTGGTTCCTCCCGATGCGCGCCGTCCGGCGCGACGACGCGGACGTCTTCGAGACGAAGCCCGGCGAATGGCACGTCGGATCGGAGATCGCCCTGCGCGCGGACGCCGCCGCGGGCCGCGCGGCGGACCTCGCCGCGCTCGCGGACCCGTCGCTCCCCGGCTACGTCCACGAGCCCGCCTCCAGGGGCCGCAACTGGAACCCGAACCTCTACCATGCGCCCGGCCTGGCCGATGCCGCGGCGGCCGGCGCCTCCGGCACGGACGCCGACCCCTACGCCTCGCTCGAATCGGCCATCTACGCCGTGCGCGCCTCCGACGACCCCATCGAGGTCTGGTGGTACCGTTCGTGGCAGGACGCGGACATGCCCTCGCCGATCGTCTTCCCGACCATCGCGCAGCGCTACAAGGCGATCTGGCCGCTCCCGGAGGAGACGCACGAAATCGTCCTCGCCTCGCAGCTCGGCGGCGCCGGGCAGTCCTTCTCCGCCAGCTCCCGGGCGATCTATCTCGCGGAAACCAATTCTTCCGCCACCGCGGAGGACCTCGTCCCCGGCTCGGCGCTCACGGGCGCGACGCTCGGCTTCTGGGTGAACGGCGCCTTCCGCGCGGCCGAATACGACCCCGTCACGCCCGGGCGCGTCCTCGCGCTCGGCGGCGGCGCGCTCGTCGTGGATGCCGCGGACGCGACGACGCTCCGCGTGAACGGGACCGACGTCGCGGTCCCCTCCAACGAGTGGACGCACATCGCGTGCGAGGTGGACGCGAAGAACAACGGGCTTGCGATCTACCGCAACGGCGAGAAGGCCGCCACGGCGGCCTTCGCGGACGCCGCGGCCTTCGCCACCAACGAATGCGCGCTCGCGCTCGGCGCCGCCGCCGGCGCGTCCTCCGCGACGGGCGTCGGCCTCGACGCGATCGTCGTGTGGCCCTTCCTCCTCGCGGAGGACGACCTCGCCGCCTACGTCGCCGGCGGCACGACCGAATCGACCGCCCGCCGCCGCTACTCGTGGCTTTTCGAGGGCGCGGCCGACCTGGCGCACGTCCCCGGGCAGGACGCCCGCACGTCCGCCGACACGGCGAGCGGCCGGACGCTCGCGTCCCTCGGCTGCCTCTCCGTCTCCCCCGGCGGCCCCGGCCTCTCCGCCGGCGAGCTCCCCGCCGCGGGCGGCGTCGCGCCGCGCATCTACGCGCAGAACGACCGGAACGCCGTCGGCTACAACCCCAACGAGGAGCACGCCTTCGTGCGCGATGGCGCGGACGGCTGCGTCGTCTACGCCCTGCGCTGCGACCTCAACCGCGCGGACTCCTCCGAGCCGTTCGTCCTCGCCGAATGGAACGACGGCGGCAAGGGCGCGATGCGCGCCTACCACGTGTGCCTCACCAACGCCGTCTACTCCCGGCTCGGGAGCGACATCGTCGCCGGCAACCTGATGGAGGGGCCGCACCCGCTCGACTTCCTCGACGGCTTCCACAACCAGAAGAACTACTGCTGCGAGAAGTCGGCCGAGGGCGACGACGCCGTCGTCTACCGCGACCGCCACAACCGGATGTGGGCGCGCCGCGACGGCACGACCTCGCAGTTCAACTTCTACCCGATGCAGCCCGGCTTCTGCTTCCCGACGCTCGCGACGCAGCCCGCGCCCGGCACGCTCGTCGGCTGGATGGCCTTCGCGGATACGGACGAGGCGCCGACCGCGGACACCGCCGCCACCCGGCCGCCGCTCCCGTGGACGTGGCATTCCGTCTGGCCCGCCGACGACAAGATCCCCGCGATGCGCATCGGCCAGACGCTCTCCACCGCCGACCAGGGCCTGCCCGAGGTCTGGAACGCGCTCTCGATGGCGGTCGTCTATCCCGTTCCGCGCTCCGAGCCCTCGGACGACCGCTCCGGCACCGTCGTCACGCTCATCGACCCGACCGTCGCCCAGACCGCGCCGCTCGCGGTCGCGGACGACTTCCCGGGCGAATACGGCTTCACGCTCGGCAGCGCCGGCACCTGCCAGCTCAAGGGCGGCAAATACCATTTCACCGGCCTGCCGCCGAACGTCTCCGACCGCTTCTACGTGGACATGAACGCCGCCGAGGACAAGCGCATGGTCCTCGTCGGGCAGATGGTCGAGAAGAAGGCCGGCACGAGCTACCTGCAGGTGAACACGCTCTCGGCCGGCGAGCGCGCCGCCCTCAAGGCGATCTGCACCAAGACCGGCGCCGCCAAGACGCGCTGGGACGCCGCCGTCGCCGCGCTCGCGACGAACGAGGTCCAGCCCTCCATGCGCCGGCTCGTGGACGCGACCGTCTCCGTCCCCGCCGCCGGCGGCGGAACGACCTCCGCCCAGACGCGCCGCGTCGCCGTGGACTACCGCCCCGCCGACCACTACGCGCTCGTCGCCAACGGCTGCGGCACCAACTACGTGACGCTCGTCGAGAACGACTCGCCGGACACCTCCGCCGTCCCCGACGGCTCCCCCGTCTCGATGCACATCCTCAAGGTCGTCCCCGAGCTCTACGCCGGCGGCCTCGTCGTGCTCGAAGACCCGAACAACAAGCTCTCCGAGCAGCTCAACATCCTCTACACCGCGCCCTTCGGCACGTCCGCCGGCAACTTCGAGTTCCAGTGGCTCAGGCGCGAGCCGCCGGCCGACGGCCACGTCCCGGACGACTACGACGCCTGGGTCGTGAAGGAGCAGGGCGCCGGCCTCACCGGCATCCTCCTCGGCGCCGGCGGCGCCAGCCTCTCCGAGCTCGTCAACACCTACTTCGTGATGCGCTACCGCGCCCTCGCCGGATCGCCCGCCCACGAGGTCACCGGCGACGCCTGGAGCGACTGGTGCGGCCCCACGCTCGCCGAGGGCTGGGTGCAGCGCGTCCTCAAGAACGTGACGCCCTTCGCGCAGCGCCTCTCCGACTTCGGCGAGAACGCCACCGAGCTCGCCTACACGATGCCCGCGCAGATCGGCGCCCCCTACCACGGCGACGTGGCCCTGAACGACGCCAACCTCGAGAGCGTCGGCCTCCTCGAGCTCTACCACACCGTCCTCAACAAGGCCGAGTCGCTCTCCCACACGCTCGGCATCGACGACCTCAACGCGGACAAGCAGCTCGTCGAGGCCGTCTCCCGCCTCGCCGACCTCTACACGCTCCTGGGCGACGAGGCCTACTCCGACGCCGCCAACCCCACCATCGCCTGCACCTCCCTCGATGGCTGGGTCTCCGACTACGGCCTCTTCCCCGCCAGCACCTACTGCTTCGCCAACCAGGTCCCCTCGCTCCTCGACGAGGAGCTCGCGCTCCTGCGCGGCCGCTCCCGCGCCGTCGCGCCGAACATGACCACCTACCCCTACTACAACCGCCTGATGTGGAACTTCACCAAGGGCATCACGCAGGGCGAGATGGCCTACGTCCAGAACTACGCCATCGCCGGCTCCGGCGGCGAGATCGGCCCCGAGCAGGCCGCCGCGCAGTATCCGCAGGGCCACGGCGACGCCTGGGGCCACTACCTCTCCGCCGTCTGGGGCTACTACCGCCTCCTCCGCAACCCGCACTTCCGCTGGGGCGACCCCGGCATGGTGGAGATGCTCGTCGCCGACTCCATCGTCAACATGGACTACGAGGACGAGCAGAAGCTCGCGATGGCCGCCGCCAAGATGGCCCAGGCCGGCGTCGAGGTCGTGGACCTCACCGCCCGCAAGACCTGGCGCGACCAGGGCGGCGCGACCGGCGCCGGCTACTTCGACGCCGACGCCGCGCAGGGCTTCGGCTATGGCGAGTGGGCCGTCCGTACCGGCCTCGGCGCCCTCTGGAACTGGGCGACCGTCAATTCGCTCCTCCCGACGAACCAGACCGCCTCCGCCTTCGCCGACCATTCCATCGCCGACGTGACGCGCGAGACCGTCCCCGCCATCGCCCTCCTCGCCGAGGACTTCGCCGCCGTCGGGCGCAAGGTGAACGACCTCGACGCCGGCCTCAACCCCCTCGGCCTCTCCGGAAACGCCATCCCCTTCGACATCGACCCGGCCCGGATCGCCGACGGCACCGCCAGCCACTTCGAGCAGATCCTCGAGCGCGCCGAGCGCGCCCTCGACAACGCCCAGACCGTCCTCGACCACGCCAGCCGCTACGGCTCGCGCCTCGCCCAGATCGCCCGCGCCGAGGCGGACGACGCCTCCTCCTTCGAGCAGTTCGAGACCGCCTACCGCAACGACCTCGTCGCCATCTACGGCACCCCCTACCCGGACGACATCGGCCCCGCCGGCACCTACCCGCAGGGCTACGACGGCCCCGACATCTACCACTACCAGTACATGGACCTCGGGCCCTACGGCATCTCCGAGATCAAAAAGGACCTCGACAAGGCCGTCACCGTCTACAAGTTCGCGGACGCCAACTACGGGAACGTCGCGAACATCGCCACCACCAACGACGGAAATATTTCCATCGCCTACAACGTCACGCCCGGCGGCGTCCTCGTGAAGCCGTCCTCGTGGCGGAGCGTCCGCGCCGCCGAGGGCACGATCCAGGCCGCCTACCGCGAGTTCCTCGCCGCCTACGTCGCGATGGAGCGCGCCGTCGACCTCTACGGGCGCAGCACGAAGAAGCTCGGCGACCAGTGGCCGGTCCTGAGCCAGCTCTCTCTCAACGCAACGAACGCCTACAACACCGCCAAGGGCCTCTTCGACCAGCTTGCGAAATACCGGGAGACCAAGCTCCGGGACGAGCGGGCCATCATGGCGCTCGAATGCCTCAAGGAGGAGGCGTCCCTCGTCTGCGACCTGGAAGGGGAGGTTCCCTGGTTCGTGGCCGGACTGGCCTGCGGAACGGACACGGCCACGAAGCTCGCGACGTTTATCGGGAGCATCGTCAATATCGCCGTCCAGACCGCGGCCAACGTCGGCATCACGATCGCCAAGGGCGAGCTTCTCGCGGCCGAGGACGACGTCGCCGAGAAGGAGGCCGACCAGATGCTCGAGGCGGCCGGGCACGCGATGTATTCCGTGCAGGCCGGCGTGAAGGACTCGGTCTACACGCTCCTCGCGGACGTGTATTCGGCCGCGCGCGACGTGCAGACCGCCTACGCCGCGCTCTCCGCGGCCGAGGCGGCCTACCGCGCCGAGGTCGCGAAGGGCGACCGCCTCCTCGCCGAGCGCGAGACGCTCCGGAAGCAGCAGAGCAACAACGCCGTCGCGAACCGCTACGCCGACATGTTCTACCGCGTCCAGCGCAACGCCGCCCTCTCCAAGTTCAACGCCGCCTTCGCCGTCGCGCAGCGCTACGTGTGGGAACTCGCGAAGGTCTACGACTACGAGACCGGTCTGCTCTCCTCCGACCGCCAGGCCGGCGACGCCTTCCTGCGCGAGGCAATCGCCACGCGCGCGCTCGGCGTCCGGGACGTCTCCGTCGTGGCCGACGGCACCGACGGCGGCCTGTGGGACGTCGTCACGCGCATGAAGGGCAACTGGGAGGTCCTCAAGGGCCGCCTCGGCATCAACAACCCCGACGCCTCCACCAAGCGCTTCTCGCTGCGCTACTCGCTGCTGCGCATCAAGCCCGGCGCAGAGGGCGACGCCGCCTGGCGCCAGGCCCTCCGCGGCTGGTGGGTGGACGACATCCTCTCCGACCCGGAGTTCGCCCGCTACTGCCAGCCGCCGCAGGGCTCCGGCCCCGCCGTGCGCGAGCCCGGCCTCGTGATCCCCTTCTCCACGGCCGTCAACCTCGCCGAGAACTTCTTCGGCCGCCCGCTCCTCGGCGGCGAGACGACCTTCTCCTCCAGCGACTACGCCGTCAAGATCCGCTCCGTCGGCGTCCGGTTCGAGGGCTACGACGCCCTCGCGACCCAGACCGCCGACGGCCTGGCGGTCGAGCCCAACGTCTATCTCGTGCCCGTCGGCCGCGACTACATGCGCGCCCCGGCCGGGACGTCGCGCGAGACGCTCTCCTTCAAGGTCGTGGACCAGGTCCTGCCGCTGCCCTACGCCGTGGGATCGACCGAGCTCGACGACGACGACTGGGTCGCCTCGTTCAGCGGTCTGGACGGGACGACGGACTCCGCCGCGACCATCCGCCGGCATTCGACGCTGCGCGCGGGCGACGACATCGACAACAGCCGCCTCGTCGGCCGCAGCGTCTGGAACGACCGGTGGCTCCTCGTCATCCCCGCGAGCTCCCTCTCCAGCGACCGCGCCCGAGCCCTCGAGACCTTCATCAAGGGCATGGACTCCGACAAGGACGGCCGGATCGACGTCCCCGGCGTCTCCGACATCGTCCTCGGCATCCGCGCCTACTCGAGAAGCGGCAACTAGAAACCCGGAAACCCCGACGCCTGGAATCCTGCAATTCCGGAAATGAAAGCCATCGTGTTGATCCTGGTCTCCTCCGCGCTCCTGCTCTCCGCCCTCGCGGAGCAGCCCGCCTACACGAACCACGCGGGCTACGCCGTGCCGGGCGTCGTGGTCGCGCTCGACGCGACCACGGCCACGATCTCCAACGGGACCGGGTCCGTGTCCGTCCCTCTCACCATCTTCCCCGAAGCCGAGCGCCGGCGCATCGCGGCGGACTTCGTCCTGGGCGCTGCTGGCGCCGGGCAAATCGGCCTGCTGCGCGTGCCGCCGGACGTCAAGCGGGCCGTCGAAGGGACGCGGAAGGCGATGGCGCGTTCCCGCAGACGCGCGGAGATGGGCCTTTGCTCGCCGGAGGAAAGCGCCGCCTTCTGCGCGGAGTCCGCGGCCGCCCTCGAAAGCTATCTGGACGCGCAAGCCGAATCCGGCGCCATCACCCCCGCCGAACGGGAGGCGCTCGTAAATTAAGGGGACAGCCCCCTTGAAAGAATCTTCGTTCCATTTAAAACTTTTCCAATCATTGGAAAATGCGCGAAAAATTTTTCCAATCATTGGAAAAATCGCCGCAAATTTTCCAACCATTGGAAAAATATTTTCCAATCATTGGAAAACAGCCCTTTCCCCGATGAGCTACCAGATTGGCCAAAACCCGGGTGCTTGATGGGGTGGGGGAGGCAAGGTCGACTTCCGCGACTTCATCGTCGGCGTCACCGTCCGCAAGGAAGTCGACGAAGCCACCGGCATGGAAGACATCGTCGTGCTCGAACACCGGAAAACGTCATCATGGGCCACATGATCCCCGCCGGCACCGGCTTCAGCATGTACCGCAACATCAAACTCGTCCCCCTCGCCGAACCCATCCCCGCCGAAGACCTCCTCCCCGACACCCTCCCCACGGCTCCCTCCGAGCCCGCCCCCGAGCCCGCCCCGGTCGCCTGACCCCGCGCCACGTTGCACAAGGCCGCCCCACTCGGGCGGCCTTATATTTATATTTTGATTTATATTGATATTTGTGGACAATTGAAGTTTGTGGACAATTCTTCCTTCCCCGGAAAATGTCCACAAACCCCAAATGTCCACAATTGTCCAAAAACCCAAATACAAATAAACCATGTCCAAGCCCTTCGACCTCGAATCCCGCGTTGCCATTTGTGGACACTTGGAGTTTGTGGACAATCTCCCTTGATAGGTGCGGCTTCCAGCCGCGCCGCTGGATGGGCGATTATGGAAAACAGGTGGTTTTCGGTCGGTTTTCGCTTTCCGGAATCGTCGCGGGCGGGACGCCCGCGCCCCCAGCCTCCTCCCGCTTTCCCATCCGTTTCCCGCCCGAGTTGTCCAGTTGTCTCTCCCCATCCGCCCTCCATGCGTTCCTTGTCCGCGAAGCGGTTTTCATGCTTTTCAATGTAGACATCCCCCCCGACTCCCATCCATCCGGGGCCGCGAAGCGGCATTCGAGACATTCTTGTAGATTTCTTCCTCCCATTTCCCTCCCGCTTCCCGTTTGCTTGCCGTTCGCGGTACGTCTGGCTTCACCCGCGTTTCCCAGCAGCCGCAACCAGCCAGTCCCGGAGGACGGCGGCGTGGTTGCGGACGGGGTCGCGGGCGGCGTAGAGGAGGCAGACGCCGCCGTCGCGGAGCGCATCCTCGACATCGCGGGCGAGGGTTGCCGCCGCCGGGTTGGCGGCGAGTTCGGCGCGGTAACGGCGGGAGAACTCGCCGAAACGCGCCGGATCGTGCCCGAACCACGTGCGCAGGGCGGGCGTGGGGGCGACATCCTTCTCCCACCGGTCGCCCGGACGGAGGATGTCCTTGCGGATGCCGCGCGGCCAGAGCCGGTCGACGAGGATGCGCCGCGCGTCGGGCGGCGCATCCCCGGCTTCGTACACGCGGCAGAGCAGGAGCGCGTGCACCGGCGGCCTATCCGACGAGCGCCTTGAGGTCGTCGTCCACGGTGCCGATGCCGGCGATGCCGAAGTTTTCGACGAGGACCCTGGCGACGTTCGGGGAGAGGAACGCGGGGAGGGTCGGCCCGAGGTGGATGTTCTTCACGCCGAGGTGCAGGAGCGCGAGGAGCACGATGACGGCCTTCTGCTCGTACCACGCGATGTTGAACGCGAGCGGCAGTTGGTTGATGTCGTCGAGGCCGAAGGCTTCCTTGAGCTTGAGGGCGATGAGCGCGAGCGAGTAGGAGTCGTTGCACTGCCCGGCGTCGAGGACGCGCGGGATGCCGCCGATGTCGCCCAGGCCGAGCTTGTTGTATTTGTACTTGGCGCAGCCGGCCGTCAGGATCACGACGTCGCCCGGGAGCTTCTTCGCGAACTCCGCGTAGTATTCGCGGGTGCGCTGGCGGCCGTCGCATCCGGCCATGACGACGAATTTGCGGATGGCGCCGCTCTTGACGGCTTCCACGACCTTGTCCGCGAGCGCGAACACCTGTTCGTGGGCGAAGCCGCCGACGATCTTGCCGGTTTCGATTTGGGTGGGCGGCGGACAGGTTTTCGTCTGCGCGATCAGCGCGGAAAAATCCTTCGTCTCGCCGCAACCGCCCGGGACGTGGCGGCATCCGGGGAAGCCCGCCGCGCCGGTCGTCCAGAGACGGTCCTTGTAGGAGGCGGCGGGCGGCACGACGCAGTTGGTGGTCATGAGGATCGGGCCGTTGAACTTCTCGAACTCCTCCTTCTGCTTCCACCAGGCGTTGCCGTAGTTGCCGGCGAAGTGCGCATACTTCTTGAACGCCGGGTAGTAGTGGGCCGGAAGCATCTCGGAGTGCGTGTAGACGTCCACGCCCGTGCCGGTCGTCTGCTCCAGCAGCATCTCCAGGTCGCGGAGGTCGTGGCCGGAAACCAGGATGCCCGGATTGCCGCGCACGCCGATGTCCACCTCCGTGATTTCCGGATTTCCGTAGGCGTCCGTGTTCGCCTTGTCGAGGAGCGCCATGCCCGCGACGCCGTACTTGCCGGTTTCGAGCGCGAGCGCGACGAGGCCGTCCACGCCCAGCGAATCGTCGAGCGTCGCCGCCAGCGCGCGCTGGATGAAGGCATCGACCTCTTCGTCGTCCTGCATAAGCGCGTTTGCGTGCTTGGAGTAGGCGGCGAGCCCCTTGAGGCCGTATGTCACCAGCTCGCGCAGGGAGCGGATGTCCTCGTCCGCGGTCGCGAGAACTCCGATGTGGTCCTTTGCTCCCATTGCGTCGTTCGGGGCCAATTCCAGCCGCACGGCCTTGGTCTTTTCGATGGCGGCCCGGATGGCGTCCGCGTCGAAATTCGCGTTCGTGATGGTCATGAAGAGATTGACCGTCACGAGATGGTTCACGTCCCTGCCGACGGGTTTTCCGGCGGCGCGCAGCGCGGTCGTGGCGGCGGCGAGACGCTTGGTCTCGAATACCAGCCCGTCCTGCAACGCGGCGACGTCCGCCGTCTTGCCGCACACTCCGCAGATCGTGCAGCCCTTGTTCCCCGCCGTCTCCTGGCACTGGAAGCAAAACATTTTCGGTTCGTTCATGGTTGTTCTCCTGTTTGTGTTTTTGAAATCTGGCTTATTGCGCTCACGGGGCATCCCTCGATGGCCTGTTCCACCGACTCGCCGTTTGCGTCGGTCGTGTCGGCCACGGCCTCCGCCTTGCCGTCCGCGTTCATTGCGAACACGTCGGGCGCAACGCTGGTGCACAGGCCGCAGCCGATGCACAGTTCCTGATCCACATGCGCTCTCATTTCCTGCTCCTTCCGCCTGTCAATCCAATGTCAGCAACAAAGCCATCTTGAACGGCTTTTCGGCGCGGACCCAGTGTGGCGAACGCGAAGTTCTCCCCCGCCTTGATGGTGTGTTCCTTGCCCTCGTAGCCAATCACGCCCTCGCCGTCGAGCGCGAAGACCAGCGCCTCGCCCGGCGCGGCGTGTTCGCTGAGGCCCGTACCGGCGGCGAAACCCATCAACACGAACTTCAACTTCGGCTCGTTGATGATGTCCTTGTTGACGATGCGCCCTTCCGCGTAGGGAAGAACGTCCTTGAGCGCGAATGCCTCGCCTGGATTCAGTTTCATGTTGTCTTCCTTTCCTGTTTCGATTTCCGTGTAGACGAGCCCCGTCCCGCTCCTGACGCCGACCGGCTGGCCGACGGGCGTGACGAATGCATCTCCCTTTGCGACCTTTGCGTTCTTTGCGGCCAAGACCTCGCCCTCTCCGTCTGCCACGATCCACAACTTGTGGTAATTGTAGGTTTCGGGACTGATGTCCGTTCCCGCCGCGAGGGCGAAATGGGAAATCCGCCGCTCGGCGACTTCGGCAACGGCCTTTGAGACCGTGCAACCGCCGACCGGCGCGTTCTCCGCCGCTATCGAGAAAACCTCTCCTTTCCGTTCGTTCATGGCCTCTCCTTCACGATTCGAGGATGCGCCCGTCGAGCGAGATCGTCACCACCTGCCACGGGATGAACTTGCCGCTGGCCTGCAACGCCTTCTTCGCGGCCATTTCGAGCCCCCCGCAGCACGGGACTTCCATGCGGACGATCGTCACCGACCGGATGTCGTTCGCGCGGATGATCTCCGCCAGCTTCTCCGAGTAGTCCACGGGGTCGAGCTTGGGACAGCCGACGATTGTCACCTTTCCGCGCATGAAATCGCGGTGGAACGTGGCGTATGCGTAGGCCGTGCAGTCGGCGGCGATCAGCAGTTTCGCGCCCTCGAAGAACGGCGCCGTCGCCGGGACGAGCCGTATCTGGCACGGCCACTGGGCGAGCTGCGACGGCTCCCCCGCGCCGCCCGCGGGGGACGGCGCCCCGCCCGCCGCCGCGGAAGCCGCGCGGTCGAACGTGCGCATTGCCTTGCCCGGGCATCCGCCGGGCGGCGGCATGTGCCGAGTGGATGGGGAAGGAGATTGGGCAGGGCTTGGTTCAGCCATGGCAGGTACGATTCCTTTCAACTTTTCAACTTTCAACTTTTCAACCGCCTCGGCGTCGTAGGCCGCCGCTTCGCGCTCGACGATCCGTATCGCACCGGCCGGGCATTCCGGCAGGCAGTCGCCCATGCCGTCGCAGTAGTCGTCCTTGACGAGCCGCGCCTTGCCGTCCACGATGGCGATCGCGCCCTCGTGGCAGGCGTTCGCGCAAAGCCCGCAGCCGTTGCATTTCCCTTCGTCGATTTCGACAATCTTGCGCTTCATTTTTTTGCCTCCTGTTTCCTGTTGACGGCGCCTGTCATAGCAAAGCCGCCTGGCGGAATCTGTTGGCGTGACAACATTTTCCGGAAATGCCACACTGCCCCCCATGCAACGCGAAACCACAATCCTCGCGGCCCTCGCCAAACGTTCGCCGCTCTTCGACGGCATCGGCCCCGACAACCTCTCCGCCCTCTTTGCCTGCCTCGGGGCGCGGCGCGTGCGCCTGGCGAAGGGCGAGCTCCTCATGCGCACCGGCGCAAAGACCGACCGCTTCGGCGTCGTCCTCTCCGGCGCGCTGGCCGTCTCCACCTACGACGAGAACGGCCGGCGCACCCTGATCAAGCTCGTCCGCGCGCCCGAATGCGTTGCCGCCGCGCAGGCGTTTTCGGGCGCGGTCGCGATGGCCGTCGACGTCGAGGCGGACGAAGAAAGCGAAGTCCTGCTTCTCCAGGCCGCCCGCGTCGTCACGCCGTGCGGAAACGCCTGCGCCTTCCACACCCGGCTCGTCCGCAACATCATGCGCACGCTCGCCGCGAAGACCCTTGAACTGAACCGCAAGATCGACATCCTCTCCCGCCGCTCCACCGCGAGCCGCCTCATGGCCTACCTCCACGCCGTCGCGCAGGAAAAGGGCGCCCGCGAGTTCGACATCCCCTTCGACCGCCAGGGCCTTGCCGACTACCTCTGCACCGAGCGCAGCGCCCTCTCCGCCGAAATCGGCCGCCTCGCCAGGGCCGGAATCCTCACGTCGCGCAAAAACCATTTCGCTCTCCGCCCGTAACCCCGCCCGCCGAACGGAAAAAGAACGGGATTGTCCGGTTGTCCATACCCCGCCCGTCCCGACGTCTCCGACGGTGACTTTTCAGGCTTCCGAATGGGAGCGGCAGCATGGTAGGGTGGAGCAAACCGAAAGGACCGGACATGAAGAAAATCCTCGTCGTCGACGGCGGGCCCCGCCGCAACATGAACACCGCCGCCCTCTGCGACGCCTTCGGCATTCCGGAAGGCCACGACGTCGGCTTCGTCCTCCTCCTCGGCGAGCCCGCCGTCCGCTATCCCCGTGCCGTCCACAAGACCCCCGACCGCGTGACCGTCCTGTAGCCGCCACGCCCCGACAGGTTTGTCACTCGAAGGCGGGAGGGAGCAGCGCCCGGATGGCGCCGAACCAAGCGTTGGAGGAGGTGATGGGGAGGGTGATTTCGCCGGTCGAGAGACCGGGGCCCAGGTCGTTGGTGGAGGGGTCGGCGAAGAGGTTGGTCCAGTAGACGAGGCGGTAGTGGCGGTTGGTGGAGGCGTTGAAGCGGAGGAGCATCTGGGTGGGGGACAGGCTCATGTGTTCGATCCTGAGGACGCTGGCGGCATCGGTGGGGCAGGTGTCGGCGAGGTATTCCTGCCAGGTGGTCATGCGGTCGTTGTCGGCATCGGCTTCGGGGAGGAAATCGGGGTCGTCGGGAGTGGCGCCGAATCGCTCGCAGAGCCATTGCGCGAAAGAATCGGCCTCCTCGGTGATTTGGAGAGAGCCGGGGAAGGTGAAGGTCTTGGCTGGCCACTTGGCACCGGCTTCCACGGTCACGGTTGCGGTATAGGTACCAACCTCCGTCGGGGCGGCGGTCTCCGTTCCTTCCTCCGAGGTGTAGAGGACCGACCACGAAGCACGGGAGGGCCTGACGACGAAGTTGTTGGTATGGACCTGGCCGTCTAGGTTGGCGACCACCTCGTCCACCAGCTCGCAGGTGGGGGCGGCGGCGAGTTCGCTGACCAGGAGGATGTTGTCGAGGTTCAGATGGACGGTGTTGTTCCCGCCCTCCATGCGCAGACGGAATCCCGCCTTGTCGGGGATGCCCAAGCCGGTAGCAACGGCGGCGGCCAGTTCTTCGGTGTTGGCCGTCTCGAAGTGGGCATATTCCTTCCAGTTCTTCCCGCCATCGGTGCTGGCCTCCACGACAACGGTTGGCAGTTTGGCGGTCTTGTCGGTGCCGTAGGGACCGTAGAAGAAGGAAATGGTTTCCAGCCCGTTGGTCAGGGTTCCCTTGAGGGTGAGGACGGCGTTGGTGCGCGTGCGCATCGCCCGTTCTCCGATTTTCCTGTCGTTGGCGCTGTCGGTCCCTGCACTGACAATCGCTTCGTGCATCGTCCAGACCCTCCCCCCGGTGGTCACGTCGGAGTCGGCGTAGCGGGTTTTCTGGACGGTCTCGAAATCAAGCAGGATGGTTTCGACGCGCCCGTTCCAGTCCTCCTCGTCGAAGTCCGGGTCGCAGGCGTTCCCGATGCCGTCGCCGTTGTAATCTTCCTGCCGGGTGTTGTAGGTGTCGGGGCAGTTGTCGATGGGGTTGGGTATGCCATCCCCGTCCATGTCTTCGTCGCACGCATCTCCGTAGCCATCCTTGTCGATGTCTCCCTGGACGGTGTTAGGCTCGGACGGGCAGTTGTCGGCGTCGTCGAGGACTCCGTCGCCGTCGCTGTCAACGCGGGCGATGACCAGGTTGCCGGAGGTCTGGTGGATGTTGCGCGCGCCGGGAGTGGCGGTTGAACGGGACCAATCCGGCAAGGCGTGGAGGTTGGGATCGGTGCAACCGGTACGGACGTTGTTGGGAGCCTGGATGGAGCCGGTGGAGGTGGTGTTGCCCGCCCCTAGGCAATGGAGGAAATTGCCCTCTCCGCGCGCGACCGATGTGGAAAGTCCCTCCGGCATGGTCATTTTCACGAAGTCGTTTGTGGAAGCCAGCGCCACGGCATCCGCCACAGCGCCATCCGCGTCGCGGAGAACCAGTACCCGAGGGTCTTTTTCCGCAACCATTCCCGCCGTATCGCTTTCCCACGCTCCATCCAGCCGCAGGATCGTGCCGGAGGAAACGGAGCTGGCGGTCGGAGCCAGCACGAGAAAGCCGACGGTGTTCGTGAACACGTCATGGAACGAATTGGTCGGCATCCGGCTGCCATCCGGCAGGACGCATTGCCACAGCTCGGTCGCAGCCGAATCGTAGAGGGAGAGGCTCCATCCGCCGACATCCACACCGGCGCCGCCCGCCAGCTCGACGAACTCGTTGGCGTTGCCGGAGGATTTGATTTCGTTGATCAGCACGTCCGTGAGGTTGGTCACGACGGCGCCACCGCGGAACTGGTAGGTGTTGGTGGCGGAGTGGACGGGACTCATTCCGCCCGGACCGTCGAAGGAAAGGGCAACGTAGTAGTTCATGGTGCTGCCGCCCAAGCGGGCCACGTCGAGCGAAGGCGAGGCCCATACCCGACCGGCCACGTTCGACATTCCGGCTTGGAGCCATGCCCCACCATCCACACGGAACACCGCCATCAGTGACAGGTTGGAGGCAGCGATGTTGGGCCAGACCGTCGCGCCGAAGCGGAACGGGTCCGTTGCCGTCGGTTCCGGGGCATCCTCTTCCGCCGCATAGACCGCCACGTCCCGCAGGCTGGCATCCGCCTCGGCCACCGCGATATGCTGTCCGGGGGTGGCGGTGGAAAGGTCGGCTTCGGTGATTTGCCACTCGACCGCCTGCCAGCTGGTCAATGGCTCGGTAATGCCGGGGATACGGACGGCGACAGCGTTGGCAAAACGCCAGGGCAAACCATCGCCGGAGCCGCCGATGGTTCCGTAGATGTCGAGGACCCGGCCGGTCCCGTCGCGCAGGACGATGGTGTCGTTGCCGTCGAGGTCGGCCAGTTCCGTCCATTCGGCGTCGGCTTCGGTGCCCCACGCGGAAGCGGCCTCGTCGGCTTGGGCGGCCACCCACCAGGCTTCACCGGCGGACAGGGTTGTGCCATCGAGGGATAAGGTCGCGGTCGGGAGGGGGGCGCCGGAGGGGTAAATGTCGAGGGAGTATCCGTCGAGCGGGAGGGAACCGTTGCCGGTGTTGCAGATTTCGATGTAGTTCGCCTGCGGGTTGGCTCCGCTGTGGACAACCTCGCTGAGAATTGCCACGGGGGTCAGGCCGCTGATTTCGTCGATCATGTGGAAGTCGCTGAAGACGAGGAGGTGGTCGGAAGCGTCCAGGCTGGCGGAATTGGTGAGGAGCAGCCCCGGTTTGGGAAGGTTGCGTCCGCCAATGGCGCCCGGACTATCCCCCGGAGAGTAGTAGATTTCCCCGGCGGGCACCCCGTAGCAGCTGGACATGATTTCGCGGCTGAAGAGGATGTAGTCGAGCCGGTAGATGTTGCCTTCCCGCCATTCCGTGACCCAGTTCGACGTGCTCCCCGTCTGGAACGTCTCCACGGGCTGGACGTCGCCGAAGCGCTGTGAAGGAAAGGTGCGGTAGGGAAGGGAAATTCCCCGGCGTGCCGAGTTCGTGACGTACCAGAAATGGTCGGCCCCCAGGATGAAGTTCGCTCCCGAACCAAATGTCCCGTTGGTCTCGTACACGCGGAACTGGTCATAGCTGAAAGACACGGGCTGGAAGGAAGCGGCGGCTGACTGTGCATCCCAGCGTCCCACGGCGGAATCATTGAAGTCGCCCAACACGACGTACTCCACGTCGTTCTCGTCAACACCCAGAATCTTCTCCTCCATGTACTCCCGGACGCGGAAGGCTTCCAACCCGCGCCAGAGGCGCCGGTCGATCCGTTCGGTTCCCGCCGAGGCGTGCAAGGTAATGACATGCAGCGGATTCAGGGCACCGGGGACCATGATTTTCGCATGGAGCGGCCAGCGCATGAACTCGACCGCATTCCGGTCGTGGTAGTTCTCCTTCACGATGACCGACTCCACAATCGGCCAGGCGCTGAAGATGGCAATCTTGTCGCTGCTTGCGGTGGCCCTCCCGGTACCCGGATTCGGCATGAAAGCCCGGTAGGGCAGCGGGCGCGGCTGCGTGGCCAGCAGGGCGGTCAACGGTTCTTCCAAGGCGGATGAGCATTCCTGCAATGCCAGGATGTCCGGCTGAATGCGCTGGATGATGTTCGAGAAAGCGGACACGGCCTTCTCCGAGCCACCTGCCATGTCGCAGACGTTCATCGTGGCGATGCGGACATCCACGGCTTTCGCAGGGAGAACGCACGCCAGCACGGCTGCCGCCACGCAGATGCCCCCCAACCATGTCCGAAGACGGTACGGTGTCCCGGTCATGCAAGCACCTCCGAGCCGGACTCGTTTGACCGCAATTCTTTCATCCCTGTCCTTTTATCCACACCTCCCCCGACGGACAAGTCCCAATGTCCTTCAGGGAACAGCGGAGGTGGGGGAGCGGGGAGGAGGAAAAGGAGAAAGGATGGATGTTTTTTCTTTAGCTATCAGAAGTTACGGTAATTATAGAGGGGCGCATTCCTGAAGAAATGAACGAATTGGAACGGGGTTGTCCCGAAAAAATGAACGAGTCGAAGGACTGGAAGGAGAGCGGTAGCAGGGTGGTTGTCAGTGAAAGGCGGCCCAGAGGAGGAGGAAGGCGATGAAGGCGAGGACGATGTAGCCAACCCATTGGGGGCAGTGCCAGGGAGGGTCGAAGACGTGGCCGCATTTGGGGCAGCGCTCGGCAGAACGGGGGACCCAATGGCCGCAGGATGGGCAATCGCGCTTGTCGAACTTCCTGACATCCACGGTGTATTTGAGGTCCATCATGGTACTGGTGCTCCTATGGGAAAAGAATAATGAGAGGCAGAACGCAGGCAAGGGTTAAGGTTGGATATGTCAGTATTCCTTGATGGCCCAGGCGGGCTTTTGCTTGGGGACGAGAGGAACGGGGGAGGTCCAGATGCCTTGGTAGCCGCGGGTGGGAACGGGGCGTTCCAGAGGGGTGTAGCTGCCGATGATTCAGGAGTAGTCGCCTTCAGTGCCTTCGACGGCCACGATGTCCATGATGCCGAGGATGTGGCCAGCGGGGGCACGGGGATAGGATTCACGGCCGCAGGCATGGAGGGCGATGGGACCCAGTCGAAGGGGCTTCCATGTCCGGTATTCTTCTTCCTTCATGCCGAGGACGATTTCTTCGGCGTATTCCGCACGGATGGAGAGCACGGGGTAGATGCTGGGTTCCAGCGGGCGGTATTCATACGGCGTACGGAGGGGAATGGAGGCGTTGGTCTTTCGTTGGGTTTTCATGGGTTTCCTTTCTGGTGTTTGGTTTTGAATGGTGGTCATTCGTAGGTGTGGTCGAACCAGTCACCGACTTTGACCTCCTTCTTGCCTTGCATGTGGATGCGGCATTGGTGGAGGCCGATTTTGGCGGGACCTCCAGCGTTGCGGATGACGTAATCCCATGATTCGTCATCCATCGTGCGGTAGATGTCGTTCTTTTCGTCCTCGAAGGCATCGGCGAGGAGTTTGAGGGTCTGCTCGTCGCAACCGCTACCGATGGCCCCGACGGAGAAGCCGAAGGTGTGGCGGTAGTAGCGTTTGGCACCCTCGGGGGCACGCTCGTACTCCCTTCTCCAAGCGGGGTTTTCGCAGAAGTGGGCAAGGGCTGCTTCTTCGAGTTCGGCGAGCTTGGCTTTGATTTCTTCGGAGGTCATGGTGCGTCTCCCGTGTCAGGCGGTTTCCCACCAGAGGCCTTCGCGGACATGGCGGACGGAGGGGAAGGTGAATTGGATGCCAAAGGTGCGGAGGTCCGGGTGGCGGTTGAGCATGACGGCGGTCTTGACGACTTCTTCGGGAGTCATCTTCCAGATGTCGCACGGGGGGATGGCGAGCCAGCGGGCCTTGAGGCGCTGTTCTTCGGCAGCGTCCATGTGTTCGGCAAGGGCAAGGAGTGCGGGGAGGTCGGCTGCATCGTCGAGTTCGGGTGGGACCACCGGGGCATCGGAGGAAAGTGGAGGGGGTGTGGTGTCAGACCATTGGCGGGAATCGAGGGGCGTCCAGTCGGCTTCGCATTCGATGCCGGGAATGCCGTGGTGCCAGTAGAGTGAGAGGAGGCGCTTGGTTTCCTCAAGGGATACGCGGTTGCACCCGACCTGCCATGCGGGATGCCATGTCTGCCACTCGACGCGGAAGCGCCCGCGGCCAGTGGAGAGTGCCTGCATAAAGTCGTTGCGTCTGGGCAGGGAACATACGAAGAAGTCTCCTTCGCCGCCCATCTGGTCCACTTGGGAAAGGGCGTCTTCGAGCTCGTTGGAGACGAGGGGATCGGGGCGGTTGTCGGAGCAGCGCTCGAAGACAGGGATGTCGGAACCACCAGATGCACCGACGGTGAAGAAAGCGTAGCGGCGGAGTTCTCGCCCCGGCGCGAGTTCGAGGACGAGGAAGGAGGGTTCGGCCTTGGCGTGGACGGGCTCGATCGAGCACCAAACCCAGCGGAGGGGGCTATCTTTGCGGGCAAAGGCCCACCAGGGGACGGCGGATTTCCTCAAGGTGTCACGGATGGCGCGGATTTCATCCTCCCAGCCGGGCATATCGGCGATGACGGCATCGAGGGGAAGGGCGTCGCAGATGCGGCGGATGGTTTCGATGGAGGGCAAACGTGCGGGGA
Source organism: Kiritimatiellia bacterium (assembly GCA_017540905.1). Classification (GTDB taxonomy): domain Bacteria; phylum Verrucomicrobiota; class Kiritimatiellia; order CAIQIC01; family Lenti-01; genus CACXEY01. The sequence goes on along the minus strand of JAFYAC010000068.1, from coordinate 25,269 downwards.
GGGAACCGACGGCATCGGCCCTCAATGCGCCGTAGGGGGACCATCCCGGCAGGCGTCGGCTCACGGCGGGGTGGAAGGGTCGGGGCGTGCCGGTGCCCCAAGGCCAGTTGCAGCATCCTCTTGGTCCGCGCATGAACAGCCGCATGTAGAGGGCCGTCCGCTTTTCCAGTTCCGCTTTTGGGATTCGGTTGTTCCGTGTCATGGTTTTCTCCTGTACACGAGAGCACCCTTGGCGATCCGAAAACGAATGGCCGACATCCCTTCGGACATCGGCCACCGTGTTTTTCTGTTTTCCCCGCACCTACGGGGCACATCCGGATTTTCCGCTCCACCGCGACCCGTCGCCGGGCTCGGTTGGCATGGCGCTTGCGCACCAACTCTTGATGTCTCGAACGCCTGCACGTCTATCATGCCGGGGGCGGAAGGACAAGGGCAAAGTACGGAGCAATCTCTCGTGGAAAAGGATAATGGAGGGATGTGAAACGACGACATCCGGGTGGCACGCGCAATCCAATGGAAAATGGCCCTCAGCAATACCGGAAGGACGGGAACAATATGCGCATGGAACCGCAAGATGAGCTTGATAGAAGAAGGATAATCGATAGGATGAAAAAGATGAAACCGGGCGGACAAAGCATAGGAAAGACTCCGCGCCCGAAGAACATCCGTTTTTCGGGCCATCAGACATTTGTGTGCCGGAACGGGTGGCTGGAAAAGGGGGTGGGTTTGGTTTCCCGGAATCCGCATGGTTTTCTCGACGATGATGCCGTCATCAAACTTGGGGTCGGCAAGAACATGGTCGAGAGCATCAAGTATTGGTGTTTGCAGACTGGATTGATCGAGGATGGGGACGAGCCGACCACGATGCGGTGTACCGACCTCGGACGTTTTCTGTTCGGGGATGGAGACACTCCCGGCGTCGATCCGTTTCTCGAAGACGATGCCTCCCTCTGGCTGCTCCACTACCAGATGGTGGCCAATGCGCCGCTTTCGACCTGGAGCATGATGCTCAACCTCTACAACAAGCCGGAATTCCGCAAGGAAGACGCGGAGTCCTTTATCGCAAGGCGGCTTGCGGATATCGGAGTGACGGTTTCGGACACGACATTGGAGCGGGATGTGGACTGTTTCGTCAGAACCTATGCCGGTACGAAGGGCAAAGGCGGAGAAGAATCCTTCGATTCCCCCTTCCTTGCGTTGAGGCTTTTGCAGCCGACGAGCAATCCGGGGCTTTACCGCTTCAACATCGGCAAGAAAAACAATCTTCCCAACGAGTTGGTCGCCTACGCCATCCTCCGCTACATGGAATCCATCGGAGGGGAGTTGAGCGTATCCCTTTCCCGCCTCCTGTTCGATCCGAAGTCGCCGGGGCAGGTGTTCAAATTGGACCAAGGTGCCCTCGTCGATGCCATCCTCGAGCTCGGAGACCGGAAGGGTCCTGCGTTTTCCTACTCGGACACCGCCGGCTTGAACACGATTCATTACAAAGGAGACCGTTTGAAGTTGCGGCAAGATGCCGAGCGGCTTCTCGCCCGCCATTACGAAGAGGAGGAGCGGCGGTGAAAAAGCCCCCCTCCATTTCCCGCCGCTTCCTCCGCTCGGTGAATCTCGTCCGTGACCGGCAATCCGATCATGGTTTGGAAGGCTATGTCGTCACGGCCTCCGTCCGGCAGGCTCTTGCGCGTCTCGGACACGGCCTGGGTGGCACTCGCCACGACCGGGCCTTTACGTTGACCGGCCCGTACGGCACCGGAAAGTCGTCGTTCGCGTTGTTCCTGTTCCATTTGCTCCGGCACCCGAATGGCCAAGCCTGGACGGCGCTCCGCAAGGCGGATCCGCGTCTGGCGGACGATTTCCGCTCCGTCGTTTGGCCGAAACGGTTTCCGGGAGGTTATGCCTGCCTTGTGGCAACGGCCTCCACGCGGCAATCCGTGCCGGAATTGCTGGCCGATGCCGTCGATTCCCATGTCGGCAAGGTTCCCCGGACAGTCGTTGCGCTTTCTTCCCAGCTGAGGGAGGCCCGCGATCCCCGGGACATCGTGCGCCTTGTCGAATCCATCGCGCAGGAATTCCGGCAGGCTGGATACGCGGGAGTTCTCTTTCTAGTCGACGAATTCGGCCGCGTTTTCGAAAACGCACGGCTCCATCCTTCCGAGACGGACGTTTCGGTCCTACAAGACCTGGCGGAAGTGGCTTCCCGAGGAAAGGAGACCGGTCTGGCCCTGATGGGAATTCTCCACCAGGGCGTCGGAGACTACGCGGCCTCCGATCCTGCCCTCCGGCGGGAGTTCAGCAAAATAGCGGGGCGGTTCGATTCGATTGTATTCCGGGAAACCCCTGCATCCCAGATCCTGCTCATTGCGTCCGCCATTCGTTCTTCCGGCCCTCTCCCTGCCACCGACGAGCGCATCCTCAAGGAGACCATCCGTTGCGGCGTGCCGAACCTGGTCGGCCTTTCCGACGGAGAGTTCGCGAAACATGCGCGCGCCTCGTATCCGCTCCATCCTCTTGCTCTCGCCGCCCTGCCCATTCTCTTCCGTCGGCTTGGCCAAAATGAAAGGTCAGTGTTTTCCTACCTGGCCGGCAACGAGCCGAAGAGCCTGCTGGCCTTGACTGCGGACGCCAATCCGCCCGAACGGGTTTGCCTCCACGATCTTTACGACTACCTGTTCACGAATTTCGAGGCGCAGCTCAGCCGCAATCCGTTCGGCCAGGCTTTGCTTGAAGCGAACGAGGCCCTGTCTTCCAAGGACGATCTCCAGGACGAGGACCGGCTGACCCTGAAGACCATCGCTCTTCTTTCCTCTCTCGGCACGCAATGTCCGCTTCGGGCGACCAAGCCTCTGGTCTCCCTGGCGCTCCATCCCGCTCGGGTCGATGACAGTCTTGAAAAACTGAAGCGCCTGTCCATCGTGGTCTACCGGAAATTCAACGGGACGTATGCACTCTGGAACGGAAGCGACGTCGATTTGGAGGACTGCGAAAAGCGGGCGGATGCCGAACTCGGCAAGACGGGTTTTTCTCTCGCCGAAACGCTCGGGAAGTTCCTCCCGCCCGAACCGGTCGTCGCGAAACGGCACAGTTGCGAGACGGGTTCCCTGCGTTTCTTCAAGACCGTTTACGCCGACCGGCCGTCGGACTTGGATCCGGTCTCCCGCCAGGATCGGGGCACCTCGTCCGGTTTGCTGGTTGTCTGTTTGCCGGAGCGGCGCAGCGAGATTGACACATTCCTGGCCGAGGCAAGGAGGCTTTCCGCCGGGGATCCCTCCCTGCTTTTCGCCGTGCCCCGCGAGTGCGGAGATTTGCGCGAGGCGCTCAAGGAAGTCCGCCGCCTGCATTGGATCGAGGACACCGAAAAGGCCTTGCGCGACGACAAAATCGCCAGCCGCGAAGTGTCGATCCGCCTGGCCGAGGCGACGCAGGGTGTCCAGCTCCGCCAATTCGGGTTGCTCGATCCTAAGCCTTCGCCGCACGGCGTGGAATGCGTGTTCGTCTGCGATGGTGCTCGGCAGGAGGGAATCCGGTCCGGGAGAGATTTGACGCGGCTTTTCTCCGAGCGGTGCGATCGCCTGTATCCGGAGACCCCGCGCGTCCGCAACGAGCTGATCAACCGCCGGGCCCCCTCTTCGCAGGCCGCGTCTGCCCGCAACAAGCTCGTGGCGTTGATCAACAATCCGGAGACCTGCAAGCTCCCGCTCCTCGGCATCGAGGGCTATCCGCCCGAGCGGAGCATCTACGAGTCGGTCTTTCTCGCTTCGGGGATGCATGTCCAAGGAGATGATGGCGGCTGGCGGCTTGCCGCGCCCCGGGAGGATGCGCCGACGAATCTCCTCCCCGCGTGGAAGAAGCTCGAAAGCATCGTGATGGATGCTCCCGGGAAGCCCGTTACGATCCGGGAAATCTACGACGAACTCCGCCGTCCCCCCTACGGAATGCTCGACGGCCTCCTGCCGCTCCTCGTCATCGCGTTCTATCTTGTCAACCGGGACGAGGTTTTCCTCTACCAGGAGGGCTCCTTCCTGCCCGAGCCGACCGACGCGCAGTTCGAGCTCCTCGTCCGCCGTCCGGAGCTCTTCGCCCTCTCCGGCATGAAGATAACCGGCACCCGCGCCGCCATCGTGCAGCGCCTGGCCACCGGCCTCAAAACAGGCAGCGAAACCGTCATGCCCGTTGTCCGCAGACTCTACGCCTTGCGCAATTCCCTTTCGAAATACGCCCGCGAAACGGATGCCGTGTCCGACACCGCCAAGGCCTTCCGCAAGGCGTTCGAGGATGCCAAATCCCCCGAAGTCCTGCTCTTCCGCACGCTGCCCGCCGTGTTCGGGCTCCCCGACCTGGACGCCGCCCGTCTCGACAAAAAACAGCTCGACAGCTACTTCACCGGACTCAACGCCTGTCTGCAAGAACTCGGCAACGCCCTCCCCGCGCTTGTTTCCGAAAGCCGCAACCAACTCCTTTCCGCGTTCGGTTTCGAGAACACTCCGGACGGCTGGCGGGTGCTCTACGACCGCTGTTGCTATCTTTTGGCCCGCATCGGCTCTTCCGACCTCGTTCCGTTCCTCCAGAACGTCAAGAACACCGACGGGGACTGGAACAAGGCCTCCCAGGTGATTGCCTATCTCGTGCAGTCCCCGATGGAGAAGTGGGGACCGCTCCAGAAAGCGGAGTTCGCCAAGACCGTCGTTGGCGTTTCGGAACGCTTCGCCGCGGCATGGCGCCCCTATGGCGGTACCGTTGCCCTGTCCCCGAAGGAGGAGAAGGCGGCCGAGGACCTGCTTGCCCGAATCCGCACGACCGCCCAAAAGGCCGAAGCCTCCGTTCTCCGTGCCGCCCTTCTCCGGGCGCTTGCCGAACTCGACGGGAAAGGATGACGAACATGAGCACGCCTTCCGTTCCCGCTCCGAGGGACTCCTCCGCCCTGGCCGGGTATCCCGACTGGCTCCAGGATGTTTCCCGCCGTTATCGGCGGAGCCAGATCAAGGCGGCCGTGGCCGTGAACACCGAAATGCTGAAGTTCTACTTCGGGCTTGGCCGCGACATCGCCCGCATGGAAGCGGACCAGCCGTGGGGAAGCGGCTTCCTGCACCGGTTGAGCGCGGACCTCAAGACGAGAATGCCGGAGGCCGGGTGCTTTTCTCCAAGAAACCTTCAATACATGCGGCTTTTCTTCAAGTTGTACGCCGAACAGCCAATCGCGCAACAAGCTGTTGCGCGATTGGAGGCAGGGGACAAAGGAGGAGCGGGACCACGTCCCGGGCAACGCGATGTTGGGGAGAATCCGCAACAAGTTGTTGCGCAAACTCCCCCCCTGCCGGTTTTGTGGCGCACGGAGGGAAAAACACTGGTGTCGAATTTCGAGGAGGTCTACCCGAATGTTGCCCGGCTGATTTTCTCGGTCCCCTGGGGACATCACGTCGTGCTGATGGACAAATTCAAGGCGTTCCCGGAAACGGCCTTGTTCTATGTCAATGAGACAGTCCGAAACGGATGGTCGAGGGCTGTCCTCATGCACTTCATGGATACGCAACTGCATCTCCGCCAGGGCAAGGCCGTCTCGAACTTCGCCACCGCCTTGCCCGAACCGGATAGCGACCTCGCGCAGGAGGTGACGAAAGACCCGTATTGTTTCGACTTCGCGGCCCTCACGCCCAAATACCGGGAGAAGGAACTCAAGGACGCGATGATGGCGCACGTCGAACGCTTCCTGCTGGAACTGGGACAGGGCTTCATGCTGGTCGGCAGGGAGTACCGCCTGGAGGTGGGTTCGAAGGAGGTATTCGCCGACCTGCTCTTCTTCCACATGGACCTCAACCGATATGTCGTGGTCGAGGTCAAGGCGGTCGAATTCGCCCCCGAGCATCTGGGCCAGCTGGGCCTTTACGTCTCGGCGGTGAACCACACCCTGAAGAAACCGTCGCACGAACCGACGATCGGCCTGCTCATCTGCAAGACGAAGGACAACACGATGGTCAAATGGGCCCTCGAATCGACCCAGCATCCCATTGGCGTTTCCGAATACCGCATCAGCGAAATCCTCCCCAGGGAAGTCGCGAGCAATCTCCCGAGCATCGCCGAGATCGAATCCGGCCTCGCCCTTTCCGACGGGGCGGACACAAATGGAGCCCATCCGTGAGCCCAACCCCTTCCGGCAAGCCCGTCCGCCACATCCTTGCCCTCTCCGGTGGCAAGGATTCCTCCGCCCTCGCCGTCTTCATGAAGGACAAGGTCCCCGACATGGAGTACGTCTTCTGTGATACGGAAAAGGAACTGGACGAAACCTACGAATACATGCATCGCTTGAGCCAATACTTGGGCAAACCCATCAAGACGCTCAAATACAAGGCTGGGTATGGTTTCGACGAAATCTTGAAACTGAAAAGAGGTTTTCTACCTTCCCAACAGTCCCGATGGTGTACGGAGTATCTAAAGCTGATTCCATATGAGGAGTTCATCGGGAGCGATAATGTGATTAGTTATGTTGGCATTCGTGCCGACGAGCCGTACCGAACGGGGTATATGTCGACAAAGCCGAACATCAAGGCGGTGTTCCCTTTCATTGAACACAACATCCGCAAGGCTGATGTGTTCAAGATTCTTGAAGATTCCGGTCTCGGGGTTCCTTCCTACTACAAGTGGCGCTCTCGGTCAGGCTGCTATTTCTGTTTCTTCCAGCAACGAATAGAATGGGTCGGTCTTCTCGAGCGGCATCCTGATCTCTTCAAAAAGGCGATGGACTACGAGAAAACCGATCCGCTCACAGGGGAGCGGTTCACGTGGAACCAGAATGAAAGCCTGGAGGAACTTTCCCGTCCGGAGCGCATAGCGGAAATCAAGGCGCAGTATGCGCAAAAGCAGGCAATGAAGCCGAAGCCGTCGGCGAACCTTTCGCTCAAGGATGTCTTTGCGGACGATGACATGGGAGAGCAGGCGTGTCTGATGTGTCACCTGTAAGGATACCCGAGGGGCTCGTCTACCTCGACAACAACGCTACGACCGCCTGTTTCCCAGAGATCGTCGAAGCGATGGCCCCTTATTGGGGAATCGCGTTCGGCAATGCGGAAAGTGCCCATCTTGCAGGCCGGATAGCCCGTCGCGCAGTGGAGGCCGCCCGCGTGACCGTGGCCACTGCATTGGAAGCTGAGCCAGGCCAGGTTTTCTTCAACTCCGGTGCGACGGAAGGCAACAACTGGATTTTCCAGGCATTCGCGGACTCGAAGCCCGAGGCCCGGCGCGTGGTCGTGTCCGCCATCGAGCACAAATCCGTCCTCAACGCCGCCAAGCGGCTTGAAGGGTTCGGTTTCGAGGTCGTGCTTCTGCCCGTCACGACGGAAGGCGTCATAGATCTTGCCGCCGCGCGCGAAATCGTCGCTCCGGGGACGGGACTCGTCTCCGTCCAGCTTGCCAACAACGAGACGGGCGTGGTCCAGCCCGTCCGGGAGCTGGTTGAACTGGCGCATGAAGTTGGCGCTTTCTTCCACTGCGATGCAGTGCAAGCCCTTGGCAAGATGCCGTTCTCCCTCGCTGATATCGGCGTGGACTCCGCAGCGTTCAGTGCCCACAAGATTCACGGTCCGAAGGGTGTCGGCTTTCTCTATCTGCGTACCGGGGCGAACCGTTTTCCCTTCCCGATGCCGCTCGAAGGCGGTGCACAGGAGCATGGTGTCCGGCCCGGAACGCACAACGTCCCCGGCATCGTCGGACTCGCAAAGGCCATGGAATTGCTTCCCGATGAAGATGCGCTTGCGAAGATGCGCTCTCTGCGGGACGACTTTGAAACTGCCGCGCTCGCGGCTATCCCAGGAAGCCGGGTGAACGGTGCGGGAGCGGTTCGCTTGCCTAATACGACCAATCTCCTTGTTCCAGGGATTCCTTCAGACATCTTGATGGACAATATGCCTCTTGTCTGTGTAAGCAATGGGTCGGCCTGCAATACCGGTGCCATTGAGCCTTCCTATGTACTGCAAGCGATGGGACTTCCGTCAAATGAAGCCCGCAACTGTATTCGCATTTCGACATCCGTCCTGACTTCTCGATTCGATATCGACGTGATATTCGATGCCCTTTGCAGCGCAAGGAACAAGTTGCTATGACACCAGAAGAGAAAGTTAAAATCGAACAACTGATTGATTCGCTGTTACCATCCGGACCTCAATACAAACCTCACAAACTGCTTTTGCTACTCTCTTGGGCGCGTCTGCTGTACAAAGGAATTCTGGACGATTCCATTGTGTGTTACAGTCAAGAACTCGTCGATGAATTCAGAAACCTTTTTGATCGCTTCAAATCCGATGGAGACAGGAACCGGCCGTGTGCGCCCTTCTTTCACTTGAGAACTTCCGGTGTCTGGCAGTTGATTCCCAATCCCGGTCAAGAACAGGCACTTGCTCAAGCGAATTCTGTTGGAGGGCCCGGAGAGTTGAAAAGGCTCGTGAAGGGGGCGCGTGTGGAAGGGGTGTTGTCTGATTTTTTGCATAATCGCGAACTCAATCTTGCTTTCCAGCAGCTTGCAGAACAACGCCTTTCGGAGCATCAACACAACGGAGGATCGGGAATGGAAAATCCTTTTGTCGCCTATCTCAACACCCTTCAGGGGACCGATGGGAACAACAAGGGCTCCCTTGCAGAAGCGCAGGCCCGGAATCCCTTGTTCAAAGAGCTCCGCGTGCATCATCCTCTTGCAGAGGAGATTCTCTCCGAGCTGACAGGCAATGATGGCGGCCACGTCATCCTGACGGGCCATGCGGGCGACGGCAAATCGACGCTGGCCCTGGAAGTCATCCGCGCCCTGCGCAACTTGCCGCCGGACGATCCACTCCGCGACGGGCTGAAGAAGCGCGAAAGCATCCCTTGTAATGGCAGGACGATCATTGACATCAAAGACTTGAGCGAGTGCACCGCGGAGGACCGTGCGGCTCTTGTCGAAGATCTGTTCCGTCCCGGCTCAACCGACCGTTTCCTGCTCGTGTCGAACACGGGTGCGCTTCTTTCCCTCTTCCGGGAAAACCGTGAACGGACCGGCGAGGATGTCGGCACGATCGAGGATCGGCTTCTCGACGCGATGGATTCCGACACACGTCAGGCTTTTGCGTTCGGCCCCCTGACCTTTGGAGTCCACAACCTTGCCCGGAAAGACAATCTCGACCTCGGGATGCAAATGCTGGCCCGGATGGTTCATTCACCGCAATGGGCCCCTTGCAAGGAGTGCCCGGTATCGGATAGTTGTCCGCTTCGGATGAACCGGGATCTTCTGGCCAAACATTACGAACTCGCCGCCAACCGAATCCGCCTGCTCTACTTCCGCGCCTACGCCTACGGCGAACGGCTCACCATGCGACAGATGGCGGCCCATTTTTCGTTCCTCCTGACAGGCGGAGCGACCTGCCGCGAATTGTCGGCGCAAGTCGAGAGCGGCGCGGAAATCCGGCCAGAACGCCACCTGTTCACCAACCTCTTCTGGGGCGACAACGGAGAGCGGGAATACCCTCAGGCAGTCCGCCAGCTTCACGCCGTCTCCGTCATGTTGGAGCAGGGTTTCAACACCCGGTTCTCGCCGCGCCAGGAACGCCGCTTCTGGAATTTCGGAGGTTCCAGTCCGCTCGCGGTAACGGACCCGGAGTTGGCCGATTTCGAATCGCGAGTCCGGGGAGGGAAGAAAGCATCGCTTCCAGACCAGGCCGCGGCGTTGGTGCGCAGGCAATACCGAAGGCTCGTCTACTTCCTCGGTACGGCGCCGAACGGCGAAAAAGAAGGATTCGAGGAATTTCTTTCGACCTTCTTGGATTCACCGCGGTTGCTGGATGTCATGGGTTGGCGCGAAACACCAGAAACCTTCAAGGCAAAAAGCCTGGTCGTTCCCATCTATTGCGTCCTCCAGGAAGAGTTTTCCGGGATGCGTCCGCCGGATGGGACGAACAAGGCCGGAACACTCTATATCACGCTGAACCGGCGCGAAAGCGAAGTGCGACAAAGTGTCCAGTTGGTTCTATCGAAGTTCGATTTTCATGATTACTTGGAACTGCGTTTGGTTGCTGGCACACCGGCGCTGTGCGGGGTTGGTAGACTAGAGGGCATCCGCCTCGACCTTCCGCTCCCGTTCCTCGACTACCTCACGGCGAGAAACAAGGGCAAGCTGGGGCGCGGGCTCCAGCGGTCCTACCGTGATCGGATAGAGGACTTTAAGGCCAGGATTCTAAAGGTACTCAAAACAGGAGAGGCACACGGTCTTGTCTTGTTGCAACGACGGACGGATGGGTCGTTTACTACGGTTTCCGTCAAACCGACCCCCGACGCCAAGACATTGGAGGTATGCCATGATTAGTTTTCTCCCAGAAATTTTCCAGCCTCAACACGGTGAAGATTTCAACCCGTCAATCCGTCTTTTCGGGCGACGGTTTTCGGATGAACAACAGACGATGGATATGCTGGCAGAATTTCTCCTCGTCTGTGCTTCGGACAAGAAGATCAATGGTTCGCACTTCTCCACTGTCTTGCCCGACGAGGCGATTCTCCAGGATTGGCGAGTGAACCCTGCCGGACTCTCCTACTTCCCAAAGGCACGGCTTAACCTCAAACTATTCGCCTTTCTGGAATCCTCCCGTCTCGACACACGCCACCAGAGCCATAGAAAACACGCGGAAAAACTGTGGCGTGATCTCGCTTCCGGGCTCGATCTCGACTCGCAGTCGGAGAAAATGTTGTTCCTCAAAACCTTGAGCGCCCTCTTCCTGGGATTCTGGGGAAATGGAGCAAGCAGGACTTGGTGTACTCAGACTTTCCTGCCTTTCTGCCGAGAATTGCTCTGTGGAGAAGAAATTTGGATTGTAACGGAGGCTCGTTCCATTTCACCCACAGAATGGAGTGACGTTTTGGACCATTTCTCGAAACTGTTTGATTCGTCTAGACACCGATTCCTTGCTCGCAGCGGCGAGTCCCTCTACCTGCAAATCTGCAATGCTCTGTCTCAGACTGAAGAAGAAATCGCTCAAGGCCTCGTTTCCCGCCCTGGCATTTCTCTTTCAAAAGATGAAACGGTTCCCGCCATCGTGAAAGACCGACTCTCCCGGTTGTTGGAGGCGTTCTTCGATGAAACCCCTAGCGGACTCTCGGAGATTGTGCGCTTCATCGACACATCAACTGACGAAGAAACCCAACGAGCATCTGACTTCCCAGGCGGAGAACCCAGAAACGTTTTGTGCGGCTGGATTCCGCAAAAGAGCTGGACGGAAGGCTACCTGTTTGCGGTCGAACTCAGCCGGATTCTGGCGGCGAACATCGGAATCATCGACAAGCTCGAACTCCTGGAAATCGAGTGTACGTTGCAGGTTCTCCGCACGCTCGCCTCGCAGACCTACCGGGAAACGCTGACGCCGGGCGGGGCAACCGATGGATCCGATTATCGAATCCTCCTCTGTGATACCTCCGGCCGGAAGCGGAAGTTGAAAGCGTTTTCGGAACAGTCGCTTTCGGAAATCACGCGCGAAATCCAGCAAGTCATCCGCAAACCCGAAACGCAAGAAGACGTGCGGCGACATTTCGCGTCCGCCCAGGACCCGGACAAAGAGTTCAATCGGACTTACACCGAGGCCGACAAATACGGCTACAAGCTGTACCGCAAGCTGGGGAAAAGCATTGGTCTGATCGTGCCGCCGCGGGGAGCGGGGATGAAGTTCACGCTCAACGAAAAGATCCTGAGGTGTCTTGTCCTGTCGCTCGTCCCCGGCAAGCGGATGACGCTGGACACGTTCAAGGCTCAGATGAAGGCGCACCACGGATTCGTGTTCGATCTCAAGGGGCTTGCCGATTCCCGCAACTGGAGCGGACGGAAGGAGGAACTCGCGGGAGAGGAGTCGGGCGATGCCTGGCTCGAACGGATGCTGGAGGCGTCCGGGATGCTCGTGCGCCTCTCCGACGCCTGCTCGCTTGTCCGCAATCCCTTCGCCACCGAAGAAAGGAGCGCCCGATGAAAAACCTCTACGTCGAAACGCTCTCCCGCTGCATCCGGAAGCAATGCAAGGCCGCGGATGCGGACGGTGGGCGCTTGCAGTTCCTGGTCCCGGACATTTCCGGCTCCGACGCGGTGCTGCTGCTCGCGGACTGCAAGGACATCGCGGCCGAGTTCTCGCTCGAACTGGTGTTCCGCATCGCGGACGAGTGCCGTACGGCGTCCGGCTGGACCCCCGCCGACTGCGCAGCGCTGGGGGAACATTTCGCGGGCGGCAACCTCACGCAATACCGCAACGAGGTGGAGGACGGCCGTCTCGTCGTCCTGCTGGGCGTGGAGCTCGCCGCGGACCGCGGCAGCCTGTCGGATTTCTACCAATGCAGCGCCGACGCCCTCTTTGCCGAAACGATGGGAGGGACGTTCCGGCCGTGGGTCGTGGAGTGGCTAGGGGGCTTCGGCGTCGAAGCGTCCAAGGATTGGAAAACAGCCTGGGATTCCGTCCTCGGCGTCCTCGTGGAGGATGCGAGCCTCTCCCGCGTATCCCGTATGCTCGAAGCGGTTCCGGCGGATGCCGGAATCGCTTCCGAGCAGGAGGCGATGGAGGCTCTTCTGGGTTCCATCCCGTGCAATCTTTCCGCGTTCGCGAAGAAGGCCCGGAAGCCCAGGCGCCAGACCTTCCGGTACTACGTGAATTCCTCCAACGCCTTTTTCAACTACGCATCGTTCCTCGACGGACCCGCGCGGGAGAAGGCCCTGAAGGCCATCGACAATTTCGCACGGATGGACCCACCGCTGGAAATTGATGTCGCGCCGTTCTCCACGCGCGAGGATTTGCTCGATGCGTTGCGCGGCTATATCGGCGTCCATGCAACGGACCGGGTGGACGAATTGCGCCGGGCCGACTTTCTCGCAATCAACGACCTGATTCTCCAGGCAAAGCCGCCAAAAAGTAAGAAAGAGCCCAAAGTCCCCTTGCAAAAGCTGTCCGGTTCTCCGCTCGAAGTTCTCCTTCGCGGTGCGTGGAGGACGCTTGGGCAGTTCATGTCCGATGCGGAGGAAAACCCGGACTGGAACGGCATCATCCCCCAACGGATCGAATTCACGGGGATCCAATTCAAGCATGATTTGCCCGACCAGGACATGGCCGATGAAACCACGGAATTCGCCAGAGAGTATCTGCACCGCCTTCTCGGCGGACTCGACAAAATGCTGTCGGAGAGAATCCATTTGCACCTTGACGGGGACAATCCCTCCGCCGAAGTGGCGGTCGTTTCCGACCTCGTCCCGGAAAACCTGTCCGTGAAATCCGCGAGAGCGGGGGAACCGTTCTTCGAGTTCCGCGTAACCGTGTCGGGTCCGGGCGGAACGCCCAATATCTACCGGCGTTTCGCCCTGCGGTTGCCCGACATCCATCCCTACCGGCTGGCGAACACCCTTCTCGAAGAAGCCGACGAAGCGATGGAGCGGCGTCCGGGAGAGCGGGGACTCGTCCCGGTCTTCCATCTGCCCTACTACCGTGAATTGCTCCTTTCTCGCGAGGGAGAAGAAACGAGCCGGGTGCTCGACGCGGCTCTGCGGGCGCTGGACGGGGAAACGTTCCTCTCCAACGTCTTCACCCGGGACTGGCGCGAGCACTCCTCGGCGAAGCCGATGAAGGGTCTGCTGGACGAGCTCTCGAAACAGTTCAGGATATTCCTGCGCGACTGCCGGGAAAGAGGAATCCATGACGTCATCGGGCAGGAGGCGACGGTGCCGTTCGTGAAGGCCTACCAGGAGGCCGTCGAGGCGTTCGCCTACGGCGGGAAGGACCTCCCCGACGGTGTGACAGAAGCCCGAGAGGTCGGAGCCATGCTCATGCGAGCGTTCCTGTTCGTCGATTCCGAACACGGCGGGGAGTCGGTCAACACATGGGGGGTGGAGAAATTCGAGCCGTCGGCCGTCGTAACGATCCTCCACCCGGCGCTCGTCGAGATGCTCCAGGCCCAGTGGGTGTTCCTGCTCGATGCCTTCGCAAAGGCCGCCGAAAACGAATACCGCCGTGGGCAGGCCGGGAAGGCGTTCAAGGACCGGGTCTGGACGGGGTATGCAGACCTGGCGGACGTCAAGGCGCCGCTTGTCGGCCTCCCGGTCACGGAATCCGGCAAGTTCGTCGTGACCGATCCGGGCTCCGCCCTCGTGTTCCGCATCGGCTCGCTGCCGCCCGGAACGGGGTTGGCGGCGACGCGCTTCCTCACGCGGTACAACCAGATCGACGAAGACGAAATCGCCGCCGAGGACCTGGTGAGGGAAACGAGCGAATCGCGCCTGCTGTGCCGGACGCTCTGCGATTTCTTCCGGCTGCATGCCGGGGCGAAGGACGGCCTGTCGCTCGCCGTATGCCGCAACGAGGACATTCAGCCCGTCCTGGCGGGAATCGATGCGTTCGTCCGGTATCTCGACCGGAAGATTCCGCCGGGGACACGGGTCGGAAGGTATTCCATCCGCCTCGCCGTGTTCTCCGAGTCGTCGGACACGAGCGTCGTCGCCCAATGGCTTTCCGCATGGCAGGACCTCATCGAGTCGAAAGAGGACTCTTCCGGGCCCTACGCCGGTTGCTCGTTTTCCATCTCGCACCGTCTGGTCGGCCCGGGCGAGGAAGGCATCCGCCAGCTGGCGAAGACCATCCGCGCGGACGTGGACGCCGACGTGTTTTTCCTCTACGACTTCATCCGTCCAGACAGCCAGGGGTGCGTATTCGAGAAGGCCAAGCCGTACGTGGTGACGACGCACGCCATCAAATTCCCGATTCTCGAACAGTCGCAGTGTGCCAGCACGAAGCCCAACGAGAGGTTCCGCCGCTCGCAAATCGTCAGCAACCGCCAGTTCAAGGCGGCGGACGCGCACGCGAACCTCGCCGCCCGCGTCAAGGATCCGGGGGTCCCAGCCGATGCCCGGCACATCGTCCTCGCGACGGGCGACTACACGCCTTGGCGCGACGTGGTCGATGCAGCACACGAAAAGGCCGAATGGGTCGTCGCCGTCGATCCCCTCGTAGACCGGGCGCTCATCGCCCAGCGGGAGGGGGAAGGAACGCAACTCAAACGCGAACTCATCGGTTTCGGTTCCGGCGTGGGGCAGCACGGAGAGAGCAACTACACGGTCTCGACCCAGCAATACCGCCTCGGCGAGCTGAAGGACCGTCTCCTTTCGGCCATGCGCGGCGTGTTTCCCTACGGCTCCCCAGAGCGCGACTCGCGCATCGCCCAGACGCTTCTGGATGAAGCCAAGGAACTCTCCGGGCTTTCGCTGGTCCGCGCGCTAGGCCCCGGCGAATACGTCCGGGACTTCCTCGCCTACGGCATCCTGCACCGGATCATCCCACTTGAGGAAACAGGCCACCTGTGCGACCGGCTCTTCTCCATCGACGCCTACCGGCACTGGTTCGACCTGGCGGCGGACGACAACCGGCACCCCGACCTGCTCTGGCTCCGTGCCGACATCGAAGGCGACCGTCTCCGCCTCAAGGCCACGCTCATCGAGTGCAAGATGGGCAAATCGCAGAACATGCCCTCCCATCTCGAAAAGGCGAAGACCCAAATCGAGAATGGACTGCGCGTCCTGCGACCGCTTTTCGCCCCGTCCGTCGGCGGGCTGGCGGCGGGCCGCCCCGACCAACGCTACTGGTTCCTGCAACTGCACCGCATGATTGCCAGCGCTGCCCCGGCATCGGAAGACAAAGCCGCTTTCCTGCCGGCAATGGAAAACCTCGCGGACGGCAATTTCGAGATCGAATGGGATGCCGCCGTCTACACGTTCGTCACGGATGAAACCCGCAGCCCCGAACTGGACCGGATCGAAATCCTGTCAATCGTTCCGGACGAGGAAGGGGAGGCGATGTCCGTACCCATGTTCCAGTCGGGTTACGCATTCATCGACGCCGTCTGCCAGCCCGATGCCAAGCCGAAACTTGTCTGGCTGGATTCCATCGACCTCACAGGCGGGACGCCTCCGGATTATGCCATCCGCGACGACCGCCGCGCCGACGAGGACGACGAGACGGAGGACGAAGATGAAGAGAAACGCCAGGACTTCGACTCCGATGACGATGATGAGGATGACGGACCGGAGCCTGAACCGGAACCCGAGGAGCCGGTCGTGCCGATTCCCACCATTCCTCAACCCGTTGCACCTCTTCCCCCTCCGCCTTCCGAGCCGCTTCCGCAGCCTTCGGACGAAGTCGAACAAGTGGTGGAAACGCCGAACATCACACCCGTCCCGAACACTTCACCTGTTCCGTCCCCGTCCGTGGTCCCCTCCGCACCACATGCAATCCCCGATCGGATCCTGCTCGGGAAGACCAAGGCTGGGAAGGAAGTCTTCTGGGAATTCGGGCATCCGAAGCTCAACAACAGGCACTTCCTCATTTTCGGCAACTCCGGGATGGGCAAGACGTATGCAATCGAAGCCATCCTGGCGGAGCTTGCGCGGAAGGTGCAGAACAGCCTGATCGTCGATTACACGAACGGATTCCTGAACAAGCAACTCAAGGAAGCCTTCCTGAACTCCGTCGCGCCCCTCCAGCACATTGTGCGGAGGGACGGCCTCCCCATCAATCCTTTCCGGAAGGGCTCCGACGACGATGGATGCGGAGGAACCCTGGAGGAATCCGAATGGGATGTTGCGACCCGCGTAACATCGATTTTCGATTCCGTCTACAATCTTGGCGACCAGCAGAGGAGCGTTCTGATCGACGCAATCCAGTCGGGAATGTCCTCCAATCCCGCGTTCGGAATGTCCGACCTCCTCCCGGCGCTCGAGGCGTTTCTCGACGACGGGGTCCACCAGCAGTCGGCTCTCAAATCCGTCATCAGCAAGCTCAAGCCGTTTGTGGCCGCGAAACTGTTCAGGGAGGGTGAATCCATCGGTTGGGACGAGCTTTTCTCCGACAAGTCCCATCCCTGCCAAGTGTTCCAGATGACGATGCTCGACCGCACGACCTATCTCCTGCTCACGGAGTTTGCCCTGTGGGACCTTTATTCCACGGCAAGGACCACCTGGGACGAAACACGACCCCATGTCATCGTCCTCGACGAGGTGCAGAATCTCGACCAGAAGCTCGACTCCCCGCTCGGCAAGTTTCTGACGGAAGGCCGGAAGTTCGGGCTGTGCCTCATCGCGGCGACGCAGACGTTGAGCAACTTGAAGGACGACGAGAAGGCCCGTCTCTTCCAGGCGGCGCACAAGCTGTTCTTCAAGCCTGCCGATTCGGAACTGAAGCGCTATTCGGAACTCGTCAGGACGGCGGCGCAGACCGGAACGGCAGATGAATGGAAGGCGCGTCTTTCCTCCTTGGTGAAGGGGCAGTGCATCTCCATCGGGCCCGCGGCCGAAAACGATTCTTTCAAGGTCAGGGTGAACACGATCGACGTGACTTCCCTCGAAGCCCGGGGGTTCTGAGCGATGCCTGCAAAGAAACAGAAGCCGGAGCGGCTCGCGAAGAATTTCCACCGCACGTTCATCCCCGAACGGCAGTATCTTGGAGAACTGCTCAAATACGCCGCCGACGGCGGAGAATACGAAATCCGGAAAATCGCGGATGCAACCGGCATTCCGACCGGGGTGTCCAGCGGGAAATCCCTTCCGACGGCTGATTACTGCCGGGGAATGGGACTGGTGACGCTCGTGAAGCCTGAGTCCAAGGATGCCGATCCCACGCTTGCACTCACGCCGTTCGGACGCGCGGTCTTCCTGGAAGACAAGTTCTTCAAGGAACCGTTCACGCAGTGGCTCGCCCACCTCCGGCTGTGCAACGAATGGCGCGGGGCCGACACATGGTTCTATCTGTTCTGCGAAAGCACGCCGGTGTTCGGCAACCGGGCTGCGGCCGACGAGGTCATGAAGTGGATTTCGCCGTTGATCGGCGGCAAGGATCCGGAGACGGCGGTCTCCCCGACCATCCGGATGTATGCCGACGAGGCTTCGTTTGCCGACTGCGGGGCAATCATCCGCGAAAATGGCGATCTCGTCCGCACACCCGCGCCCATCCGGCCGGAGTACGCCGCCGGTTATGCCGCCTGGTTGGCGGAATGCATGGAACTGGCCGGGCGAGGCAACGGGCAGGTCTCGGTCGAGGAACTCAAAACCCAGGCCGGGTTCCAACGGATTACGGGTTGGTCGCAAGCCAAGGCCCAGGAACTCCTGGAACTCCTCGAACGGAAACGGCTGGCCGAAGTCGACCGGCACATGCATCCGTGGCTCGTCCGATTTCTCCATCCCTCCACTGCGCTTTGGAACCGCCTCTACGAGGAGTTTCTCTGATGAAAGACACGCTCGGAAATCTCGTCCGCTTCGAGATCGACCGTCTGTTCAACGGCGCCGTCGATGTCGACTGGCTCCAAAACGATGCCGAGAAGGCAGCGCGTGCGGCGACCGCGTTCGTTTTCCACGGGCCGGGGACGCACGGTGTCGCGGCTTCAGTCACGGAAGGGACGGGCCACCGGCTGGTAGATACCGCCACGTTCGCTGCCGACATCGCTGCCGATTTGGCCAATCCGGGATCCCGGCCGTTCACGCTCGCCATCGCGAGCTACGGAAGCGGTAAGTCACATCTGGCGGTCACGCTTTCGGAACTCTTCTCTGAGCCCGGCGGCAAGACAGCGCAGGCCATCATGGCCAACATCGCAACGGCCGATTCCGTCCTGGCAACAAGGATCGAGTCTTCCATCCGGGAAATCGACGGGCCCGTCCTTGTCCTCACCGTGAACGGCATGAACAACGCCGACCTGGCCTCCGTCCTGCTTATGCAGCTCAAGGAGCGCATCGCGGCAGATGGGCATTCCGTCGAGCCGTTGGAATCCTTGCGGCAGCGGTTCCACATTGCGGCCACGATGCTCGGCAGACTCTCGCCGGAACTCACCGCGGCGTTCGTGAAGGATGTGGGCGGCGCCGACGTCGAAGAATGCCGTGACAGGCTGCTTGCATTCGACGAATCGCTTTACGACCGGGCCCAAGCGTTCTTCCGGACCATCGGATTGCCGATCCAGACCATCGGCGACGAGACGGTCAAGGACGTTCTCGGCAAAGTTGCTTCGGAATACATCGGCCAGGGCAAACCGTATGCCCGGTTGCTGATCCTGTTCGACGAGTTTGGGCACTATCTCGAATTCGCGGCCAACAAGCCACAGATTGCCGGAGACGGGGCGTTGCAGCACCTTTTCGAAGGCGTCCAGGCGCATTCGGATGCCATCACTTTCGTCGGCTTCGTCCAATTCGAGCTCAAAGCCTATCTGCAACGGCTCGCCAACATGTCGCGAAACGAGGCGAACCGTTACGTCACGCGCTATGATTCGGCGGAGAAATACTATCTGTCGAGCAATCTCGAAACGCTTGTTGCGAGCCTTCTCGTCAAATCAAAGCCGCCAAAACTGGACGAAAAGGCCATTGCGTCTTCACGGGAACGCCTTCTGGGGTGGTACGAATCGGCCCGGAATGCGTCTTCGTGGGCGGACCCTGCCGCCTTCGCCAAAATCGCGACCGGTTGCTGGCCGCTTTCACCGGAGGCAATGTGGGTCCTCTACTACCTTTCTTCGAGCGGCCGGTTCCTGCAACAGCGCTCGGCGCTCACTTTGCTGAAAGCGGCCCTTTCGGCGCACGGGGACGACGTTCTCGGCGGCGACTGTCCGTCGCTGCCCCCGGTTGCCCTATGGACGACTGAACTGCACGACGAATTCGTCGAGATGGAAAACGATGTCGGGGCCACCTCGGCCATCGTCCAGGCGTTCGACGCGGTATTCGAACGGAACGCCCAGCATCTATCGGATGAGGAAACGGCCGTCCTGCGGGCGCTTGTCCTGATCGAACAGACGAAACTCCGGGCGACCGACCGCGACGACATGGTTTCCGCGGTCGCCGTTTTTGCCGGCTTGGACCGCGATGCGGCGGCGGGCTGCCTCAATGATCTCGAAAATGACAAGAACGTCATCGCCTGGGAGGAGTCGTTCCGCCGTTTCGAGATTTTTGCCGATACCAAGTCGAAGCCCCAGTTCAGAAGCTACCTCAGGAAGAAGTCCGAAGAATACGACGAAGACCGCAGGGGCAAGCTCTTCATCGGACGTGCCGGGGAAATGGGACAGATCAACGAGGCCCTCGGATGCGATTTCGGGGATGACCGTAAAATCAAGACCCGGGAATGGGATTTCGAACCGAGATTCACGACTTGGGGCCTGTTCCGCCTTTCCGTGGCGAACCTGGCCGCCGAACTCCGCGAAAGGAGCCGCTACCAGCCGGTCTCGGACAAGCGTGGCTTCGTGGTGTATTGCTACGTTCCGGACAACGAGAACGAGGCAACCGTCCGGGATGAAGCTCAGCGGATGCTCCGTGCACAGTGCGCGAAGGTTCCCTTCCTGCTCGTTCTCCTTTTCGACAAGGAACACCGTCTCTCCGACCCGCTGGTCCAGCTCGATTTGCTGGCATCGTTGGGAACGCGGGAGAAGGAGCAGTACGACCGCCTCATCCCCGCCCAGCAACGGGGGCAGGAAGAACTTCTGGCGCAGGCCCTCTCAGAGGCAATCCGGGAGAGGAACGTCTGCGCGGGAATGCCCCTTGACGGGATCCAAGGGCGGTTGCGTGCGTTCGGAAACGCCGTATTCGAGAAGTTGTTCCCGAAGGCCATCCCGTTTCCTTTCGACGGGTTCACGACGAAGGGAGGCGTCTCCCAGGCTTCAAAAGACTGCGCGGAATTCACCCGATCGCTCTTCCTGTCCGATTTCAGCTTCGACGCAACGCAGGCGATGGGAGTCCAAAAGCGCAACCGGGCCCAGACGGTTCTCGCAAATGCCTGGTCGGTTTTCTCGGAAACGGATGGGGCTGTTTCCGTCCGCCGTGCGGCCGCCCCCGTGAAGGCGCTGATGGATGAATGGACCAAGGCCCTGTTTTCGGATGATGGACTCTCCGCGACGGAAGCCCTCGAAAAGGCTTGTGGCGCCCCCTATGGGGCGAATATCGCTTCGGCCGGACTCTTGCTCTCCGTCTTTTTCCGGGCGCACAGGAACGCCAGGGACATCCAGGTGTTGAAGGACGGCGAGGCCATCGAGATCGATGCGATAGCCCTCCTGTTCCCGGACAAGTCGGCACTCGACCCCAAAGACTTCCGGGATGTCTGTTTCGTCAAGGCGGTATCGGGAGACGATTCGCCATGGAAAAACATTGTCGATGATTGGATCGACTGCCAGACTTACCGGGAGAAGCTTGCCTTCCAGGAGCGCATCGATGCCTTGCGGAAAACCCATCCCGCGATTCCACCGGCGTTCAAATTCAAGATCCAGGAGGTCGAACGCGACATTGCCATGGCCCGGCGCCAGATGGACGCCTCCGATGAAAAAGTCAGCGAACACATGAATCTCATCGAGGTTTCGACCAGGCGGGAGGATGTATATAAATTGGCTTTCGGGGCTTCCCTGCTTACCGACGATTTGAAGCTGAGGTCCAACCAAGCGTATCTCTGGGACAAGGCCTTGGACATCGTTCCGCTTGAGACTGCTCTCCGGGAAAGTCGGCAACGGATTCTCGCCTGGTTTCCCGCCTGGCTCCAGGGGTTCAACCCGCGAGGAGACTCCCCGGATGCTGTTGCCCAGTTCAGGGAGATTGCGAACGACAAGATGGGGAGAAGTCTCCGCAATCTCGGACTCTCCAACGAAGAAGACCTGCTCAGGAAGAAAGTCGCCCGCGTTCTCCAGCACATGGAAGCCATTTCGGTCGCCCGGGCAGGCAAGCGCGAGGCCGAGGCATGGTGCGAAGCCCATGCTTCGCTTCCTCCAAACCTTACCTGCGCGCAACTGGATGACCTGAAGACGGAATGCGACCAGCATCGCGAAGTCCTCCAGAGGAGTGCCTCATCCATGAGGACGGTCAATTCCGGCGTTGCGGACGAAATCGCCGTGGTCTACCAAAAACTGAACGAAATCAAGGACGGGGTGGCCAAGGCGCGCCAGGCGTTGGATCGCCGTGCCCGTAAGATTTACGCCAAGGACTTGACGCCTGAAACGGCCCGCGATTTGCTGGCCGAGTTGGAGGCCCTGATTCGGTTGTATGACGGCTCCGACACCAATCTCAACGATTTCCGCGATGCCCGCAACGAAGTCGATGCCTATCTTGTCCAAGTCGAGGCCTTGTCCAACCTGGACATCCACGAGTCGGTGTTCGATGAGCGCGCCCGCCAGGGAAAGACGGACTTCGTGGAGAAATACCGGGACATCGATCCCCCGTGGGATCCCGGGGAGGCCTATGACAATCTGGTCGGGCTGTGCCGGAAAAAGCGCGCCCGGGAATCCAAGGCCTGGATTTCCGCCATGGAGGAGAGGTATGCCGATCCCTCCACGCTGTCTCCCGAGGAAACCGTTGCCGCCTTGGACGAACTCGCCCGACGCATCCCCTGCTTCAATCCGAAGGACGCTTCCAAGCTAGCCCCTGTCGGGAAGGCCCTCGCCAAACACAAGGACAACCTCGGCGTCGATCTCCTCGTCGCCCAGTTCAATGCCCTGTCGCCGGCGGCAAGGAAACAGTTCTTGGCAAAAATCAAGAAACTCACTTGAACAAACCACAACGGAGTCAACATGACAGAGAACGCCAGGGTCGAATGGAAAACGAGCTCGCATCCCATATCGGACATCCGGGATTGGAGCCGAAGGCATCGCTTGGAACTCCAGCCTGATTACCAACGCAACCAGGTTTGGAGCAAGGCCGCGAAAATCATGCTGATAGACACGATTCTCCGGAACATTCCGATGCCGAAGATTTTTCTCCAGGCGATTCTTCGGGACCAGGATACATACCGGATTGTCATCGACGGGCAACAGCGCCTCACCGCCATTCTGGATTATTTGGGTGGCCGATTCGCGCTCGACGCCCCATACGAAGGCGAGCATGCGGGCAAGCGGTTTTCGGAACTGCCGGAAACCGTCCAAAATGAAATTCTCAATTACAACGTGGACGTGAACGAGATCCGGAATGCCACGAAAGATGTCATTCGCGACATCTATTCGCGGGTGAACAAATACACGGTTCAGTTGACGAAACAGGAATTGCGGCGCGCGGATTATCCCGGTGCGTTCTTGCGTCTGTCCGAAAAACTTGCGGACGATCCGTTTTTCGACGAGAACCGTGTTTTCACGATTGCCAGTTCCAAACGCATGGGCGACGTGGAATTCGTTTCGGAATTGTTGGCCTTGTTGCTCGACGGTCCGCAGGAAAAGAAAGAGACGTTGGACATCTTCTACGCCAAATACTCAAAATGGCCCAAAGAATCCGAGGCGGCAATACAGTCGCGGTTCAAGGCTGTGTTGGAAGAATTGCAGACGCTCTGGCCGGAACAAGGGGACGGCTCCCTCAAGCCGTTCGCAAAAACCAGATTTCGCCAGAAGGCCGACTTTTACGCCCTGTTCAACGCAGTCGACGACTTGCTCCGGGCCGGAGGGTCGCTGGCCGGAAAGGATTTGGGGCCCTTGCGGGCCGATTTGGCTTTTCTGGACGAAAAGATCGAGCCCGAATCCGATATCCAACTGTTCCGGAAATATGCAATCCAGTGCGTTTCCCAGTCGAATACAGTTGGTAGCCGCAGATGGAGGAGAAACGTCCTCAAGGCGTTTCTCGCAGGAACCTATGCGGGAGCATTCCCGACAGGAGAAACCGCCAGGGCTTTTCACAACATTCTCATCGAATCCGGATTGCCGTTCAGTAGTCGGGGTTGCCCCATCTGCGGCCAGGCGCATGAACGAGAAAAGATGGGGGCGGCCAATGCCGTGATTGCCTGGAAGAACGACAGTTTGGTGTTTCAGCTCTCCAATGGCGTCCTCTTGCACAAAACGTGTGTGGCCGAAGTGGCTGCAAAATCCTACCGACTGCCCCCGCCATACGAAACGGGTGACCTCGATGATTCCGAATTCAGGACGGAGACATGAACCAGATAGACCTGGTAGAGACAAAAGCAAATGGTTCAACGGAGTCTTTCAAGGTCGTTGAGCGCGTTGATTGCACGACCCGCGACGGCTCCGAAGAGGCCTACGAAATCGAACCCGGCGAGATAATTGGGCGTGGGGGGAATGCAGTTGTCTGCGAATGTAGAAGCATTGGAAGCGGTGAAGCATTTGCAATCAAGATTCAGATTGATACACGAGGAAAGCGACTCCAGCGATTCAAGCGGGAAGAACAATTGCTGTTTTCCCTTCACCATGATCAGCTCATGTCATGCGTCGGGCATGGAGAAATCCAGTTTTGCGACCAGCACATCAAGTGGAAGAAATGTCCATTTGTCATCATGCCGTTGGCGGAATTGAATCTTTCCAAGTTTATCCAACACTCGGAGCACACTCTTCCATTCGAAAGCATTGCTGGGCAGTTCCGTGGACTATCCGAAGCATTGGCCGTGTTGCATGAACATGCCATCCACAGGGACATCAAACCCGAGAACGTGCTTATCCGGGGGGAAACGTGGATGTTGTCGGATTTCGGCCTTTGCAGGTTTCTCGACCCTGAGGATAATGGACCCGATGTTACGGGGGATAACGAGAACATCGGTCCCAAGAACTGGTTGTCACCTGAAGCGATGAACCGCACCCTCGGCTGCGGGGACGAAATCACCAAGGCTTCGGATGTATTCCAGCTCGCAGCCGTCTTTTGGTTCGCGGCAACCGGACGGCATCCAACCGGCATTGTCAAAGCAACCGATTGGACTGGTCCCAAAGCAGTCTTTGAAGTTTTGGCTGCGTCCCTTTCCCACAACCCGTCACAAAGACCTCCCGATGGAAAAGCCTTTCACGAACAAATAAAAGCCGCGCTCTTTTGACCCTGCCAAATCCCCCCGAAGTTCGCCAATTCTTCGGCAGCACGTCTCTCCTGATCATCGTCGGCGTCATGCTCGACACCATGTGCCAAGTCGAATCCCAATTCGTCACCCGCCACTAAGACGGCTTCCTCCGCAAAGGCCGGCAGATCGAGCTGGATCGTTTCGAGAAATAGTATATCCACATGAGGGGAAACAGGCACCGGAACCAGGCTCCGGCGTCTTGGGGTGTGACGAGCCGGAGCGATTTCCGGATGGCCCGGTGCAGGGCGGACGATGTCTTGGCTGCAATCCCCCGCAGGATGGCCTTGAGCTCGCTCCACATCTTTTCGATTGGATTCAGGTCCGGCGAGTAGGGAGGGAAAAAAGTAATCCTAAAAACAGCAGTTCAAGCCACTCATTCGCGCGCCGGTGCGCATGCACACGGGGGAAAAACCTTCTCGCCCCCTTCACTCAACGGGTGAAAGGATGGCGGCTCCGTGGTAGCCTTCCTTTGTGGAATCAAAACAAAGGA
>JAFYAC010000067.1 GCA_017540905.1 Kiritimatiellia bacterium | reverse complement strand
TGCAAGCAAAAGAAGGCGAATCCGCTTCTGAATCGCCTCAAGGAATCCAATCCAAGGAAAAAGAATCCAAGATCAATTCTTGACGGAACTCATACTGGTGGGGCGAGCCGTCCCCGGCGAGCCGGTGTGGAAGGGGGCAGGCGGTCTGGAAAACTGGCAAGAACGGCTCGGCGGGGACGCCTCGCCCCACCATGCGCCTCGCGCGGGAATATGCAAGCGTGGATTTGATCCGCCCCGTGCACAAACCGGAGATGCGCACACGTTCTTGTGCCCCGGGGAAATCGCCTTGACAGCGGCCGCCCCCTTCCGATACTCGAAAGCCAATACCGGAATCGGCCGTGGACCGCACGGCGGGCAACGGGCCGCGCATTTGACATGTCCAGACGTTTTCTTCCATCCCCAAGCCACTTATGACCGGACGCCGCAACAACCGCCTGCGCCTGCCGTCCCGGCTGCGGTCGTGGAAGCCGTTGGTCACCGTGGCCGTGGCCGTCCTGGCGGGCTTGCTCGCCGCCGATTCCAAGACGGGCGCCCGTACCGGTGCCGTCAACGCCGTCACCGCCGTGCTCGAGGATCTCTTTCTCTTCTTCTGGTCCGACGACTTCGGCGACGCCTCCGCGCCCCCCGACTGGATCGAAGTCGACGAGGACGAAGCCGTCCCCGCCGCCCCGGCCCCCCCGGCGCCTTCCCCCTCCGGCCAGCGCGGAACCGACGACGGCGCACCGGAGGCCGCGCCTGCCAAACCTGCCAAGCCTTCCGCGCCCTCCGCGCCAAAGGCCGGCAAGATCAGCCTCGAGGCCGCCTCCTCCTCCACCTACTACGTCGCATCGTGGAACGTCGAAAACCTCTTCGACAACCGGGACGACCCCGGCAAGCCCGGCGACGACGAATTCCTCGCCGGCGACCCCTCCACCCGCTGGACCTCCGAGCGCCTGGAACAGAAACTCTCCCACATCGCCCAGGTCATCCGCTACATGAACGGCTCCAAGGGACCGGACATCCTCGGTCTGGTCGAAATCGAGACCCCGGCCCTGGTCGAGGACCTCATCGGGCGCCTCCGGGGCCGCGACTACGCCTACGCCTACGGCGAATCCCCCGACCGCCGCGGCATCGACGTCGCCCTCCTCTACGACCGGCGCCGCTTCACGTGCGTCGGCACCGAGACCCACCGCGTGCCCCGTCCCGCCCCGCTCACGCGCGTCATCCTGCACGTCACCCTCGCCGCCCGCGGCGGCGCGCGGCTGCATTGCTTCGTCAACCACTGGCCCTCGCGCGGCATCGGCGTCGAAGAAAGCATCCCCCAGCGCAGGGCGGCCGCGCGCGTCCTGCGCCGCGAAATCGAAGCCCTGCGCCGCCGCGAGCCCTCGGCGGCGGTTCTCGCGTTCGGCGACTTCAACGACACGCCCGAAGACGCCTCCATCGCCGAAACCCTCCGCGCCCTGCCGCCGCCGCCCGCGGGCGCGCCGCCGGCCAAATCCGCCAAGGCCGACACCCTCTACAACCTCTCCCAGCCGCTCTCCCGTGCCGGACAGGGCACCCATGCCTACTGCGCCCGCGGCCGCAAGGAATGGCAAATGCTCGACCAGATCCTCGCCAGCGCCCCGCTGCTCCAGCCCGCCTCCCCCCTCGTGTGCGACCCCGAGACCTTCGAAATCGTCCGCCCCCCCTGCATGCTGGAGCGCCACGGCTGGCGGAAGGGCGCCCCAATCCCCACCTTCCAGGGCGAAGGCCGCTACCGCGGCGGCTTCTCCGACCACCTCCCCGTCGCCGTCCGCCTGAACGACGGCCACTAGCGCGGCTTACGTTTTTCTGTGGCTTCCCAGCCGTTTCCCTCCCACGAAGTCGCGCGGAAGCGCGACCCTCCCGTTTCGCTCTCCACGGGGAGGGACGCGCTTCCGCGCGTCCGCGGCGACACAAAAAGGAGACGGCAAGAGCGGCAAGGGCAAGGGCAAGGGCGGGGCTTCCAAACCGCAAGCGGCGATGGTAGACTGCGGAAAAGCGAACCCAAGGTTTTGCATCCATGAGCGCACCGAAAGAACCCGCCGTCGTCCATTTCACCCGCGACATCTCGCCGGAGGGGCTGCTGCGCGCCTACCGGGCGCTCGGCCGCCCGCTGGAGGGGCGCAGGGTCGCGGTCAAGATTTCCACCGGCGAGGCCGGCAATCCGCACTACCTCAGGCCGGAGCTCATCGGGCCGCTCGTGCGCGCGGTCGGCGGTGACATCGTCGAGTGCAACACCGCGTACGAGGGCTCGCGCATGGAGACGCCCGCCCACCGGCGGACCATCGCGGAGCACGGATTCGACGCCGTCGCGCGGGTCGTGATCCTGGACGAGGAAGGCGAAGTGGAAATCCCGTGCCCCCCCGGTTCGCGCCACCTGCGCAAGGACCTTGTCGGCGCCGCCTTCGCGGACTACGACGGGTTCGTCATCCTCAACCACTTCAAGGGCCACATGATGGGCGGCTTCGGCGGGGCGCTGAAGAACCTCTCCATCGGCGTCGCGTCGGGCGCGGGCAAGGCGCGCATCCACTCGGGCGGCAGGACCGACGACACCTCCAGGGTCTGGGACAGCCTTCCGCCGCAGGAGGTGTTCATCGAGTCGATGGCCGAGGCCGCGGGGGCGGTGGTGCGGTACATGGGCGACCGCGCGGTGTACGTCAGCGTGATGAACAACCTCTCGATCGACTGCGACTGCGACCCGAACCCGCACCCGCCGGAGCTGCCCGACATCGGCATCCTCTCCTCGCTCGACCCGGTGGCGCTCGATGCCGCGTGCGTGGCCCTCGTGTACGCCGCCGACCCCGCGAAGGGCGCCGCCCTCCGCAAGCGCATGGAAACGCTGCTCGGCCCGCGCATCCTCGACCACGCCGAAGCCCTCGGCATCGGACAAAAAGCCTTCCGCCTCGTCTCCCTCGACGGCGGCGAACCGCCCTCCACGGAGCGCCGCGGCTGACCCGCCGCCGCCGCCAGCACCCCCGCCACACCCGAAAGGAACCACCCGCCATGACCCATTTCGCCAATCTCGACGACGCACGCGACTACTTCTCGCGCGACCGCTTCGCCACCGAAAACGGCATCGTCCTCGACGCCCTCGACGCCGACCGCGCCGTCACCTCCATGACCATCGCCGACCGCCACCGCAACGCCGCCGGCGGCGTCATGGGCGGGGCGATTTTCACGCTGGCCGACTTCGCCTTCGCGGCCCTCACCAACGGGCGCGGGCGGCTGACGGTCGCCCAGCAGGTATCCATCAACTATCTCGCCGCGCCCAAGGGGACCCGCCTCGTCGCCACCGCCCGCTACCGCAAGGACGGCCGCACCTCCTGCGTCGTGGACGTGGATGTCGCCGACGACACCGGCCGCGACGTCGCCCAGTTCGTCGGCCTCGGCTTCAAGATGGATTCCCCCCGCCCGTGACCCGCCGCCGCCCGGAGGAACGCCCCGTGGAATTCAAGGACAAGGTCGTGGTTGCAAGGAGCAAGAAGGGCGACAGGCCCGCCCCCCTCCGAGAGGGGGGTGGCGCGGCCATGAATGGAAGGCGGATGCATGGCAAAAGACAAGCGGCAGGGGCCGCGACGGGGGGAGTACTGCGGGCGGCCGTCGCGGCAAGCGCGACTCCGCACCGATGGACGAATCAAGAATTTTGCGGATGGACCCAGTGGACGCATGCATCGACGGCTTCCCGCAGTACTCCCCCCGCCGCCCTTTCCATTTGCTCCGAAGGCACAATCCCATTGGCAATCCTTCCACCGGGCGGCACCCCCCTCTCGGAGGGGGGGAATGCTCGCGCACTCTCCATTCTCCAAATATCTCTCCACGCTCTCTCGGCCATCCTCCCCGTCCACTATAACTCCCAAAGAACCGAGTTTTTGGATGGAGCGTTTGTTGGAGGAGACTTCGCACCCGAGAAACGCCGGCCAAACGCTTGAGAGGGACGTTTTGGAAATGCGAAGCTCCTCTCTGGAAAATCTCCGTGTCTCCTTCCTCCGCGCGCTCCGTGTTTTGCGCCGCAGGCAGAGGAAAAAGGAGAGCGGGCGGGGTTGTTCCATGGGTGGGCGGAGCTTGTCTGATCAGCATTCCGGGCAGTCCCCTGCCCGCCGTGCGAAACGATCGCGGAATGAAGGCAAATGCAAAGCTCTCCATGCGCTTTGCAGGCACACGGCGGCGAAGGGACTCGCCGCCCTACCCCCGAAAACACGCGAAAGAACAAGCTTTACGCTGTACCAGAGCGGTTCAAGGTTTTCTGTGGCTTCCCGGAAGTTTCCCTCCCACATGGTCGCGCGGAAGCGCGACCCTCCCATTGCGCTCTCCACGGGGAGGGTCGCGCTTCCGCGCGACCTTGTGGCGGGAAAACGTCTGGGAAGCCACGGAAAAACTTGAACTGCGCCGGCAATCCTCCCCGTCCACTATCATTCCCGAAGGACGCCCCGGATTCCATCCGGAAAATTTTTTCCAATCATTGGAAAACTGCCGAAAATTTGTTCCAATCTTTGGAAAAACCGGGGCATTGTTTCCAACCATTGGAAAAATTTTTTCCAATCATTGGAAAATTCCGGAAGGGGCGGGCGGGGGCGGGTCAGTCGAACCAGCCGCGTTTGGCGGAGTAGTCGAAGCCGTTGCGGCGGTAGTTGCCTTGGGTCATCTGGATGATGCCTTTCTGGATTTCCTGGTATTGGCGGGGGCGGCGCTGCAGGATGGTGCGGGATTTGAAATCCAGCGCGGGCGGGGTCTCGGAGGGGTCGTTGTAGAAGGCTTTCTGTTTGTCGCGGTCGTTCCAGTCGGCTTCGCTGTAGACGCGGTTGCGGTCGCGGAGGCCGTCGGCGCGGGCGATGGCGTCGTCGAGCCGCTTGACGGCGGCGTCGTAGGCGGCAGGGGACAGGCGTTTTTTCAGGTCGGCGAGGTGGGCGTCGCGGGCCGGGCCGGCCTTGAGGGTTTGGAGGCGCTCGTAGAGGTCGCGGTCGATGTAGGTCGGGGCGTGGTTGGAGTAGATGCCGAAGGTGTACATCAGGCAGTAGTTGAGTTCGGGCGACTGGAATTTGGAGGCGTCGAGGGTGTAGGTGCCGTCGTCGTTCTGGGTGACGCCCGGGTCGGAGAGGAGGCGCTTCTTGGCGTCTTCGGCCTGGAGGCCGTAGAGGTTCGAGACGTCGTCGACCAGTTCCTTGAAGCGCGCGAGGTGCTTGCCGGCGGCGATGTATTTGTCCAGGCCGATGCGGAAGGCGGGGTAGCAGGTGTCGTTGTCGATGCCCGTGACGTCGACGTGCCCGTCCTGCCGGACGTCGACGAGGACGTTGCCGTTGTGGCGGTCGGCCTGCCCGGTGATGACGTCGAGCCAGTCGAGGCGGTTGCATTTGCGCAGGAGTTGGCCCTGGACCTTGGCGTGGTCTTCGGTGGAGAGGGTCTGGACGCCGGATGCGTTGAGGGAGCCCTTGGCGACCTTGTGGTTGTTGCCGAAGGTGGGGAGGTTGGTGCCCGGGGCGTGGGTCATGAAGATGCCGTACTGGCCGTCGTGCTTGCCGACGGAGGTCTTGACCACGATGTCCTCGAGGCCGAGAACCTCGGCGGTCTTCTGGGTGGCCATGTTGAGCTGCGCCATCTGCTGGTTGCGTTCGTAGCCTTCGAAGACGTAGGGGGCGTGTTCGAGGGTGTCGCGGCCGGGGGCCTCGGGCTTGAAGATGCGGACGTCTCCGTTCTTGAGAATGACGGCTGTGACGGTGTTCATCTGGCCTTTGCCGAGGGGGCGGGCCTTTTCGACGTTCGAGGGGTCGGTTGCGGGGTCGAGGTCTCCGTCCTCCATGCCGTGGACGCGGACCTCGACGAGGGTGGAGGGGGCGACTTCGCCCTCGAAGGCGGCGAGGAACACCTTGGAGGTGAGGAAGTCGTCGTCGCCCATGCGCTCGACGGTCTTGCGCATGTCTTCGAAGTGGGCGAGCTGGGTCTTGTAGAAGCTGCCGGGCTTGTAGAAGGCGCAGAAGGCCGCGGCGGGGGCTTCGCCCTTGGTGTATTTCTCCAGGGCGGCCTTGAATTCCTTGACGAGCTCCGGCGTGACGGCGCGGCGCTCGTCCGCGGGGAGCTTCGCCTTTCTCTTCTGGATGTGGGTGGCCAGCACGGTGTCGTCGGTCTGGAGGAAGCCCGCGGCGGCATGGGCGAGGTGGTCCCCGATGTCCTCGGCCGCGGCCGCGATCGGGTCCTGGTTGTAGGCGGCGATCGCGGTCTTGAGGGCGGCGAGGTTTTCGGGGGTGGGGGCCTTGGCGTAGGCGCGGGCGGCCGCGTGGACGGCGTCCTTCGCCAGGACGAGGCGGGCGGCCGGCGGGTAGAGGATTTTCAGGAGCGGGCGGAACTTCGGGGCGAGGAGCGAAAGGCTTGGGGGCGGGGCGAAGATGCTGTCGATGTAGGAGTCGAGGGCGGCCTGGGCGAGGCGCTGGCGGGCGCCGGCCATGCGCTGTTCGACCTGGTCGAGGACGGCCTTCGCGGCGTCCAGGAAGGCGCTGTCGGGGTGGACGCGGCCTTCGCCGGCCTGGTAGCCGTCGCGGGCCAGCGTCGCGAGGGCGGTCTTGGCGTCGGAGAACTCCCGGCGCATGGCGGCGAAGGCGGGGCTGCCGATGTTCTTGTCGGGGTTGGACGCGAAATCGTCGATCCGCTTCGCGAGCGGCGCGAGCTTCGCGCGCATGTGGTCGAGGGCCTCGGCGTGGCCGTGCATCGTGGCGGCCTTCTCGCCCATCAGCGCGAAAACCTTCGTGTCGAGGCGGGCGCGGACCGCCGGGTCGAGCGTGTCGATGTCCTTGTTGCGGATCTTCGCGACGGCTTCGGCGAACTGGAGCACGAGCGTTTCGAGCTCGCACGCGCGGCGGTCGCAGGTCATCGCGGACGTTTCGAGGATGGCCTTCGCCTCGCGGGAGACGCCCTGCGCGTTGATGAGCGAACGCATCTTCTCGGAAAGCGCCGCCTGGGCGTCGAGGGCGGCCTGTATGGCCCGGCCCGCCGGATGCTCGGTGTCCCACTGGTGGTACCCCGCGATGTCCTGCCCGGTCGCGACCGCGATGTCGCGTCCGGTGAACTTGTCGAGCGCGTCCAGGGTCTTGGCGGCGTTGTCGATGAGGGTCTTGAGCGCCTTGACCTCGCCCTTGGGGAGGCCGACGCCGCGGAGCTGCGTCTTGAGGGCCGCCGCGTCGATGCCCTTCGCGGACGCCTTGCCCGCCTGGAGGAGGAGCACGTCGAGCTGGCGGGCGATTTCGCCGGGCACGGCCGGTTCCTGCACGCCCTGCGGCGGTTCCCCGACGCCGGGGACGACGGGCGGCGGATTGGGGTTCGCGGGCGGCCGCGCGCCCCCGACGTTGTTCGCGATGATGGGATTGACCGGCTGGTTGTTGTTGCCGACGGCGATGAATCCGTTGTGTCCGCTCATGGTGTTTCCTCTGTGGGTTGTGGCAAACCGCGTTTGCCTGCCCTGTTTTCCCGCAACGCCGCGAAAGGTTACATCCGCCGCCGCATTGCGCCGCCCAATTTGCCCGCCCCCCCGCCCCCGTTCAAGCAAAAAGGCGCCGCGGGGGGAGTACTGCGCGACGCATGGGCGGTGGCTCAGGATTGGCGGTTCGGGGACCAGAGCGGCTTACGATTTTCCGTGGCTTCCCGGAAATTTCGGTTCTTCGGGGATTTTAGTGGATTGTGACGATGGGGGTGGAACGATGGGGGCCGTATTCAGGGCATGAGGTGCGCGCAAGCATTCGCCCCCCTCCGAGAGGGGGGTGCCGCCCGGTGGAAGGATCGGCAATGGGATTGAGCCTTCGCAGCAAATGGAAAGGGCGGCGGGGGGAGTACTGCGGGAGGCCGTCGATGCATGCGTCCACTTGCCCATCCGCAAAAGTCTTGATTCGTTCGTTGCCGGTGCGGAGTCACGCTTGCCGCAACGGCCAAGCGCAGTACTCCCCCTGTCGCGGCCCCTGCCGTTTTCTTTCTTCCATGCATGGACATCCCATTCATGGCCGCGCCACCCCCCTCTCGGAGGGGGGCGGATCCTGGCACCCTTCTTCCTCCTTGCATTCGCGGAATTCGGAAGATGCTTCCACTAGAGCGGTTTAAAAAATTCTGTAGCCTGTTCTTTGTCCCTCAGCCACACGGCCGCGACGGAGCGCGGCCCTCCCGGAGCCAGATTCCATGCGCTGCCATTCCGGTAGATGTTCCAAGTGGGAGGGCCGTGCTCCGTCACGGCCGTAGTGGAAGCATGATGCATGGAAAGTGGCATTTTCTTCTG
>JAFYAC010000066.1 GCA_017540905.1 Kiritimatiellia bacterium | reverse complement strand
CCCCCCCCCCCCCCACACCCTCTCCCTCCAGCTCCCCAGCCCCGCCGCCCCCTCCTCCGCCACCCCGCCCCGCGAACTCGCCCCTCTGCTGGCCGACGCCGCCCGCGCCCACATCGCCATCCACGCCTGGGTCCCCCTTCTCACCCTCGACACCCTCTCCCCCGCCCTCCGCCGCCGCCTCGAATCCGAGCGCCGCACCCTCCCCGGCAACCCCCAGTGGCTCGACCCTTCCAACCCCAAGAACCGCCAAGCCCTCCTCGACACCCTCCTCCCGCTGGCCAAGACCGGCATCGCCGGCATCCACTTCGACTACCTCCGCACCCCCGACGACCACCCCGCCAGCCCCGAGACCGCCGCCGCCATCACCGACCTCCTCAAGACCCTCGCCACCGCCCTCCGCCGTGCCAACCCCGACTTGATTCTCTCCGCCGCCGTCTACCCCACCCCCCAGACCGCCGCCGCCCGCAACCAAGACTGGCCCCGCTGGCTCTCCGAGAACCTCCTCGACCACGTCTCCCCGATGATCTACGCCAACGACCTCCCCACCTTCCAGACCGCCCTCGCCGCCTGCCTCGCCGCGGCCCCTGCGAACAAACTCCTCCCCGGCGTCGCCGTCGTCGCCGACGAAGCCCAACCCACCCCTGCCTCCTTCGCCTCCCAACTCCGCCACCTCTCCACCCTCCACCTCCCCGGCGCCGCCTACTTCCCCCTCTCCCCCGCCCTCCCCCCCCTCCTCCAGGGCCTCTGAGCCGCCCCTCTCTCTCCCCCAAGCGGAAAGAGCGTGCTTTTTTGCCCGGAATGGGGAATAGTGGTGGCATGAACCTGAACGATACGACAGCGGACGTGGGCGGGAACCTCGGGGAAGTGCGGCGGCGCATCGCCGCGGCCTGCGCGCGGTGCGGCCGCGACCCGCGGGAGGTGCGGCTTCTCGCCGTCAGCAAGACCTATTCAGCGGCGGCCGTGCGGGCGGCGGCGGAGTGCGGCCAGCGGCTCTTCGGGGAAAACCGCGTGCAGGAAGCGGCCATGAAAATCCCCCAATGCCCGTCCTCCCTGGAGTGGCACCTGATCGGCCACCTGCAAAGCAACAAGGCGGCCACCGCGGCGCGCCTGTTCGATTGGGTGCATTCGGTGGATTCGGCGAAGCTGCTGCGCATGCTCGAAGGCCATGCCGCGGCGCTCGGCAAGCGCCTCAACGTGCTGCTGGAGGTCAACGTCTCGGGCGAGATTTCGAAATCGGGCGCGCCGCCGGAGGCGGTCCCGGAGTTGCTGGGCATGGCCTCGGATTTGCGGAACGTGGAAATCCGCGGCCTGATGACGGTGCCGCCCATCGCGGAGGACCCGGAGGAGGCCCGTCCGCATTTCCGGCGCCTCCGGGAGCTGCGGGACGCGTGGGCCGCGGAGTGGGGCGTGCCGCTGGAAGAGCTCTCGATGGGCATGACGCACGACATGGAGGTCGCCGTGGAGGAGGGCGCCACGTTCGTGCGCGTGGGAACCGGCATTTTCGGCGCGAGGGTGTACCCGGGGCAAGGAACCCCCTAGAGTCCCGGCATCCCGGAAGCCCGGCGCTTCCGGCCGGGCGAGGCAGGCGCAAAGCAAGGAGGAACGGACATGGCGAAAATCGCATTCATCGGAGCGGGCAACATGGCGGGGGCCATCGTGGAGGGCATCCTGCGCGGCGGGACGGCGGCGCCGGGGGACATCGCGATGGCCGACGTCTCGGAAGCGCGGCTGGCGGAAGTCGCCGCGAAGTACGGGGTGGGGACGTCGCGGAGCAACGCCGGCGCGGTGCGCGGCGCGGACACGGTCGTGCTGGCCGTAAAGCCGCAGCAGCTCGCCGAGGCCGTCGCCCAGGCGGGGGACGCCTTCTCGGCTGGCCAGCTGGTCGCGAGCATCTGCGCCGGCGTCACGACGGCGCGGCTGGAGGCGATGGTGCCGGGCCGGGTCGTGCGCGTGATGCCGAACCTGCCGGCGCTGGCCGGGGCCGGCGTCGCCGCGGTCTGCGGCGGATCCCGCGCCGCGGGGGCCGACGTGGACGAGGTCTGCCGGCTGCTGTCCGGCACGGGCACCGTGGTGCGCGCGGAGGAATCGCAGATGGATGCGGTGACGGGGCTCAGCGGCAGCGGCCCGGGATACGTCTTCGCGTTCATCGAGGCCCTGGAGGCCGCCGGCATCGCGCAGGGCTTCGCGCCGGAGACCGCGCGGACGATGGCCGTCGGGACCGTCCTGGGCGCGGCGAAGCTCGCCGCCGCCGGCGACACGCCCCCGGCCGAGTGGCGACGGCGCGTCAGTTCGCCCGGCGGCACGACCCTGGCCGGCCTGGCCGCGCTGGAGGCCGGCGGGTTCGCCCGGAGCGTGCGGGAGGCCGTCCGCGCCGCCACGGCCCGGTCGGCGGAATTGGCGGGAGGTTGAGCCGTGACGAAGCTGCTTGGACGGATTTTGTGGATTGCCATCGCCGCCGCCGCCATCCTCTACGGGATCGCGCAGGCCGCCGTCCGCTCGCCGTGGTTCCGCGTCGCCGTCGAACGGCGCCTTTCCAAGGCCGCCGGGATGGAGGTGCGCGTGGGGAGGATCCGGCCGACGGAATCGCTCAACCTGCGCCTCAGCGACATCACGGCGCTCGAGGACCGGGCCGGGCTGGAGGTCAAGGTCATCCGCATCAAGTGGACTTTCTTCGCACGGCGCGGCTTCTCCCGGATCCGCAAGCTCATCGTCGAGGACGCCGTGCTGACCATGGCCCCCGACGCCGAAGGCCGGCTGCTGCCGTCGTTCGCCGGGGACCGCGCGTGGGAGCTGGTGTCGGGCCTGACCCAGGGGCGCCTGCCGGGCCCCTCGGAGCAACTGGCCGCCGGCGCCGGCGCCGCGGCCGCGGAGGCCGGCAACGCCCCCGCGCGGGCCGCCGGGGGGATGCACCGGGAGTTCGGCGGCATCCGGGACGTGCGGCTGGTCCGCGGCACCTTCTCGCTGCGGGACGCTGGCGGGAACGAGCGGGCGGCCGCGAAGGACGTGGACATCGTCCGGCACGTCGGGTTCGGCGAAGACGGCCGCCGGGTGGAGCGCTGGGAGGTCCAGGCCGCCATGCTCTCCGCCGAAGGCATGCAGCTTCCGCACCTCGACTGGGCCGCCGAATTCACAGAACCGGCCGGCTGGAAGGTCACCCGTTTCGCCTCCGACGGCTGGTCCGACTGGGCCCCCGCCGCATCCCCGGACGGCATCGACCGCACCGCGGAACAGTACCGCGAACTCCTCGACTCCATCTGACCCGCCCCGGCGCGGGCAACCCCGGAACGGCAGGAGCGGTGGCGCAAAAATGCGCTTGAGGTGGAAGGCGGGTGCGGGTAATTATGGGGGGCGTGCCCGGTTCCCGTCCCGCGGGACCGGGCCGGAAAACGACTGCATGAACCCGCCTGTCCAGAACGGAATGCGCGCCAATGGCTGAATCCAGTGGCGAAAAAACCGAATTGCCGACCCCGAAAAAGTTGCGCGACGCGCGCGACAAGGGCCAGGTTTGCACTTCCAAGGACATCGTCTCCACCGCCATCCTCGTCGTCCTCTTCGGCGTGCTGGCCTGGATGGGCGTCGCGCTGGTGGAGGACATGGAGGTGCTGCTCTCGTTCATTTCCGGGCGCGTCGCGGAAACCGGCATGAACTCGGTCCGCGAGGGCGCCAAGCTCGCCGCCCTGCTGGTTTGCAAGCACTCGTTCATCTGCGTGTTCGTCGCCGCCATCGTCGCGGTCGTCGCCAACACGGCCCAGATCGGGTTCCTCTTCACCGTCGAGCCCATCATCCCCAAGCTGGAGAAGCTCAACCCCGTCGAGGGCGCGAAGAAAATCTTCAGCATGAAAAACCTCTTCGAATTCTTCAAGAACGTTGTCAAGGTGTGCTTCCTCGGCTACCTCCTCTACAAGATCATCCGCGCGAGCGTCCCGGAGCTCCTGACGATGTGTTACGGGACCGTCGACGACATCTTCCCCTGCCTCAAGCTCATGCTCAAGCGCCTCGCCGTCTACACCGCCTTCGGCTACATCCTCATCGCCGTCGTCGACCGCCTCTTCCAGGGCAAGAACTTCATCAAGCAGATGATGATGACCAAGGACGAGGTCAAGCGCGAGTACAAGGAAATGGAAGGCTCCCAGGAAGTCAAGCAGGCCCAGCGCCAGTTCCGCCAGGAAATCATGTCCGGCCCCGACCCCGTCAAGGCGACCAAGGAGGCCTCCGTCGTGGTCACCAACCCGACCCGTCTCGCCGTCGGCATCCGCTACAAGCCCGAGGAAGTCCCCCTGCCCATGATCTGCGTCTCCGGCGCCGGGCGCATCGCCGCCATCATCCGCGAAACCGCGCTCGCCGAGGGCATCCCCGTCATGGAAGACGTCCCCCTCGCCCGCGCCCTCTACGCCACCGGCCGCGTCGAGGACTTCATCCCCGAGCCCCTCATCGAGCCCGTCGCCGAGCTCCTCAAGTGGGCCCGCCGCCTCGAAGACGCGCGCCGCGAGGACGCCGACCTCGACAGCGTCTCCCTCGACGACCTTCCGCCCGTTCCCGACGACCTCCCCCCGCCCGACCTCCCCCCGTCCGGCGGCCTCCCCCCGGAGAACATCCCATGATGACCATCGAAGAACACTACAACGCCATCGCCCCACGCCTGACCAACTGGCTGGTCGCCACGGGCTCCAGCTATGCCGCCGCCTGCGACCTCGTCCAGGACACCTTCGCCAAAATCTGGAAGATGCGCGACGACCTCCGCGACAACGACTCCGCCGTCTCCGGCCTCGCCTTCACCATCGCGCGGAACCTCCGCAAGAACGCCATCCGCGACGACCGCCGCCTCGTCTTCTCCGACGAGCTCCCCGAAACCGCCGAGACCGCCGCCCCGCCGCCCACCACCGCCGAGACCGACCTCGACTACCTCCGCAAGCGCCTCCAGGATGCCTTCGCCGCCCTCCCCCCCGCCCTGGGCGAAGCCTACACCCTTTTCCAAATCCAGCAGATGTCCGTCCGCGAGATCGCCCTCCAGACCGGCGTCTCCGAAAACCTCGTGAAAGTCCGCATCCACCGCGCCAAGGAAAAACTGAAACCCATGCTCGCGGATTTGCGTGTAACCTTTTGAGGCCGGGTGTGTATCTAGCGCGGAGACCGAAAAAAATGAACCTGAACATCAACATCGCGAAGAACCCTTCCCCCGCCGCCGATCCCACCGCCATCGGCCAGGTCGGCACGCCTGCCGCGCCCGCGGCCTCCGATGAAGCCCGGGCGGCCCTGCCCCTGTTCACCGTGACCCGTGGCGCCGCTTCCCCCGAGGACATCCAGGCCGCGAACCTCCCCCCCGACACCCTCAGCCGCGACGACGACCTCGGCCGCCTCGTGTCGGCCGTCTTCAACCTCCCCCCGCCTCCGATGCCGAACTTCTGAGCCCGGCTCCCTCCGCCGGGAATCGGCATGACGCCCTCTGCCGCGCGTCGTTGGAAATGGCGTATCCCCTTTTTGGGAGGTGAGGCTTCCAGCCGCGCCCTGCCGGATGGAGCGCGGGAGGAAAAAGTGACAACTGGGGAGGGACGCGCTTCCGCGCGTCCGCCATGGAAAAGGCGGCGGGACAAGGGATTTGTCCCCTGAAACCCTTCCGATTTCTTCTCGGGTGCTTCCTCCGGTAGCGCCCGACCTCCGGGCGGGCCATGCGAAAGACGGCCCCCCTGAAGGCCCCCCCCTACCGCCCAGCCCCACCACACTCCCCGTGGAAGGCGCCCCTCCATCCTCCCTCCCCCTCCATCCTCCCTCCCCCTCCATCCTCCCTCCCCCTCCATCCTCCCTCCCCCTCCATCCTCCCTCCTCCCTCCATTCCCCATCCTCCCTCCCCCTCCTGCCCCCATCCCCCGTGTCATCATCCACCTGTATCATCCCCCCCGTGTCATCCCCCCCCCGTG
>JAFYAC010000065.1 GCA_017540905.1 Kiritimatiellia bacterium | reverse complement strand
GTGGTTGGCAAGCGCATGGGAAGCTTTCCTTGGTGCCGCGACCATTTCGCTCGGCGGGCAGGGGACTGCCCGCCCTACCCAGAGATCAACTAGAGCGGGTTAAGAAAAAGTGTGGCCGCAAGTCGGGGAGGGCCCGGCTTCGTCCGGGCCTGGTTTTTCGTCCTTGCACGCGGCCGCGACAAAGCGCGGCCCTCCCGAAACAGCTACACCATTTCTTAACCCGCTCTAGAGCGGTTCAAGAAATACGGTGGCTGGCCCCGGGAGACCTCCCAAAAAGGGGGGGCGCGATTTCTTGGAGCGGTTTCAGTTTTCTGTGGCTTCCCAGAGATTTCCCAACCACAAGGTCGCGCGGAAGCGCGACCCTCCCGTTGCGCTCTTCACGGGGAGGGAGGCGGTTCTGCGCAGCCGCAGTGTTGCTTGAACCGCGCCGGGCAGTAGATTGGGGAAATGCAAAACGGCCCGGCCGGGAGGGCCGGGCGTGCGTGCGTGGCAAAAAGGCCGGTCCCGAAGGAGCGGCCTGGAAGGGAAGGGGTTCCCTTCAGCGGACGCCGATGTATCCGGGGCCGTCGCCCATGTCGAACGTGTAGGGGGAGGTGGCGCCTTCGACCGGGGTCCAGTCCACCAGGTCGGTGGAGAAGAGGACCTGGGCGCCTTCGCCCTCGAACGTGATGGTCATCTGGCCGTCGGCGATGGTCATGTCCGTGATGGCGGCGGCAGAGGGCTGCGGGCCGGGCCCGGCGGCGGCCGTCGTGATGGTCTGGATGTCGGACCAGTCGCCGGCACGGTCGCCGTCGATGACGCAGGCGCGGACGTAGTAGGTCGTCTCGGGGGCGAGGCCGGTCACGAGGAGGAAGCTGGCGGTGGTGGTTTCGTCGTGGACCGGATCGGCGAACGTCTCGTCGGTGGCGACCTGGACGCGGACTTGCAGGCCGTCGGCACCGAGCATGATCGCGCCGATGGAGGTGTCGGCGTCGGTCAGCGGGGCGTAGAGGCCCACTTCCGGGACGGGGAGCGGGGCTTCGCCGGTGGTGGTGACCTCGATGGTCTCGGACCATTCGCTCCGGGTGTTGGCGATGGCGCGGAGGCGGTAGTAGTAGGTGGTGCCGGGGACGAGGTCTTCGACGGGGAAGCTGGTGGCGGCGGGGTCGATTTCGTCGGTGTCGAGCGCCATCGCCGCGTCGGCGGGCAGGCACAGGAGCTGCACGTCGTCGAGGGCGACGTTGCCGACGATCTTGGTGCAGGTGAAGCGGAGCTGCTTGGCGGCGACGTCAATCGCGTCGTATTCCTTCTGTTCGCCGTCGGGGGAGGGCACGAAGGTGTCGAGTTCGGTCCATTCGCCGTCGACGAGCAGTTCGACCTTGAGGGTGGAGGTGACGTTGCTGCCGTTGCCGCGGGTCCAGAAGCGGATGGCGGCTTCGCCGGAGAGCCTGAAGTTCGGGCTGGTGAGGACGCTGGT
Organism: Kiritimatiellia bacterium; assembly: GCA_017540905.1. Taxonomy (GTDB): domain Bacteria; phylum Verrucomicrobiota; class Kiritimatiellia; order CAIQIC01; family Lenti-01; genus CACXEY01. Next base: position 22,094 of record JAFYAC010000065.1, on the reverse strand, counting down.
TCCGGAGCTGAACTTGATGGAGGGGGCGTCCTCGCCGCAGTAGGCGGCGCCGGTGTAGGTGCCGAAGGTGCCGGTGAAGGTCCAAGCCTTGTCCTCCAGGCTCGCCTTGTTGGTGACGCCGTCGAAGCCTTCGTCGAGCACCATCTCGGGCTCGGGGGCCGGGAAGGCGGGATCGGTGGAGACTTGCAGCTGGTAGGCGAAGAGCGGGGCGTCGACGGCCTGCCAGTTGGCGGTGAAGGAGTTGTCGGCGAGGTCGGTCGCGTCCAGCGCCACGGGGGCGGGGAGGACGGCGGTGACGCCGAGGAGCTTGGTGGCGGTGGTGCCGGCGTCGGCGTTGGCGGCCTGGATGGTGAAGAGGAAGAGGCCGTCTTCGTCGGGCGTGAAGGCGAGGGTGCCGTTTTCGAAGGTGTACTCGGCGCCTTCGGGGGCGGCGAGGACGCTCAGGACGATGCCGTCGGAGGTGCCGTCGGCGTTGCGGGCGGCGATGCCTTCGAGGAGGGCTTCTTCGCCGATGCCGACGGTGGCGCCGGGCACGGGGTCGAAGACGATGGCCGCGGAGGGGGCGGCGTCGCCGATCCAGCCGAGTTCGACGGAGCGGAGGACGTCTTCGTGGAGGAACTGCGGATGGTGGCCGCCTTCTTCGCAGACGGGCAGGGAGTAGCTCCAGCCTTCGTAGGCGTCGAACCAGCCGTCGCCGTCGCCGGTGCCGGAGACGTCGGCCTTGCCGGTCCACCAGCCCCAGGTGAAGGAGGCGAGGAAGTAGGCGCCGGTGACTTCGCCTTCGGCGTCGTCGTCCTCCATCCACTCCTCGGTGTCGTAGTAGCCGCCATCCCGGGAGGTTTCGTAGATGTCGGCGGCGGTGACCCAGCCGATTTCCTCGGAGGAGAGGCTGCGGGAGACGTCTTCGCCGCGGGCGCGGCGGGCGGCGCGGCGGGCGTCCATGATGGCGCTGACGCGGGCGGCGATGTCGAAGGCGGCGGACCGGGTGGCGGTCCGGGAGCCGTGCTTGAACATGCCGGCGGAGTGGCAGGCGTCGATGAGGACGACGACCTTGGCGCCGGCGGGGAAGGCGGCGAGGTCTTCGGCGAAGTCCTCGGCGCTGTAGAGGTTGTCGTAGAGGCCGAGGGCGATGTCGGCGTCGGTGTCGTCCTCGCTCTCGGGGCCGAGGCCGTGGGAGGAGTGCTGGTAGACGAAGGTGTCGCCGGCCTTGGCGCGGGCCGCGAAGCCGGCCATGGCGGAGCGGACGGCGTCCTCGGTGGCGGCCTCGTCGGTCAGGAGGGTGGCGTTGGCCTGGGGCCAGCCGCCGCGGGCGACGAGGTTGTCGCGCATGGTGGTGGCGTCGTTGACGGTGCCCCGGAGGGGCGTGAGCTCGTAGCCCATGGCCTCATAGGCCTTGAAGTCGTACTCGTTGACGCCGACGCACAGCGCGTACTTGGCGGGGGCGGACGGGTCGCCGGCGAGCGTCGCGATGGATTGCACGTCGGACCAGTCGGCGCCGCCCTTGACGCGGGCGTAGTAGGTGGTCTCGGGGTCGAGGCCCGTCACGGTGCAGGAGAGGCCGGTGACGGTTTCCTCGAGGACCAGCGAGCCGCCGTCCTTCGCGACGGACTTGGTGGCGGAGGTGATGCGCACCTGCGTCACCTGCATGCGCTTGTTGCTGGAAGCGCCGTTGCGGAGTTCGATGGTGGCCGGACCGGAGACGGCGGCGAAGCCCGAGTAGGACGCCGTGCCGGGTTCGCCGCCGGTGACGGTGGCGCTGCCGACCTTGTCCCCGTTGACGTAGAGGTCGATGTCGCAGGAGCCGCTTTCCTTGTAGGGCCACTCGTAGTCGAACTCGACGGCCGCCACGCCGCCGGCCAGCGAGGGCGAGGTGAGGGTCCCGGCATAGCGGACGATGGGGGAGGTGCCGTCGCCGCGGCAGGAGGTGGCCGTCCAAGTCCCGAGGTCGCCGCCCGTGATGGTCTGGTCGGTGTAACTGCTGCTCGTCGTGGAGAACGCGGCGTTGGCAAACGTCTCGGTGACATCGGCGGCACCGCCGCCACCGCCGCCGGGGGTGAACTGGTCGTCCGTGGCGACCTGGAACTGGTAGGTTTCGGCGCCGGTGCAGGCGGTCCAGTCGGCGTCGAACGTGGAGTCGGTCGCGTTGGAGAGCGTGAGGACGGGGACCGTGACCGGGGCGTCGGTGACGGAGACGGCAAGCGTGGCCGTGTCGGAGCCTTCGCTGTTCTCGGCGGTGAGGTTGACGGTGTAGTCGCCCGCGGCCGCGAAGGAAACGGTCAGGACGCCGTTTTCGACCGTTCCGGCGTCGGCCGTGATGGCCGGCTTCGGCGAACCGGTCACGTACGGCTTCAGGTCAACCACCAAGGCCGCCCCGGCGGCCGCCGTCTGCGGCGGAATCGCTTCCCAAACGGGGGCGGAGGGGGTGCCGGCTTCGGTGGTCAGGCCGATGACGTTGGAGAAGTCGGAATCGACGGGGTCGCCGAGGGCCTGGACGCGGTACCAGTAGGCGGTCTCGGGTTCGAGGCCGGAGACGTCGCAGGCGGTGACGTTGCCGACGTTGTCGTCGAGGACGATGGAGGAGCCGCTGCCGGCGGTGCCCCATTCGACGGTGACGGAGTCGAGGTAGAGGGCGCCGCCGTTGGCGAGGATGCCGACGTAGGCGTAGGTGCCCTCGATGGCGAGGTCGCTGGCCGTCCCGTAGACGATGCTGCCGAGGAGGGTGGCGGCCTTCACGGCGGAGTAGGAGTCGAGGGCGGTGTCGGAGCCGTAGATCTGGAGGCTGCGGGGCTTGGAGGTGGTGGTGCCGTCGTTCCATTCGACGGCGACGCGGGAGGCGTTCCCGCCCGACGCGGTGGTCCAGATGCCGGCCCCGGTGGTCGTGGTGGCATTGAGCTGGATGGCGCCCGAGGAGCTCTTGGCGGACCTGCCGGCGTAGACAGCCCCGGAGTCTTTGGAGATGCCGGAGAAGTCGGTGTAGCTGGTCCCCGTGGCCGCGAGGTCGTCGACGGTCAGGGTGTCGGCGGCGCCGCCGGTGGAGAAGGAGGGGTCAGTGGCGACCTGGACGCGGTAGCTGGTGGCGTCGGCGACGGCGGACCAGGAGGCGGTGAAGGAGGACGCGGTCACGTCGGCGGCCTCGGCGGCGACGGGGGCGTCGAGGGTCGGGGTGCCGGCGTAGCCGACGCGGACGACGCGGAGGAGGGACTCGTTGTCGATCTGCGGGTGGGTGAAGTAGTAGTCGTAGTAGTACTCCGGCTCGCCGTACTCCTGCGCGTAGTAGGAATTGTCGTAGAGGGCGTAGCCGTTGGCGTCGATGGTGTGGCCGTCGTAGTCGACCTCGGTGCCCTCGGGCAAGCCGGTGGCGATGTCCTTGGCGTAGTTCCAGCCTTCGTAGAAGGTGGCCCAGCCGTCCTGGTCGCCGAAGTCGGCGCCGTCGCAGAGGCCGTTGGTGACGCCTTCGATGAAGGCGGTGGTGAACTCGCCGCCGTCGCCGGTCTGGGCGTCGTAGGAATACTCGTCGAAGTTGGCCGCGGTGACGAAGGCGACGTTGGCCGCGGCGCGGATGCCCCGGGCGCGGCGGATGGCGCCGATCTGGGCGCCGACGGCTTCGGCGAAGAGACCGGGGTCGGCGGGGCGCATGGCCTTGCCGGCGGCGTTGCGGCGGACGGCGCGCTGGCTGACCGGCGTGCCGTCGTCGTACTGGAACATGCCCGCGGAGTGGCAGGCGTCGATCATGACGACGATGTTGACGCCCGGATCGAAGTCCGCCAGGGCGGCGGCCAGCTCGGCGGCGGTGAAGTCGGCGTCGTAGGTGCAGACGCAGTTGTCGACGCCTTCGGGGTCGACGGAGTAGACCATGATGGGCCAGTCCGTGTAGAGGGCGGTGTTCGTCACGAAGGAGTAGGTGTAGTTGCCGCCGTGGGAGGAGTGGAAGTAGAGGAAGGTGTCGCCGGGCACGGCCTTGGAGGCGGCGGAGGCGATGGCGGAAAGGACGGCGGAGTGCTTGGCGGAGGAGTCGGTGAGCTTGGCGACGTTGGCCGCATCCCACAGGCCGCGGGAGGTGACGAGCGCCTGGACGTGGTTGGCATCGGGGACGCAACCGTTCAGGAAGCTGCTGGAGTCGATGTATTCCGTGTCGTATTTGTTGCAGCCGACGATGACGGCGTAGTGGTTGCCTCCGACGGGCGGCTCGTCCACCGCGAGGTCGAAGGAGACCGTGTCGGTGCCGGAGTCGTTGACGGCGGTCAGGGTGACCGTCACGCTGCCGGTGGCGTCGGGCTCGTAGACGAAGTGCAGGCCGCTGACGGTGCCGTTGTCGGCGGTCACGGCCGGGGTGGGGCTGCCCGAGAGGTAGCCGGAGAGGTCGAGCTGGAAGGTCGCCCCGACGTAGGCGTGCTGGGCCGGGATCGCCGACCAGGCGGGGGCGGAGGGACCGTCGTCGGTCTTCACCGTCACGGGCGCGGACCAGTCGGTCGTTTCGCCGTTTTCGGCGACGGCGCGGAAGGCGAAGGTGTATTCGGTGCTGGATCGCAGGCCCGTCACGTCGTAGCTCGTGACGTTGCCGACGTTGTTCGAGAAGACGACGTCGCCGGCCGCGCGGGCGATGGACTTGGCCGCGGTGCCGATGCGGACCTGCGTCACCTGGATGCGCTTGTTGCTGGCGCCCTTGTTGAGGAACTCGATGGAGGCCGGGCCGGCCACCGCGGAGAACGAGGCGTAGGACGCCGTACCGGCCGTGCCGCCGGTGACCGACGCGCTGTCCACCTGCGTGCCGTTGACGTAGAGGTCGATGTCGCAGGAGCCGCTTTCGCTGAAGGGCCAGTCGTAATCGAATTCGACGGAGGCGACTCCGCCCGCGATCGAAGGCGAGGTGAGGGAACCGTCGGCGCGGAACACTGGCGTGCCCTTGTCGCCGCGGCAGGATGTTGCGCTCCAGGTACCGAGGTCGCACCCCGTGATGGTCTGGTCGACGTATTGACCGACGGCCGAGGAGAACGAGGCGTTGGCGAAGGTTTCGGTGAGCGTTTCGCCGGAGCCGCCGCCACTGCCGCCGCCGCCGGAGGAGCCGCCCTGGCCCTCGATGACGACGAGTTCGTAGCTGGCCGCGCCGGGAACGGCTTCCCAGACGGCGGTGAAGCCGTCGGAGGCGACCACGGTGGGCTGTTCGGGCGTCTCGGGCTCGGCGAGGGTCGCGACGACCGCGAAGGAGACGGTGGCGGGGCCGTTGGCGTTGACGGCCGTGATGGTGAAGTCGTAGGTGCCGGGAGCAGCCGGGGCGAAGCTGAACACGCCGTCTTCGAGGGTGGCGGCGGCATCGCCGTCAGTGATGGAGAGGGACGTCACGGGCGCCTCGTCGGGGGCGGAAACCTTGACCTGCGCGGTGGCGGTTTCGCCGACCTCGATTTCGATGTCGTCGATCTTGCGGAGGCTCGGCGGGGCGGACGGGTCGGACTTGAGCGTCACTTCCTCGGTCGCCGAGAAGGGTCCCTTGGCGTTGCCCACCGCGCGCACGCGCCAGTAATAAGTGGAGGTTTCGAGGCCTTCGACCGTGTAGCTGGTGCCTTCGACCGGCTGGTTGGCCAGCACGTCGGCGCCGCCGCCGGACGTGACGACGAGGTCGTCGATGATGGCGCGCTTGGTGCTCGTCGCGATTTTGACGGAAGTGGCCGAGGAGGCCGCGGGGATGGCGAATTCGACGGTTTCGGCGGAACCGGGGGTGACGGAGCCGATTTCGGTCTCCTCGCCGCCGGAGAGGATGGAGACGGTGACCGTGTTGGCGTCCGTATTGTATTGGCTCAGCAGGAAGGAGACGGAGCCGCCCGAGGAGAGGTCGAGTTCGGGGGTGGCAATCCAGCCCGTGGCCTTGCTGCTGCCGAGCTTGGCGGAGCCGGCGTTCTCGAAGACCTTGCTGCCGGTCCAGCCGGTGCCGACCAAGTATTCATCCAAGTTGGAGGAGCGGTCGGCGGAGGTGCCCGAGAAGGCCTCGAAGTTTTCGCTGAGAAGCGCGTCGTCGGCCTTGGGGGCGGCCTTGGCGCCGAAGTCGGAGCTGGACACGTCGAGGAGGTAGGAGGCCGCGCCGGGCGTGGCGTCCCAGTTCGCGGTGAAGGAGGAGGCCGTGATGCCGGTGCTGTCGAGCCCCGCGGGGGCGGCGAGGGTGGCCGCGACGGTCATGGACACCTTGCCGAACGTCTTGGCGGTCTTGTTGGTGGCGAGGAAATCGAAGGAGTAGGAGCCGTCGGCCGGGGCGGTGAACGTGAAGTCCGCGCCGCTCAGCGAGTAGCTGCCGGCGGGGGCCGTGGAGGAGGCGACGGAGAACGTGATGGCGCCGGTGGAGCCGTCCACGTTGGACGCGACCAGCGTGCAGGAGATAGGCGCGCCGACGGTCGCCGACTGCTCGGAGATGGGCGCGAAGCGGATGCCGGAAGGCTCTTCCTTGCCGACCCAGCCGAACGTCACGGCCGCGAGGACGGTGGTGTTGGTGCACTGGGGCATCGTGTAGTCTTCGGTGCCGGGCTTGCCGTTGCCGTGCGTGTCGTCCTGCGCGGCCGCGTAGTCGAACATCTCCATGAAGGTGGCATAGGAATCGCCGTTGCCGTAGGGGCTCTTGTCGCAGTCGCCGGACTTGACGGAGCCGACGAAGCACTCCGTGAAGGCCCCGCCTTCTTCGCCGTCCCACGAATACTGGTTGTAGTCGGCCGCCGTCACCCATCCGCAGTCGGCAATCGCCAGCTTCGCCGCCGTGCGGATGCCGCGCGCGGCCTCGTCGGCGCGGATGGCCGCCAGTTCCTCGTTGACGCGCTCGGCGAACGCGAAGGGCGAGGCCAGCGCCGTTGCGCCGTCGCGGCGGAGGCTCTTGAACATGCCGCCGGAGTGGCAGGTGTCGAGCACGATGACGACCTTCACGCCCGCCTTGAAGTTGGCGAGGATCTTCGCGAAGGAGGAGTCCGGCATGTCGTCGTCGTACATGCAGATGCCCGTCTTCTTGCCGCTGTCCTGGTAGCCGTGGGAGGAGTGGTAGTAGAGGACCACGTCGCCGCTGACGGCGGTCGACGCGAAACTCATGAGCTGGTTGGAGACCGCCGCGAAGGTGCCCTGGGAATTGGTGAACAGCTTCGCGTTCGACGACGTCCACTCGCCGCGGAGGGTGATGTTCGTGTAGACGTTCTTGGCGTCCGGCACGCACCCGGTCAAATCGTTGCCTGACATGTAGGAAGAGGAATACTTGTTCAACCCCGTGCAGAGGGCGTAATTCGTGGCCCGTGCCGTACCCGTCCAAGCCAGGGCGGCGAGCCCGGCCAATGCAATGCCCAACCATTTTCTCATGATGCGCTTCCTCTCTGTCGATGCGTCCGCCGGGGCGGACATTTTTTTGTTGATGTTCAGCGTACACCCCCCGCGGCAGGGGGGCAATCCGGCAAAAGCCCGGAAGGAAAAACGTTCTACCGGAGCAACGGGCCCGCCGGGAGTTTTCCAACCATTGGAAAAATCTTTCGCCAACGATTGGAAAAAATGTGCTTCTTCGGGGATTATAGTGGATGGCGACGATGTTGCCGGGACGATGGGGCCGTATTCGGGGCATGGGGGGTGCGCAAGCATTCGCCCCCCTCCGAGAGGGGGGTGCCGCCCGCTGGAAGACGGTTGCAGGAGTGCACATTCGGAGTGGATGGAAAGGGCGGCGGGGGGAGTACTGCGGGTTGCCGTCGAGGCATGCTTCCGCATGGTCCATCCGCAGAGGGCTTGAGTTTTTTGTTGCCGGAATAGAGTTGTGCTTGGCTGCGACGGCCCCCCGCAGTACTCCCCCCGTCGCGGCCCCTGCTGCTTGCCTTTTGCCAGTCATGGACATCCCATCCATGGCCGCGCCACCCCCCTCTCGGAGGGGGGGAGTGTCCTGTCGCCCTCCTTAGTAGCTTGCATTTGTGGGATTCCAGAGGTGGTTCCACCATAATCCCCGAAGAACCAAAAAGCGCGACCCTCCCGTTGTACCCTCCGGGGGAGGGACGCGCTTCTGCTCGTCCGCGGCGGGCACACCATTTCGCGGACCGCTCCCCCCGCCGCTTCGTCGCCCTCGCCGCTTGCCGCCCATCCTTCTTTCTTGACCGTGCGCCCGGAATCCGCCACTATGGGCGGTCGAAACGGTTTACCGGGCCCGGCCCGGTCCACTTGCACAACCCACAGGAGATTGCATGAGCGCCAAGAAATCGACGTCGTCCGCCGCCCCGGAATCCAAGGACCTGCGCAGCCAGGTCGAGGACATCAAGGCCGGCTTCCAGTCCCACCTCAAGTATTCCCTCGCCAAGGACGAGTTCTCCGCCACCGACCACGACCGCTACTACGCCCTCGCCCTCGCCATCCGCGACCGCCTTGTCGACGGCTGGATCCGCACCTCCGTCGCCCAGCACGCCCGCAACGTCAAGCGCGCCTACTACCTCTCCATGGAGTACCTCATGGGCCGCACCATGGGCAACAACGTCATCAACCTCAAGCTCGACCCCGCCGTCAACAAGGCCATGGAGGAGCTCGGCCTCTCCTGGGACTACCTCCGCGAGCAGGAACGCGACGCCGGCCTCGGCAACGGCGGCCTCGGGCGCCTCGCCGCGTGCTTCCTCGACTCCCTGGCGACCCTGCAGCTGCCCGGCTACGGCTACGGCGTCCGCTACGACTACGGCATCTTCCGCCAGGCCGTCAAGAACGGCTACCAGGTCGAGGAACCCGACAACTGGCTCCGCTTCGGCAACCCGTGGGAAATCGAGCGTCCCGAGGCGCAGTTCGAGGTGCATTTCGGCGGCCGCGTCGACCTTTCCGAGGAAAACGGCCGCATCCGCGCGCGCTGGCTCGACTGCGAGACCGTGCTGGGCATCCCCTACGACAACCCCATCCCCGGCTACGGCAACGGCACCGTCAACAACCTGCGCCTCTGGACCGCGAAATCAACCGAAGCGTTCAATCTCGAATTCTTCAACAACGGCGACTACATCAAGGCCTACGAATCCAAGACCCTGACCGAGAACATCACCTCCGTCCTCTACCCAAACGACAACATCGAAAAGGGCAAGGAACTGCGCTTCAAGCAGCAGTACTTCTTCGTTTCCTGCTCCATCCAGGACATCATCCGGCGCTTCAAGTCCGACAACGCCGACATCCACGCCTTCCCCGACAAGGTCGCCATCCAGCTCAACGACACCCACCCCGCGCTGGCCATCGCCGAGCTCATGCGCATCTTCCTGGACCAGGAAGGCCTCGAATGGGAAGACGCCTGGGACCTGACCGTCCGCACCTTCGGCTACACCAACCACACCCTCATGCCCGAGGCCCTCGAGCGCTGGAGCGTCCACCTCTTCGAGACCATCCTCCCGCGGCACCTCCAGATCATCTACGAAATCAACCGCCGCTTCCTGCGCGAAATCGCCACCCGGTTCCCGGGCGACAACGACCGCATCGCGCGCATGTCCCTCATCCAGGAGAGCCCCAACCGCGAAGTCCGCATGGCCTACCTCGCCGTCGTCGGCTCCCACGCCGTCAACGGCGTCGCGCGCCTCCACAGCGAACTGCTCAAAACCACCCTGTTCAAGGATTTCTACGACCTCTGGCCGTCCCACTTCACCAACATGACCAACGGCATCACCCCCCGCCGCTGGCTCCTCAAGTCCAACGCCCCCCTCGCCGACCTCATCACCGAAAAGATCGGCGACGGCTGGGTCACCGACCTCTCCCAGCTCAAGAAACTCGAAAAATACGCCGACGACGCCGACTTCCTGCGCCGCCTGATGGACGTCAAGCGCCGCAACAAGATCCGCCTCGCCGAAATCATCAAGGCCACCCTGGGCGTCGACGTCAACCCCGACTCCATCTACGACGTCCAGATCAAGCGCATGCACGAATACAAGCGCCAGCTGCTGAACGTCCTCGACATCATCCACCAGTACTTCGTCCTCAAGGAGACCCCCTCCGCGCACTTCACCCCGCGCACCTGGATCTTCGCCGCGAAGGCCGCGCCCGGCTACTTCCTCGCCAAACTCATCATCAAACTCATCAACGACGTCGCCGGCGTCATCAACCGCGACCCCGCCATGAAGGGCCGCATGAACGTCGTCTTCCTGCCCGACTACCGCGTCTCCCTCGCCGAACGCATCATCCCGGCCGCCGACCTCTCCGAGCAGATCTCCACCGCCGGAACGGAGGCCTCCGGCACCGGCAACATGAAATTCCAGCTCAACGGCGCCCTCACCGTCGGCACCCTCGACGGCGCCAACGTCGAAATCCGCGAAGAAGTGGGGGCCGACAACTTCTTCCTCTTCGGCAAGACCGTCGAAGAAGTCGAAGCCCTGCGCCGCGCCGGCTACAACCCGTGGGACGTCTACAACAACAACGCCGACGTCCGCCGCGTGCTGGACGCCATCCGCGACAACTTCTTCAACCTCGACCAGCCGGGCCTCTACCAGCCCATCTGGGACACCCTGCTGACGCACGGCGACCACTTCCTGGTCCTCGACGAATTCGCCGCCTACGTCGCCAAGCAGGCCGAAATCGCGAAAGTCTACGAACAGCCCTCCCGCTGGGCGCGCATGTGCCTGATGAACATCGCCAACTCCGGCAAATTCAGCACCGACCGCACCATCGCCGAATACGCCAAGGAAATCTGGCACATCACCCCCTGCCCGGTCGACTAACCCTCCCTCCCCCCCATGGGGGATGCGGCTTCCAGCCGCGTTCCCCCTTCTCCCTCCCCTCCCCAAGCCGCCGTCCCTCCCCCGGACCGGCGGCCTTCTTTTTCTCCCTGGGAGGTGCGGCTTTCCAGCCGCGCCCCCCATCCGAGTCTTGCCATGGCGGCCCCGTCGGCCAACCCACCCGCCCCCTTGCGTCCCCCCCCCCCACCGCGACTTTGCGCTTGATGCCGCCGCAGGAGAAAGGCATTCTGCCCTCAGAAAGGTCGGCCACGTCGGCCGCCTCCAACCCGACAGGAACCACAAACCGATTTTGAACTGAACCAATCGTAATCCATCTGCTTTCTGCATCGCAGTTGTTGACTTCGAATCGTAGGAAAATTCGTATGAACAGCACGTGCAAGATGGCTCGCGCAATGCGCGGGCTTCTTTCCGTGTTTTCATACAAGGCCTTTCCTACGAGCCTGAAGTCAGGATTCGGGAAGAGGCCTTTCTTTTTGGGTTCTTCCGGCAGGGAGCGCTCGGAGCGGGACAAGAATTTAAAAAGACAACCAAACGGAGAAGCGCAATGGACAACGCAACAAAGGAAAAACTGGCCGCTTGTGCGGTCGAGGCAAAGAAAAAGGCCATCGGTCTTTGGAATATCTGCAAGGCCAAAACCGTCGCAACCTGGCAGAGTGGCCGGAAAGGCAAGGCGATTTGCATCGGGGTCGCGGCGGTGGTTGCGGTGTTGCTGATGCAATGCGGGGGCGGAGGAGGCGGCGGGGAAGGGGGTGGTGGTGGAACCGAGGACTCGGGTCGCGGAGGACAATACACCGGCGAGATTTTTTCACACGCGTTGGGAGGAGCCAAGGATGATGAAGGAGTGATTTACAAACATGAAGGAGGATGGTTTTCCTCAATCAAGGTATTCCAATCCACCAGTGATGGGAATTTGGTGTCTCGCGACGATTTCAATCGAATCGTTCTTGTGGTGACGCCTGGACGGCGGTACGAGGACGGTGAAAGGCTGGACACAGGCTACTATATCCGCCGCGGATTGTACGAATACGTAGGAGCTGATGGTGCTGCACACACGGTGGCACGCTATGTCGAAGTCACCGACAAACGCACTTTGGAAGAAATAGCGGAAGTCGATCAAGCGCTGGAAGCCAAGCGAAAAGCCCAAGAAGCGGAATGGGAAGCCAAGCAAAAGGCCGAGAAAATGGCCCAGGAGGAACAGAGAAAAGCCGAGGAGGAACAGAGAAAGGCCGCTAAAGAGGCCGAAAAACAAGCGGAGCTTGAAGCCGCCGAACGGGGAGCCTATGAATTGGACATTCCCGTCAAGTCCCTGTGCGGCTTCAAACTTGGCGCCCCCCCCAGCCAAGTCGCACCATTGCTCCAAAATGACGACGGGACTCCGGTGGAGGTTTATGACTTGGTGAAGGGGCGTCATAAATTCCGTTTGACAAAGCCATTTCGACTGTTCACGCATGTCGAGGTGTCTTTTGCAGAGGGCGCTGGCAAACACTTGGACGCTGTGGAATTGATGGCCGAGTTGGACGAGGATGTTGAGCGTGAAAGCTACGCTGCGGAAGCGAAAACATTGAGCGAATCGATTGGAAAGAAATTCGGCCTCAAGTTCGAGTTTTGGGATGATGTCTATTCTTGGGAAGGCACGAATCAATCCATCCGCATTGATTACTCAGGCTACGCACTGGTTTTGGAATTCGAGGCTCGGAATGAAATCAGCGACATGGACGAGGCCGCAAAGAGGAAACCGAAGAAATCCTTCCAATTCGACGCCGACGCTGGAGCCGACGAACTGTAGGAACAGCCAGGCGGGCGGCCCCGAAAACGGGGTCGCCCGTCTATCCTCCCTCCCGCGTTTCTCCCGCGCAAGCCAATGGCCAGTTTCCGCCAAGCCGTCAGGCCCCGGTTGCGGAACCCGTTGTCATTGACGAAAAAGTAGTCCCGGGTTGTTTGAAAAATCCTCCGCGGAAATTTTCCAACCATTGGAAACATTTTTTCCAATCATTGGAAAACTGCCGAAAAATTTTTCCAATCATTGGAAAAACCGGCCCGGATTTTCCAACCATTGGAAAAAAACTTTCCAATCATTGGAAAACCCGCCTTTTTACAACGAGTCAGCAGATTGCGCGCCCCCCCTGTTGCACAACGACGTCCAGATCAAGCGAATGCACGAATACAAGCGCCAACGTCGAAATCCGCGAAGAAGTCGGCGCCGACAACTTCTTCCTCTTCGGCAAAACCGTCGAAGAAGTCGAAGCCCTCCGCCGCGCCGGCTACAACCCGTGGGACGTCTACAACAACAACCCCGACGTCCGCCGCGTCCTGGACGCCATCCGCGACAACTTCTTCAACCTCGACCAGCCGGGCCTCTACCAGCCCATCTGGGACACCCTGCTGACGCACGGCGACCACTTCCTGGTCCTGGACGAATTCGCCGCCTACGTCGCCAAGCAGGCCGAGATCGCGAAAGTCTACGAACAGCCCGACCGCTGGTCCCGCATGTGCCTGATGAACATCGCCAACTCCGGCAAATTCAGCACCGACCGCACCATCGCCGAATACGCCAAGGAAATCTGGCACATCACCCCCTGCCCGGTGGCCTGAGGCATCCCCTCCCTCCCTTCCGCACTGGCCGCCGCCCCATCCCGGGACGGCGGTTTTCCTTTCATTCCAGTCCTGGGGTGCTCCCTCCGTCGCCCCCCACCCACAAAATCCCCCGCCCAATTCACCGCCATGCCTTCCAAGCAGCGAAGCGACAGGGGAAGCCGGATATGCCTCCTTCATTCCGGCAGGGACACGCCCACGCGGAAAAAGCGGTATTCCCCCGCTTCGGAGGCCGGGACGGTCGCCATGTCGTTCCACCCTGCGTCCATCAGGTCTTTCTTCCCACGCAGCGTGTACGTTCGCGCAGCGCCGAGATCCGGCTCCACCGATTCCACTTCCGGCTTGCCGTGCGCAACCGATATTTCCGCCGTGAAATCCCCGTCCTGCGCCACCGGGTCCAAGCCCGCGACGTAGCACTCCCACATTTTCCGCCCGTTCGCCGCCGTTGCCATCGCCGCCGCCTCGAAATCGCTTCCGGCCGCCGCCAAGGCCGCGGCCGCCTTCAAGGCCAGCCATGCGTGCGGCACCGGCACCGTGGAAGCCGCGGTACAAGCAACGCCCGTGGCGTCGTACTGGACGATGGCACATTCCGACGGCAGTTCCGCCTGCGAGAGCATCTCTTCCGGATTCTCCCAGGCCGCCGGAACATACAGCGCCTCGAGCCCGTTGCAGCGGGAGAAGGCACCCCCGCCGACCCACTCCACGGAGGCAGGAACAGCCAATGCCACCAAGTTGCTGCAAAACGCGAAGGATTCCCGCCCGATGGACCTCGCCCCGACCGGAATCGAAACCTCCCGCAAGGCTCCGCAGAATTCGAAAGTGCTGTTGTCGATTTTCTCCACTCCGTCGGGAATGGCCACCGACGGGAGGGATGCGCATCCATAAAACGCCATCCGTCCGATTCCCGTCACGCCGGACGGAATCGGCACATTCGTCAGGCTGGTGCATTGCCAGAACGCATTCAGTCCGATGTTCGTCACGGAGACCGGGATCGCCACTTCCGTCAAATTGGAACAATTCTGGAAGGCATAAGCTGCAAGGGCAGTCACGGGGCGGCCTCCGAGAACGGAAGGCACCGCGAGTGAGCCGGACAGAAAACGCGACACGGCCGGACCGCCCCAATTGCCGCTTCCGACCGTGGCCTGCCCCTCGGCCACGGAATATGTCCACTCGACGCCGTCCACCGTTTCCGTTTCGGCTGCCGTCTGCAGTGCGCACACGCCCGCCACAACCAAGGCAACCGCCAATCCCCTCCACCAAGTTGTTCCCGTCGCGCTCATGTTGTCGGTTCTTTCCGTCTCGGTTCTCCTTACCTATGCAGTTCCCGGATACTCTTCCCGATGCCTTTGTTCAAGTTTTCCTTCGCCACATCCTCCTCCGTGGACTTTTTGTCGGAGCGCGGGCGGCCCGCCCGCCTTGGTGGGGCAGCCGTCCCACAGCCGCTTTTCCCTTTGGTTGGAGAATGAGCCTCCAGCTCGTTCCGCCCTCCCGCATCCCTTCCCCGAACGAACAAGATGGTCGTTCTCCCACCTCGCCCATCTCCTCCCAGTCCCCCCATCTTTCCCTCTCTCCCCACTCGCGATACCAAGGAAAACCCTCGCGTTTTCCTTTGTTGTTTCCCTGCCACACCCCATGGACACTCCTCCCCCCAAGCGCCCCTCTTGTCCCTTTCAACCTTCTTTTGGAATGGACATGAAAACTGCCGCCGAAGAGCGTTGACACCTCTTTCTTGCATCTGTACGTTGGCTCGCAACGATAGAATCACCTATCCCGAAGGGTTTTCAGGATGCCGGTACAAACAAAATCTTTCTTTTTTGCCGTGTCGCTGGCTGTGTCCGGCTTGGGACTGGCACATGCGCAGGAGACGGATGTGCCGCCGTCGGCCGCGGATGCGGTGTTGGGGAAAGAGGATTTGGCCGCGGCCTTGGAACGGCTTGGCATTGTCGTTTCCGACGAAGAAGTGGAGGCGGCGGTCCGGAAAGCGATTGGTGACGGCGACGAGTACGTCCGGCGGAACAACGAAGTGCTTCGGAGGTTGCCCCGCGCTTTGCGGAAGGTCCGCGAGACACCGGACCGCACGGAGGAGATTTACGAGGAAGAATTGCGCGGGTTCATGCCCCATGCCCTGTGGTTGGCACACTTGGAAAAAAACTACACCGAAGAAGACATTGTGGCCTTGGAACGCCACACTCCGATGGATGCCGGCGAGCTGGACAATCTCGCGAACGCCGTCCGCCGTTCCTTGGTGGAACGAAAACTGCGCGAGGCGGTTTGCGGGGCCGGAGGCTTGCGTGCCGAACGGGATCAGTGTGGGGAGGCATGTTGCAAGCGGCAAGTCCTGGAGGCCCCTGCCGTCATTGAGGACATGGAGTTGCAGTCGGAGTACGAACGGGCCTTGGCGGCGAGGATTGCGGACCCCGCGTGGCCGGTCCGGCAGGAGGCTTTGAAGGCAATTGCAAACCACGGAAAAACAGCCGGAATCGCCGAACGGGACCGGCTGGCCCTGTCCATCACGGAGGTGATTGAAAGCGGAACCTTGGGTGGAGGGTATCGGGGGGAGATGCACATGGCCCTGGACGCGTTGGGGAATTTGAGGTCTGAGAAAGCCATCCCATGCCTGGTGGAACGATTGACCTTCCTGCCGGACCCATTCCTCGTGGAGGAACTGCTTCCGACGGAAATGCATTATCCCGCAGCCGGGGCATTGGTCAAAATAGGTGCCGCTTCCATCGGCCCCATGGAATCGCTTCTTGCCGACGGCGGTGCCGGCGATGTCGAAAAGCGCCTTGGGCTGTGGGTGTTGTGCGAAACGCTTGGACGAGAAGCAGCGGAAGAATGGCTGAAAACCCGATCCTCTCCCCCCAAATTGTCCACGGGGGAATCATTGGTGGACCTCCTGCAATCCGTTGGCCGGGTTTTTCTCCCTCCCGGCAACCGTACCGATTGGCCGGCGTACCCGTTGCAAGAAATCAATGAGGTGGGGGAGCCGGGAAACAAACCTGTCAAATCCCCATGAGACAGTTCCTGATATTCGTCTTCGTCGTGTTTGTTGCCGTCCCGGGACGGGCAGGGAGTGCAAAAGAGGTGGTGTTGCGGCGCTGGACGAAGCTGGTTGGAGAGCACGGCTTCGGGGAGGTTTTGGCGGCCGTCATGGAGGAGCCAACCCTGGAATGGCCCGCCGTCCATTCGGCGGATTGTCCGGCGGACGGACCGCTGGACGCGGCTTGCCGAGATTTGGCGGACAAATTGCTGGAAGGCATGCAGGGATTCGAACCGGGGCTGAGGGATTTGCCCCAGGACGAATTCGTTTCCCGCGCGGGGGCAATGTTGGCCTTGCGCGATCGCGTCGCCCGGCACCCCAGCTATGTCAATCTTTTGCTCGCGGATGTCCTCAACCGTTGTGTGGCCGCCAACGTGGGAGCCCGGCTGGTCCGGGAACCTCGCGTGGAAAAGGGGCTTTTGGGCATTCAGGAGCAATTGGCGCGCTACACGGTTTCCCCGGAAAGCCTGGTGGCGGTGACCATGGACGAACTCGGTCTCGAATCCCCGCCGCCCGATTTCGAAGATGCGACAACGGATTTCGGGCGGCTTTCCGCCCTGTGGAATTTCCTGGAACCAGGAGTCCCCGTGGGCTGGCCCGGAAGCCATTCCTCGGTGGATGCCGCTTCCATGCTGCAATCCCGGAATTTGCTGGGTTTGGCTTGTCGGCTTGTGGGTACGGATACGCTCATCCATACCCACTTGCCGTCGCTTGTGCTGTACCGGGCGCGTGTGCATGGGGCGCCTCGGGGTGCAAGTTACCGTGAAATCAAGGCCGCCCTGGGAGAAAAGACCCCCGCCCCGGAGTCCTTGGGCACCTTGCCCTACGGCATCCGTCGCGCCGCTTCGGCGGTCTCCGAACTTGAGCAGGAGGTAGAGTCAGGCAAAATCTGGATTCGTCCCGCCTTCACGGCGGAGCAAATCCTGAACTGGCACAACGTCCGTCAAGACGGGAACTTCGTAGCGGCGTTTGATGCGCAGTGGCGTGCCGGGAATCCATCGGACATCCTGGCGTTCACCGAGGCGAATGTCGCCACCAATCCTTCGGTGGAAACCCTTTTCGCCCGCGCCGTGGCCGCCGCCTATGTCCAGAAATGGGCAAGAGGCGCCACCAACTTCCTGGGGCAGGCCATGACCATGGCCCAAGGTGATGCCTCACTTTCCCCCGTGGGGCGCTCCAATGTCGTCCATCTGCTTGAAGAGACGAAATGCCTTTTCGAGGCCTTGGCCGACGATTCGAACGAACCCCGCAATTCCGCCCCGCAGTGGGATGCCTCGATGCATGCCGTTGTCTTCGGGGAATTGGGCGGGCAGGACCCCTTCCTGGCTACACTCCAGCAGATTGCCGCAACGCAATAGATTGTCACGGCGACCACCCGAATTCGGCGAATGAAAAGCGCAAAGAGGGTGCCAGAACCCGCCCCCCTCTCGGAGGGGGGGAGGGGCTTCGCACTCCCTTGTCGCAATACGAGCGGGTTGCGTTTTTCCGTCGCTTCCCAGACGTTTTCCGACCACAAGGTCGCGCGGAAGAGCGACCCTCCCTGTGCACGCTCCCCGGAATGCTGATCAGGCCAGGATTATCCCTTGAGGGAGGGGCCTGCGGCGCAAACACGGAGGGAACGGAGGAACGGAGACACGGAGGTTTTTTTGGATGGAGCGTTTGTTGGAGGGGACTGCGCACCCGGAAAATGATGGACAAACGTTTCCTTTAGACGTTTTTGGAAGAGCGAAACTCCTCCCTGGAAAATCTCCGTGTCTTTTTTCTCCGCGCGCTTCGTGTTTTGCGCCGCAGGCATAGGAGAAAGGAGGGCGAGCGGGCTTGCCCCATGGGTGGGTGGAGCTTCTCTGATCAGCATTCGGGACTGCCCGCCCTAGCCGCGGCGGGTGGTTTTCATGAAGGTGGATGTTGGGAGAAATGGAAGGAATTTGCCGTGTTTCCTGTAATTGCAAACGATGGAGGGGAGGGGATGGGAAAGGGGCACAGGGGGGGCTCCGCCTTCTTGAACCGGGGGCGCGCAGGGGGGGCGCGGCGGCGAGGGGACTCGCCGCCCTGCCCGAGCTTCGAGTGGGGAACCTGTGCTCTCAAGCCGTTGGATTGCCAGCCAGGTTCCGCCGCGGACGCGCGGGGCGCGGCGAAGGGAGCAAGGGCGGGGACGAAAAAACGGGAGCCCGAGGGGGGCTCCCGTTGCGTGACGGATTGTCCTGGCGGTTACTTCTTGAGGTATTCGCGGACGGAGTCGAGCTGGCCGGCGCTGCCGAGGAGTTCGTTCTTGGCGGCGATGAACTTGGCGTACTCGGGCATGAAGATCTTGCCGGGGCCGCGCAGGTCGAACTGCTCGGGGTGGTCGCGGAAGAATTCGCGGTGGACGCGGCACCAGACGAGGCGGCCGTCGGTGTCGATGTTGATCTTGGTCACGCCCAGCTTGGCCGCGCCCAGGAACTGCGTGGCATCGACACCCGACGCGCCCTTGATGGCGCCGCCGGCGGCGTTGATGCGCGCGACTTCGTCCTGGGGAACGGAGGAGGAGCCGTGCATGACGAGGGGATAGCCGGGCATGAGCTTCTGGATCTGCTCGAGGATGTCGAAGCGGAGTTTCTGGTCGCCCTTGAACTTGAAGGCGCCGTGGGAAGTGCCGATGGCGCAGGCGAGGGAGTCGCAGCCGGTGTCCTGGACGAAGCGGTAGGCTTCTTCGGGCTTGGTGTAGACGTGCTCGGCGGCGACGACGTCTTCTTCGACGCCCTTGAGCTGGCCGATCTCGGCTTCGACGACGATGCCCTTGGCGTGGGCGGCTTCGACGACGCGCCGGGTGATCTCGACGTTCTTTTCGTAGGGTTCGGCGGAGGCGTCGATCATGACGGAGGAGTAGACGCCGGATTCGATGCAGTCCATGCAGGTGGCTTCGTCGCCGTGGTCGAGGTGGATGGCGAAGATGGCTTCCGGGAAGATCTTGTCGGCGGTCTGCATCATGGCTTCGAGCATGAGCTTGTGGGTGTAGCTGCGCGCGCCCTTGGAGAGCTGGACGATGAACGGCGCCTTGCTCTGGACGTTGCCCTGGAAGAGGCCCATGGTCTGCTCCAGGTTGTTGATGTTGTACGCGCCGATGGCGTATTTGCCGTAGGCGTGGGCGAAGAGTTCTTTGGTGGTGACGATCATTTGGGGGGTCTCCTGGTTGGTTGGTTTTTTATAGGGGGGGGCGGGTTGCCGGGGGGGCGGACTCAGGGCTCGTCGGTGGCGGCGGCCTCGTCGGCGGGTTCTTCGGCGGGTTCTTCGGAAGCTTCTTCTTCTTCGAAGCCTTCGTCTTCGTCGTAGTCGGCGGCGGAGGCGCGGTAGTCGGTGAAGTTGGCGGGGTCGAGGAGGGAGGCCTGCCAGTCGGTGAAAAGTTCCTGGGCGCGGCGGCCGCGGATGACGTTGGACATCTCGGCGGAGTAGCTCTCGAAGGTGGCCGGGTCGGCGGCCTGCCGAGCCTTGACGTGGGCGACGAGGAGGCCGTCGGGCGAGGGGACGGGGTCGGTGAGGTCGCCGGCGTTGCAGGCGACGACGGCCTGGACGAGGGAGCGGATGGCGGCGTTGGTCGAGGAGGTGCCTTCGAGCCCGGTGAAGGCGGGCGCTGCGGTGACGGGGATGCCGGAGCCCTTGAGGGAGGCGCGCAGGGACTTGCCTTCGGCGATGCCGGTTTCGGCGGCGGCCTTGACGAAGTCGGCCTTGTCGTTCATGGCGGCGGCGAGGGCTTTCTGTTTGGCGGCGGCGAGGGCGTCGTCCTTGACTTCGTCGAAGTCGGGGACGCGCGGGGCGTGGATGGCGTCGAGGTAGAGGACGTAGACGGCGTCCTGCCCGTCGAAGGGGGCGCCAGCGCGGTCGTAGATGTCGAGGCCCAGCTCGAAGGCTTCGGCGGCAAGGCGGTAGCCGGCGTCGGCGACGGGGGTGGCGGTGCGGCGCAGGTTGGTCAGGGACTGGGGCTGGCGGCCGGCGGCGGCGGCCTTCTCGGCGAGGTCGGGCAGGCGGGGATCGTCGCCGCCGGGGAGGAGGGAGTAGTAGAATTCGGCGGCGGCAGAGCGGGCGGTTTCGCGCGCGTCCTCGAGGGCGAGGGCGGAGGCGATGGAGTCCTTGACTTCGTCGAAGTCGGCGACGGACTGAGATTCCTTGCCGTCTTCGCCGGTGACGGTGGTGGTGTAGTCGGCGATGTGGGCCTCGTAGTAGTCGAGGAGGGCGTCCTCGGAGGGCGGCTCGGCGGGCGCGGAGGCGAAGTCGGCGACGGGGAAGGCGACGTAGGAGACGTCGCGCATCTCGGGGAGGGTGAAGGCGGCGGGGTCTTCGTCGAAGAGGGCGCGGGCGTCCTGCTCGGTGACGGCGAGGTCCTTCTCGAGGGGGGCGGGGGCGATGGTGGCGTAGTCGACGGTGAAGGTGTCCATCAGCGTCGAGAAGGTCCGCTGCAGCTCGAGCGGCGTCACGACCGCCTGGCGGCCGACGAGCAGCGCGAGCTTCTGCATCGTGATTTCCTCGCGCAGGTGCCGCTCGAACTGGGTCTTGGTGTAGCCGAGGCGGGCGAGGGTGCTTTCGGCGAACATGTCGTAATACTGCGGATTGTAGCCGTTTTCGCCGGAGAAGTTGGCGCGGATGGCGGCCACGAGCTCGTCGTCGGTCGCGGAGACGCCGAGGCGGGCGGCCTCGCGGAGGGTGGCGAGGCGGAGCCAGGCGGCGCGGCGGAGCTGCGATTCGCGGTCGTCGCCGCCGGGGAGGTCGCGGCCGTACTGGAGGGCCTGGCCGAGGTAGGCGCTGTGGTAGGCGGCGTTGTATTCGTCGAAGGAGATCTCCTGGCCGCCGAGTTCGCCGGCCGCGCGGGTGCGCGGGTCGTCGGAGTCGCCGCCGCGGGAGCCGCCGGGCATCATGCCCCAGATGACGAAGGAAAAGATGATGACGACCAGGAACGCGCCCCAGAGCAGGCGGGACTGGATCAGCCGGTGGAATTTGGAAATCATCATGGTCATGGCGTATCTCTTTCTTTGGATATGGCGATCGCGCGGCGGGCGGGGGAGGCCGACCGGCGGGCGACAGGCGGGGAAGATAGCCCCGCGGGCGCTCCGCTTCAAGCGGAAACTGCGGCGGAATCGCCGGAAGGGCGCGGCGGCCGGCCCGCCCGGATTTTTCCAATGATTGGAAACTTTTTTTCCAATGGTTGGAAAATTTGCGCGGATTTTTCCAATGATTGGAAAAATTTTTCACGGTTTTTCCAATGATTGGAAAAAATTTTCGGGCATTTTCCAATGATTGGAAAAAAGTTTCCGATCCTCACTTGGAAAACGGACCCGCTTGTTTGTTGCAAGGCGGCGTCGGAAAAGGGATGGACATGCCAAGGTGGGGAAACTCCGATTTGTCCGATGCCTGCGCTAACGCTCCGGCGATGTTTCCCAATGACTGGTTCCATGGCATCCCGACCACGCGGACAGCGACGGATGCCCCGTGTCCAGGACCTCCGTCGCTGCCCGCACGGTGGTCATTTGTCCCATTCTGATTCCCAGGCATTCGCGGGATCTTGCGAGGGGGTGTCCCAACGCACTGGATTGCGAACCGAAGGAGGG
Source organism: Kiritimatiellia bacterium (assembly GCA_017540905.1). Taxonomy (GTDB): domain Bacteria; phylum Verrucomicrobiota; class Kiritimatiellia; order CAIQIC01; family Lenti-01; genus CACXEY01. Next base: position 204 of record JAFYAC010000065.1, on the reverse strand, counting down.
CAATGGATGGAAAACGTTGGTTCTCCAGCGGGGACGGAGGCAGGAGGGTGGAAGGGGTGGGGGCGGGGTGGTGGGTGGTTGGTGGTGATGGGGGAGGAGTGGGTGTGAAATGGTGGAAAATCTGGGTGTTTTCCTTAATCTCGCGAGATGGGGGAGAGGGTGGGGCGGAGGGGGGAGGAGGGGGGGCGGGGCGGGGGGGGGGGG
>JAFYAC010000064.1 GCA_017540905.1 Kiritimatiellia bacterium | reverse complement strand
TCCTTTGTTTTGATTCCACAAAGGAAGGCTACCACGGAGCCGCCATCCTTTCACCCGTTGAGTGAAGGGGGCGAGAAGGTTTTTCCCCCGTGTGCATGCGCACCGGCGCGCGAATGAGTGGCTTGAACTGCTGTTTTTAGGGTAAAAAGGAAGAAGTAAGAAGTGCGGTGCGCCCTTCGGGCGGGACATGGAAGACGGCGGCCTCCGGCCGCCCGCCGCACTTCTTACTTCTTACTTCGTACTTCTTACTTTTTCCTTTCCAAATGAAGGAAGAAGTAAGAAGTAAAAAGTAAAAAGTGCGGTGCGCCCTTCGGGCGGAACAGGGGAGAAGGAGGGAAGAAGTAAAAAGGAAGAAGTAAAAAGTGCGGTGCGCCCTCCGGGCGAAACATGGAAGAAGGCGGCCTCCGGCCGCCTGCCGCACTTCTTCCTTCTTACTTCGTACTTCTTACTTTTCCCCCGTCCGCCCGCCGCACTTCATCCTTCTTACTTCTTCCTTCTTCCTTTTTCTCCCCACTGGTGGGGCAAGCTCTCCGAGCGAGCCGCTCTCCCGCCCGCGCAGCGGGCGCACCTCATCTTGTCACTTTTCACTTTTCACTTTTCACTGGCGCGCCCATAGGCGCGCCCGACTTTTCACTGCGCCCGCAAGCCGCAAGCCGCCCGCAACGCGGGGATGTGCCCGGCGGAAAGCGTGGCGAAGGCAAAGCATTTGCGGCCCAAATCCTTGAGGGAGGCCCCGACGAGATAGAGCAGCGACTTGACCCGGTACCCCACGGAGATGACGACGTCCAGGTTGTAGAGGCCGACTTCCTTGGTCTGCGTCTTGCCGGGGATGGCCCCGTGGCGGGTGGTGTATGCAGATTTTGCATGGACCACTTCCCGGTCCAGTTCGCCCTCGCGGAAGATGTTCCCGATGTGGCGGGCGATTACGGGCTGGGTGCGCCCGAAAAGCTGGCACATCTGTTCCTGCGTAAGCCACACGGTGTCGTTCCCGACACGCACGTCGAGCCGGAGCGTCGCATCCGGCTGGTAGACGACGATGGCATCGCGGGACGGGGCCGGAGGCGCTCCGTCTTGCGGCAACATGGGGGAGTGGCGGTCGTTGTCCATGCGCGGAAAAGTATCATTGTACTCCCGTTCCGTCAATCCTTTAGCCATCCTGTGGACACGCCCGTTCCCCCCCCCGTTCCCCCGGTGCCTGCGGACCGCGCCTGGTACGCCTTGGGCGCGCTGGCGATGCTCCTTCGCCGGATTCCGCGCAAGCAAAGCGCGCGGGGAAGCGAACGGAAGGCGGCCGGAAGGCCGCCTTCTTTTTTTGCCCTGGGGGCAAAAAAAGAAGGAGTGACAAGTGAAAAGTGAAAAGATGCGGTGCGCCCTCCGGGCGGAACAGGGGAGAAGGAAGGAAGAAGTAAAAAGGAAGAAGTAAGAAGTGCGGTGCGCCCTTCGGGCGGAACAGGGGAGAAGGAAGGAAGAAGTAAAAAGGAAGAAGTAAGAAGTGCGGTGCGCCCTTCGGGCGGGAGATGAAAGAAGGCGGCCTCCGGCCGCCCGCCGCACTTCTTCCTTCTTCCTTCTTACTTCGTACTTTTCTTCGGCGGCCTCCGGCCGCCCGCCGCACTTCTTCCTTCTTCCTTCTTACTTTTTCCTTTTGCTCCCCATTGGTGGGGCGAGCTCTCCGAGCGAGCCGCTCTCCCGCCCGCGCAGCGGGCGCACCGCATCTCGTCACTTTTCACTTTTCACTGTTCACTTGTCACTGCGCCCGCAGGGCGCAACCCATCCCCCGCCACCGCGAAATCAACGAACAACTCGCCCGCCACACTCTCCGCCAGCTCGCCCGCTGAGCCCCTCCCCCGCCCCATGATCCCCCCCGAAGAACTCTCCCGCGGCATCCGCGCCACCGAACAGCGCCTGTCCGAAGCCCGCAAAGACCCGCTCGTCATCCGGGAACTCGAAGAAGCGCGCGCGGAGCAGACGGCCCAGGAGCGCGAACGGGGCTTCCGGAACCTGGCCGGTTGCTGGGCCGACGACAGCGGGGATGACGACGTCGAAGCCATCCTCCGCCGCGGACGCGCCTCCCGGGCCGGCAACCGAGCCGTTTTTTTTCCCCCGAGGGCAAAAAAAGAAGGAAGTAAGAAGGAAGAAGTAAAAAGGAAGAAGTGCGGTGCGCCCTTCGGGCGGGCCATGAAAGAAGGCGGCCTCCGGCCGCCCGCCGCACTTCTTACTTCTTACTTCGTACTTCTTCCTTTCCAGAGTGCCGAGTTTGCGGTGCGGCCTTCGGCCGAGCCATCCCCCATCCCGGCGCGGCAAGATGCCGCCCCCCCGGAAGCCCCGCCCCACTTGTGGCACCACTCCCGCGCCACTTCCGGAGGTGCGGCTTCCAGCCGCGCCCATTCCCGTCCACCTCCCGCCCGCGCAGCGGGCGCACCGCATCTTGTCACTTTTCACTGTTCACTTGTCACTGCGCGCTCTCGTCACAGCGTTGTCCGGGAGCCCCCCAATGTGGTAAAAGCGGTTTGCCATGAAACGCACCGTACATCTCTGCGCCGCGATGCTCGCGCTCCTGCTGGCCGCCGCCGGCGGAGCGGGGGCCGCGGACGAACCCTCCACCCCGAAAGGAATCCCCGCCATGACCACCATCCATGACTTCACGGCCAAGGGACGCAACGGCACAAGCCTCGATTTCTCCTCGCTCAAGGGCAAGGTCCTCCTCGTCGTCAACACCGCCACGGGATGCGGGTTCACGCCGCAGTACGAAGGGCTCGAAAAGCTCCACGCCAAGTACCACGCGCGCGGATTGGAGATCCTCGACTTCCCCTGCGACCAGTTCGGCCACCAGGCCCCCGGCAGCGACGACGAAATCCACGCTTTCTGCGCGCTCAAGTACAACACGACCTTCGACCAGCTCGCCAAGATCGAGGTGAACGGCCCCGGCACCGACCCCATCTACGTCTTCCTCAAGGCCGCGCGCCCGAAGGACGACGCGCCCGAAGCCGACATCGCCGGCCTGCGCGCCCTCCTGGCCAAGCACGGCCTCCAGGGAGCGTCGGCCCCCGGCGACATCGAATGGAACTTCACCAAATTCCTGGTCGACCGCGACGGCAATGTCGTGAAGCGCTTCCACCCGACCGCAACGCCCGAAACCATCGAGGGCGAAATCGAGGCGTTGCTCGGCAAGCCATGAACATCGCGAAGATGAACGAACGCCAGACCCTCACGTTCCAGCTGCGGCTGCGCCTGCTGGTCCTCGTCGCCGTGTCGTTCGTCGTCGCGATCTTCGTCCTCTGGAAGGGCGAGACGATCCGCTCGCGCCGCGACGTCGAGCGCCTGCTGCAAATCAACTACCGCGACGTGTCGCGCGGCTTCACGGACCGCGCCGACTACCAGCTCGTGTCCATCGCCCGCGACATCGCGAACCGACTCGGCACCTCCGGCAAGCTCGCCTCGGAGGACGTGGCCGCGCTCTGCGCCGAGGAGGAAATCGCCGAAATCTACGACATCGACACGCGCGGGATCGTCGTCGGCGGCAGCCGCCTCGTCGGGGAGAAGGTGCACGGCGAGCAGTGGTCCGAGTTCCTGGTGCTGCTCAAGCCGGACGGGCCCGAATCCATGGCGCAGCCGGACCGCCCGCGCACGTCCGACGGCAAGGTCTTCAAGTACGCCGCCGTGCGCTTCCCCGACCGCAGCGGCTACATCGAGGTCGGCTGGTCCGAGGAGCGTTTCCTCCGCTACCTGCGGCAGCGCGCCTACGGCTACACGCGCAGCTGGCACATCGACGAGCGCGGATACATCATCTTCGTGGACGGCGCCGGCGTCATCACGAGCCACGCCGACATGTCGCTCGCCGGCAAGACCCTGGAAGCGGCGACCGGCCTGAACCCCGCCGCGGTTCCGACCGGAACGGTTTTCCAGGCGACGATCGACGGCGAGCCGGTGTTCTGCTACGCCGGGCCGGTGCGCGACTACCTGGCGGTGCTCGCCAACCCGGAGGACGACGTCTTCGCCTCCCGCAACCGCTTCATGCCGCGGATGGCCGCCGTGCAGCTCGTCGTGTTCGCGGCGCTGTTCGCCTTCGTCTCGCGGATGCTCCGCAGGCGCGTCGCGGGCTCCGTGCGGCAGATTGGCGGCGCGCTGCGGCGCATCGCGGGCGGCGACCTGGCGGGCCGCGCGGACGTGCGCTCCTGCCGCGAATTCTCCGAGCTGTCAGACAACATCAACGCCACGGTCGACGCCCTCCGCACCGCCGCGGCGGAACGCATCCGGCGCGTCGAGCAGGACCTGGAGCTCGGCCGCACCATCCAGCAGGCCTCGCTGCCCATGGAGTTCCCCGACGAGGAATGCTGGCGCCTCGACGCCTGCATGGTGGCCGCGCGCGAGGTCGGCGGCGATTTCTACGACTTCTTCCCGCTGGGCGAGACGCACCGCGCGTTCCTCGTCGCGGACGTCTCCGGCAAGGGCGTCACGGGCGCCCTCTACATGATGAACGCCAAGACCCTCGTCAAGGACACGCTCCTCGCCGACCCCTCCCGCGACCCCGCCGCGGCCCTCGCGCGCGTCAACGCCGAGCTCTGCGCCAACAACCCCGCCCAGATGTTCATCACCGCGTGGGTGGGCGTCCTCGACCTCGAAACCGGGCGGGTCGCCTTCGCCAACGCCGGCCACAACCCGCCGCTCGTCCTGCGCGACGGCGTGGTCCCCGAATGGCTGCGCGGGCTCTCCGGCATCCCCCTCGGCTGCTTCGGCGCCGCGAACTACCGCCCGCGCGAGGTCGTCCTCGCCCCCGGCGACGCCCTCTTCCTCTACACCGACGGCGTGACCGAGGCGATGAATCCCGCGGGCGAGCTGTTCGGCGATCCCCGCCTCGCCGCGACGCTCGCCAAGGTCCCCTCCCGCGAACCGCGCGATCTCGGCGCCGCCGTGCGCAAGGCCGTCGTGTCCTTCGTCAATGGCGCCCCCCGCGCCGACGACCTGACCATCCTCTCCGTCCGCTACCTCGGCGCGCCCGAGCGGAGGCTGAAGACCTTCCCTTGCGACGCCGGCGCCATGGCGGCGGCCGCCGCGTTCCTCGAGGAAGTCCTCGACGGGGCCGACTGCCCGGCGCGGCCCAAGGCGCAGCTGATGGTGGCGCTGGACGAAATCGTGTCCAACGTCGTCCGCTGCTCCGGCGCGTCGGGGCTGGCCATCGAAGTGCGGCTCGGGCGCGACCCGCGCGGCGCCGCCGTGTCGGTCTCCGACGACGGCACGCCGTTCGACCCCCTCGCCGTCCCGCCGCCGGACACGACGCTCCCCGCCGACAAGCGCCCCATCGGTGGCCTCGGCCTCCTGCTCGTGCGCAAGACCATGGACTCCGTCGCCTACAAGCGCGCCCACGGCTGCAACATCTTCACCTTCCGCAAGAACTTCGCCTGACGCGCGGAGGCTTTCCGCGTGCGAAAAGCGTGGGGGTGGCTTTGCCCAAAGCAAGCGGGAACGCCTGGTAGGGCGGCGAGTCCCCTCGCCGCCGAGTGCATGGCAGGCGCTTCTTTGCAACTGGGATGGGGGGAAAGCATAGGCCACATCCGCTCTATGTCGGTGTAAGTTTTTCTGGAACTCCAGTTCTTCGGGGACTTCGGTGGAACCGTCTCCCGAATTCCGCGAATGCAAGAATCAAGGAGTGTGCCAGGATCCGCCCCCCTCCGAGAGGGGGGTGGCGCGGCCATGAATGGGATGTCCATGCATGGAAGAAAGAAAACGGCAGGGGCCGCGACGGGGGGAGTACTGCGCTTGGCCGTTGCGGCAAGCACGACTCCGCACCGGCAACGAACGAATCAAGACTTTTTCGGATGGGCCAAGTGGAGGCATGCAGCGACGGCTTCCCGCAGTACTCCCCCCGCCGCCCTTTCCATTTGCTGCGAAGGCTCAATCCCATTGCCGATCCTTCCACCGGGCGGCACCCCCCTCTCGGAGGGGGGGAATGCTTGCGCGCACCCCATGCCCTCCCACTGCGCTCTCCCCGGGGAGGGACGCGCTTCCGCGCGTCCGCAATGGAAATGCCTGGCGTTACCATGTACGGCGGCCACACCCTTTCTGAACCCGCTCTGGCCGCTTGACAACCATGCTTCGGGAAAGATAGGTTGCGGCCATGAAGAAACAACCCCGGATCACCCCGGAACGGCCATGAAAACGTGGATTTTCCGGACAAATTCACCAACGCCTTCGCGGGCCTCTGGTGGGCCGTCGCCACACTGACCACCGTCGGCTACGGCGACATCTACCCGGTCACGGCCTTCGGACGCTTCCTCGGCGCGGTGACGGCCCTCCTGGGCGTCGGCCTGGTGGCCATCCCGACCGGCATCCTCAGCGCCGGCTTCGTCGAACACTTCTCCCGTTCCTCCAAGCCCCCCTCCCCTCCCCGCCGCTGCCCCCACTGCGGCAAGGAACTCCCGCGCGACTAGCGCGGCTTGAAAAATTCCGTGCCGGAACTTGGGTGCCCGACCTGGGAGGTGCGGCTTTCAGCCGCGCCGGGCTGGGCACGCCACGGCCGAAGGCCGCACCGCAAACTCGTCATTCGTCTCTCCTCTCTCCTCTCTGGCGCGGCTGGAAGCCGCACCTCCGGAAGCGCCGCGATGGTTGTTCAGAAGGTTCGGCGCTACTTCCGGGGGTGCGGCATCTTGCCGCGCCGGTCTCGCCGGCGGGGGCCGGATGCGGTTTTTCCTGCCCTTCTTCCATGGGGTTGTGTATAATGGCGTCCTTCCCCGGCATCGGGATGCAACCTGTGCAAAAGGACGGCCTTCCGCCCCCATCCCATCCTCAACATACAGGAGAACAAACCATGGAATTCAAAGAACTGCTTGCGGCCTTCGCCGAGGAATACGGCATCAAGGGACTCGACGGCGCCGACGGCGCGGCCGCCCTCGAAGTCGACGGCCTCCGCGTGGAACTGCTGGAGGACCCACAGGCGCGCAGCGTCCTCGCCTGCGCCGAAATCGGCCTCCCGCCGCCCGACGCGAACGGCGAGTTCGGCGCGATGATGCTCCAGGCCAACTTCCTCCTCCGCGCCACCGCGGGCGCAACCCTCTGCCAGAACCCCGATACCGGCACCTATGGCATCGTGCGCTCCTTCCCGCTGGCCCTGGTGGACACCGCGTCCTTCGGCGCGGGCCTCGAATCCCTCGTCAACCAGGCCGAGAACTGGCGCAAGATCCTCTCCGGCCTCCGCGAAGCCGAAAGTGCCCGCGCCGCCGCCGATTCCTCCGACGACTCCCACCACGGCATGATTTCCAGCGGCTTCGTCCACGTCTGACCCGCGGGCGGCGAGTCCCGAATGCTGATCAGATAAGCTCCGCACCCCCATGGGGCAAGCCCGCTCGCTCTCCTTTCTCTTCTGCCTGCGGCGCAAAACACGGAGCGCGCGGAGGAAGGAGACACGGAGAGTTTGCAGGGAGGAGCTTCGCGCGTCCAAAAACGTCCCTCTCAAGCGTTTGTCCTGCGTTTTCCGGGTGCGAAGGCTCCTCCAACAAACGCGCCATCCAAAACTCTCCGTGTCTCCGTGCCTCCGTTCCCTCCGTGTTTCGCGCCGCAGGCCCCTCCTTCAAGGAAAAATCCTTGTCTGCTCAGCATTCCGGCAAGTCCCCTCGCCGCCGCGTGCATGGCAGGCTCTTCTTTGATGCTGGAATGCGGGGAGTTGTCAGGTGACCCCCTTGCGATTTCTTGTCGGTCGCTTCCTCCGGTAGGGCCCGACCTCCGGGCGGGCCGTGCGAAAGTCGGGCCGCCCGGAGGTCGGCCCCTACCGACCAGCCCCACCACAAAAACAAGGTTTCACCTGACACCCCCAAGGTATTGCGGCCACACTGTTTTCAACCGCTCTAGAGCGGGTTAAGAAATGGTGTAGCTGTTTCGGGAGGGCCGCGCTTTGTCGCGGCCGCGTGCAAGGACGAAAAACCAGGCCCGGACGAAGCCGGGCCCTCCCCGACTTGCGGCCACACTTTTTCTTAATTTGCTCTAGC
>JAFYAC010000063.1 GCA_017540905.1 Kiritimatiellia bacterium | reverse complement strand
GGGGGGGCGGGGTGTGGTAGAAGGATGGGGACATGGATGCTTCGCTCCTGAAAAACCGTGACGTGCTCGAACGCGTCGCCATCGTGCTGCTGGTGGCGGCGGTGGCGGCGGTGTGCTTTGCGGTGCTCCGGCCGTTCCTGTCGTCGATGCTCTGGGCGGGGATATTGGTGTTTTCGTCGTGGCCGGTGTACCGGTGGGTGCGGGTGAAGGTCGTCGGCAACAGCGCGGTGTCCGCCGCGGCGCTCATGACGGCGGTGGTGACGGTCTGCCTCGTGGTGCCGGTGTGGCTGCTGGCGTCGTCGGCGGTGAAGCTCGCGGCCTGGCTGCTGGAGAATGCCCGGGAGCTGCGCACGGACGGGGTCCCGGCCGTGGTGCAGGCGCTGAAGGCCCACCCCTGGTTCGCCCCCTACGCGGATGACGCGAAGCAGGCGCTGCTGGGCCTCTCGACGAACACGGAGCAGTTGGTGAAGTGGGGGACGGAGGCGTCGCGGGTGGCGCTGCACTGGCTGGTGCGCAGCGGGGTTTCGGCGGGGCATGCGCTGTTCCAGGTGGGGTTCAGTTTCGTGTTCATGTTCGCGTTCTACGTGCACGGGGAGGCGGTGTCGGACCAGCTGGCGCGGCTGGCGGAGCGCATCGGCGGGCCGGTGATGCTGCGGCTCCGCGGCAAGATGGCCCGCACGCTGCGGGTGGTGGTGCTGGGGGCGATCGCGGCGGCGTCGGCGCAGGGGCTGGCGGCGGTGCTGGGGTTCTGGGTGGCGGGGGTGCCGAACAAGTGGCTGCTGGCGGCGGGGGTGTTCGTGCTGGGCTTCGTGCCGATGGGGCCGCCGCTGGTATGGGTGCCGGCGGGGCTGTGGCTGTTTTCGGCGGGGCGCGTGGGGGCGGCGATCGGGCTGCTGGTGTACGGCGGGGTGGTCATCAGCGGCGTGGACACGCTGGCGCGCGCGGCGGTGATATCGGGCGGCGGGGGCGGCTTCGGCGGGTGGCTCCGGCGGCTGCCGGCGCGGCGGCGCCGCCGTACGGCGCTGGGCGTGGCGGTGGGGGTGCTCGTGGGGGCGGTGTTCGCGCTGACGGGGGTCCCGTGGTGGCTGGGCGCGGTGGTGGCGGGGCTGGTGGGGTTCGCGGCGTTCCCGGCGGCGGGCGTGGTGGGGCTGCTGGGCGGGGCGGTGTGGAAGTTCGCGCTGGGGCACGTGATGAACGGGATTTGGCTGCTGCTGGCGGCGGGGGGCTTGTCGGTGGCGATGCCGTTCCTGGCGGGGGCGGTGCACCGCTGGAGCGACCGGCACGGGCGCGGCGGCGACGAGGGGACGGGCGCGGCGCCGGCGGAGTCGGCGGACGGCGGGGCGCTGCCCTTCGCGGTGACGCTGATGGGGGTGGTGGGCGGTACGCTGGCGTTCGGGTTCATCGGGCTGTTCCTGGGCCCGGTGGTGCTGTCGCTGGGACGCGACCTTTTGCAGGAACTGACGAAGCCGCGCGGCGACCCGGAGGGGGCCTTGCCGGAACCCGCCGAAACCGAAAGGACCGGATCATGACGATGAAAGAACGCTGGACGAACGCGACGACCTTCGTGAAGCGCGCGCTCCAGCCGTGGGAGATCGCGGAGGGCGAGGGCAAGCCGGGGCTGCTGGCGAAGGCGGTGCGCGTGGTATACCTGCTCTTCCGCGGCTACATGGACGACGACCTGTTCATCCACGCCTCGTCGCTGACGTTCGTGACGATGACGTCGCTGGTGCCGGTGCTGACCGTGGCGTTCGCCTTCCTGAAGGGCGCCGGCTACGGCGAGGAGCGGCTCCAGGCGATCAAGTCGTCGGCGTGGCTCGCGCAGATGCCGGAGCAGTTCCAGCAGTTCGTCGAAAAACTCATCGAGATGGTCGAGGGCATCAACGTCTCCGCGCTGGGGACGATCGGCGCGGCGTTCTTCACGCTCACCGCGATCCTGCTACTGGCGAACGTCGAGCAGAGCTTCAACCGCGTCTGGAACGTCCGCAAGAACCGCTCCATCGCCAAGCAGATCATGAGCTACACGAGCGTGCTGGTCCTCGTCCCGACGCTCCTCATCCTGGCGGGCACCCTGCGCGCGCGGCTGGTCATCAGCCAGCAGTTCTTCGGCGGCGCCGCCACGACGTGGCTGCAGGCCATCTACCTCTTCGGCCTCGTGTGGGTGGCGGTCTGGTGCCTGTACTCGTTCGTGCCGAACACGACCGTCCACTGGAAATCCGCGGTGTTCAGCAGCCTGGTGACGACGGCGGCGTTCCTGGCGTGGATGCGCCTGTTCATGGTGATGTCCATCGGCGTCGCGGCGCGCAGCCGCATCTACGGCGCGTTCGCGGCGATCCCGGTCTTCATGTTCTGGCTCTACGTCACGTGGGTCATCCTGCTGCTCGGCGTCGAGCTCGCCTACGCCCTGCAGAACGCCGACTCCTACTACCTCGAAGGCAACGCCGCCGACACCGCCAGCCTCCGCACGCGCGTCCTCGTCGCCCTCATGATGGTGCGCGAAGCGGGCCAGGTCCAGGCCGAGGAGCAACACACCCGCTTCAACCCCGCGGCCTTCTCCACCCGCTACCGCGTGCCCATCCGCCTCGTCCGGTCGGTCCTGGACGTGCTGGTGCAGATCGGCTACTTCGTCAAGGACGAGGACAGCGACTCCGGCTTCGTCGTCAACTGCCGCCTCGACAAAGTGCCCGTCCACGACTTCGTGAAAACCTTCACCTCCTTCGGCGGCATCCCCAAGGTCCTCGAAGACGGCCTCGCCTCCAAGACCGACTGCGGCCGCCTGCTCACCCGCATGGAAAACGACGTCGCGCGCGGCCTCGGCGGCTGCACCCTCGCCGACTTGTGCGACTCGCGCCTCCCGGCGGCGAAATGAAAGCCTGACCGGTGGCCACCTTCCGCTACACCGCCAAATCCCGCGACGGCGCCCGCCAGGAGGGCACCCTCGACGCCGCCGACAAGCGCGCCGCCATGGCCCTCCTCACCCGCCGCGGCCTCGTCCCCATCACCATCCGCGACGACGCGGGCGGCGGCGCGGGCGGCGCCGCCCCGCCCCCCGCCGCATCCTCCTCTCCCTCTTCACCCTCCGCCAAAGCCCCGTCCAAGCTCCCCGCCAAAGCCCCTTCCAAACCCCTTCCCGCCTCCCTCCGCGGACGCCGCCCCCCCGCCGCCAAGACCAAGTCCGCCGCCAGCACCGCCTCCTCCACCAGCGGCACCTCCCTCTTCACCTTCGGCAGCGCCCCCCGCCGGCCCAAGATGAAACTCAAGGAACTCCAACTCTTCACCCGCGAACTCACCGACCTGCTCACCTCCGGCATGACCCTCGGCAACGCCCTGCACTCCCTTTCCACCCGCAAGACCGGCAAGGCCCAGGACGCCATCGTCACCGCCCTGCGCGACGACATCGTCGCGGGTGCCTCCCTCTCCAGCGCCCTGGCCAAATACCCCGAGAGCTTCCCGACCCTGTACGTCAGCATGGTGCGCGCCGGCGAAGCCTCCGGACAGCTCCCGAGCGTCCTCGAACGCCTCGTCGGCCACTACGACCGCGTCCTCGCCGCCCGCGAAAAAGTCGGGATGGCCCTCGTCTATCCCTGCATCGTCGCCGTCATCGGCTTCGGTGCCATGATCTTCATGATGGTCTTCGTCATTCCGACCTTCTCCCAGATGTTCGAAGACCTCGGCGGACAGCTTCCCCTCCCCACGCGCGTCCTCATCGGCATCAGCGCCGCCTTCGTCAAATACGGATGGGCCATCGCCGGCGGCATCGCCCTCCTCGTCTGGCTCATCCGCCGCGCCCTGCGCACCCCGGCGGGGATCGACTGGAAAGACCGCGTCGCCCTGCGCCTTCCAGCCATCGGCAACATCGTCAAGGCCAACGCCTTCGCCAACTTCGCCCACACATTGGGCACCCTCCTCGCCAACGGCGTACAGGTCCTCCAGGCCCTGAGCATCGTCGAAGACACCGTCGGCAACGTCCACATCGCCCACGCCATCCGCGACGCCCGCGACAAAGTCACCGACGGCTCCAGCATCTCCCGCCCCCTGGCCCAGAACGGCGTCTTCCCGCGCCTCCTGACCGACATGCTGGCGATCGGCGAAGAAAGCGGCGACATCACGGGCGCCCTCGACCACATCGGCCTGCGCTACGACGCCGAACTCGACCGCGCGGTGAAAGTCTTCACGACCATCCTCGAACCCGTGATGATGCTCTTCATCGCCGCCGGCGTCGGCTTCGTCGCCATCAGCATGCTCATGGCCGTCTTCGAACTCACCTCCGGCCTCCAGGCCTGACCATCCCCGCCTTGCGGGTGACAAGTGACAAGTGGTCAGTGCGCCCTGCGGGCGGACATTGCGGGGAAACGGATGGAAAGCGCATGGCTTCTGGGGGTGCGGGCGTCCCGCCCGCGGGGTGCATGGAGATGGAAAACCTGCCGAAATTGCCAATGTTCGCTCATAATCTCCCATCCAGCGGCGCGGCTGGAAGCCGCACCTCCGGAAGTCGTGCGATGCTTGTTCCGAAGGTCTTGCGCCACTTCCGGGGGTGCGGCATCCTGCCGCGCCACATCCCCAAGTCCATGGCGCGGCTGAAAGCCGCACCTCCCAGCCGTTTCCCTGCCACATGGCCGCGTGGAAGCACGGCCTTCCCGGGGCGCTCTGACGCGCTTCCGCGCGGCGGTAGGGGGGAGGGTGCCAGAGAGGGATACGAAACAATGTGGCCGTCTTGGGAGGGCCGCGCTTTGTCGCGGCCGCGCGAACGGAGTGTTTCAGGTATGTCCCTGAAGAGCCCTGTGGACACGGCCCGGACGAAGCCGGGCCCTCCCAGGATGCCTCTGTACGTTCTCCACGGGGAGGGACGCGCTTCTGCGCGTCCGCGGTGGAACAGGTGGCGGGACAAGGGAGTTGCCAGGTGAAAACCTTGCGATTTCTCGTCGTGCGCGCCCCCCGGTAGGGCCCGACCTCCGGAACGGCCACACCATTTCTCGGCCCGCTCCAAATTCCCCCCGGGACCAAAAACTTCGCCCCTCCGCGGCGCCTCAGTTGCGGCCGATGAGGTTCTCGATTTCGGAGAAGAACTGGGCCGCGTCGCGGAACCGGCGGTAGATGGAGACGTAGCGGAGATAGGCCACTTCGTCCAGCTTTTCCAGGCGGAGGAGAACTTTCCGGCCGATGACGGTGCTCGGGACGAGGGCGTCGGCCCCGCTTTCCTCTTCGACCTCGCGGCGGATGTCGGCGACCATGGCCTCGACCTGCTGCGGCGGGACCGGGCGCTTGGCCACGGCATAGGCGATGGAGCGCTGCAACTTGGCGGAATCGAACGCTTCGCGCCGCTGGTCGCGCTTGAGGACCATCAGTGCCGGCGCGGCCACCCGCTCGTAGGTGGTGAAACGGTGCCCGCACGCCAGGCACACGCGCCGCCGCCGGATGGCCCCGCCTTCCTCCAGGGTGCGCGAATCGACGACCTTGTCCTTGTCCTGGGCGCACTTGGGACAGCGCACGGCGACCCGCCCCCCCTACTTCCGCCGCGCGTCCAGCACCAGCGTCGGCGGCGCGTGGCCGCTGTCTTCGCGGGCGGTGAAGCGCCAGCCGCCGCGCTGGTCGGTGGCCGTGTCGGCCGTGACGACCAGCGTCAGGTCGTCGGACGGATACGCGCGGATGAACTTGGCGAACTTGTCGCGCTCGAGCGGGATCTCTACCTTCGTCCCCGGCTCGGGATTGGCCGGGATGCGGCCGAAGACGGCCAGCAGCGTCGCCTGGTCGGGGTCGAGGTGGCACGCGTCGCCGGCGATGTTGCCCGGCGCGGCGCTCCAGCGTACGTCGTCGTCCCACGCGCGCGGCTCGTTGAGGGCCCAGACGTGGATCTTGTAGGAGTTGTCCCGCGACTTGGCCTGGCCCTTGCGTCCGGCGGTCAGCCGGATGGCGGCGTCACCCAGGCGCGCCTTGTCGATGCCTTCGAGGGAGAAGCGGAGGTAGATTTTGGTGGCCTTCTCCAGTTCGCCGGTGCCGGCGCGGAGCGTCAGGACGCTGCGGTCGCGGAATTCGCTGACTTCGTCGCTCCCCAGGATGTCGGTGTCGCCCACCGCCGCCAGTTCCCAGTGGGTCTGGACGGGCGCGGCGGCCGCCGCGGCGTCGCCGCCGCCGGACGCGGCGGAGGAAGTGCCGTCGCCGGCATTGCCGGGATTGACGCGCACGTACGTCATCTTGCCGTGGATGTAGCGCTGGACGAGCCGCCCCTCGGCGAGGTCGCGCTCGAACTGTTCTTTCTTTTCGCGCTCGGCGCGCTTCTCGGCGGCGGCGTTCATCCCGATCCACGTGCCCGCCCCGATGGCCGCGATGGCCACCAGCGCAATTAGGATAGGGACCAGCACCGACGGCTTCTTTTTCTTCGGCGCCTTGCTTTCCTTGAGGTCGGCCAGCGCGCCTTCGACGTCCTTGGCAAGCGACGCGAAGGTCGGATACCGCGCGAACGGGTCCATCTCCAGCATCCGCAGAAGGATCTGCGACGTGCGCGCGCTGAGCGTCGGCTTGAACTCGCGCGGGTCGGGCGCGGGCTCCTTGAAGCGCAGCAGGACGGTGTCGGTGACGGTCTCGCCGTTGAAGGGCGGCTCGCCGGTCAAAATGTGGTAGAGGGTGCCGCCGAGCGAGTAGATGTCGCTGCCGGCGTTCGGCGCCTGGCCGCGGACGACTTCGGGCGCGACGTAGTAGGGCGTGCCCCAGATTTCGCCCGGCTTGGGCTTCTGGCCGTTGAGGCGCGCGAGGCCGAAGTCGGCGACCTTCGCGTTGCCCGCGCGGTCGAAGAGGATGTTGGCCGGCTTGATGTCGCCGTGCGTCATGCCCGCCGCGTTCGCCGCCTGGAGGCCGCCGATGACCTGCAGGGCCATCTTGAGGACGAACTCCTCGTCGAGCACCTTCTGCTTGGAATGGATGCGGTCCAGCCGGTCGCCGTCCACCAGCTCCATCACGATGTAGGGCTGGCCGTTCTCTTCGCCGTAGCTGTAGATCTGGACGATATTCGGATGGTTGATCGCCGCCAGCGCGCGCGCTTCCTGCAAGAACTGGTCCACGAACGACCGGTCCTGCCCGATGCTCTGCTGCATCACCTTGAGCGCCACCGTGCGGCCGAGCGTCTCGTCGTACGCCTTGTAGACCGCCCCCATGCCGCCCTTGCCCAGCTGGTCGATCAGCAGGAAATTCGCGAACCGCGCCGGCACCTGGAACTCCGTCCCGCAGGCGGGGCAGCGTACCGGCGTGAACGGGTCGCGGTCCGAGACGTCCAGCTGCTGGCTGCAGTTGGGGCAGGCGACGGCGTCGAACCGTTCGAGAAGGATGTCGGTGGCCAGGGGGCTCATGGGGGCGCTTCCGTCCGTTGCCTCAGATGCGGCCCGCTTCGCGCAGGAGCAGCAGCATCAGCGCCTTGTGCACGTGCATGCGGTTCTCGGCCTCGTCGAAGACCACCGACTGCGGCCCGTCGATCACCCCCGCCGTCTGCTCCATTCCGCGGATCGCCGGCAGGCAGTTCAGGAACACCGCCGACGGCTTCGCCAGCCCCAGCAGCTCCTCCGTCACGCGGTACGGCGAGAACTTTGCCACGCGCGCCTCCTTCTGCTCCGGCGGAATGTGGTAGCTCATCCACGAATCGGTGTAGAGCACGTCCGCGCCGCGCGCCGCTTCCGCCGCGTCGTGGACCACCTCCAGCGGCACGCCGGCCGCCGCCGCAAATTTTTGCGCCGACGCCAGCACCGCCGGGTCCGGCTCGTACTCCGCCCCTTCCGGGCACGCCACGACCAGGTGCATCCCCATCTTGGGGCACGCGAACATCAGCGAGTGCGTCACGTTGTTGAAGGCGTCGCCGAAGTAGGCGATCTTCAGCCCCTCCAGCCGCCCCAGATGCTCCTCCACCGTCTGCAGATCCGCGATGATCTGCCCCGGATGCGAATAGTTCGTCAGCGCGTTGATGAGCGGCACCGTCGCGTACTTCGCCATTTCCAGCAGGTCCTCGTGCTTGAAGAGGCGGGCCATGATGATGTCCACGTAGCGGCACATCGTCTGCATCGTGTCGCCGATCGACTCCTTGCCCGCGCCCAGCGGCGACCGGGAGGTGTCGTAATAGATCGCGTGCCCGCCCAGCTGCGTCATGCCCGTCTCGAAGGAGAGGCGCGTGCGGAGCGACGGCTTTTCGAAAATCATGCACAGCGTCTTGCCGCGCAGGCTGTCGGCGTATTTCGCCGGATGGGCCTTCACCTCGCGCGCCATCGCGATGGCCTCCGCGATCTGTTCCCGCGGCCAGTCTTCCAGCGTCAGCAAATGTCTCATGGCAGAATCCTTTCCATAATTGCCCTTTACGATACCCGAAAACCGCCCGCAGGTAAAGCCCGGTAAAGCCCCGGATGTCCGCGGATTTCCGTTCCCGTGCATTCCGCCGCCGGAAGGTGTATCTTCGATCGTCTTCGGCCTCCTGGGCTTGGCCCTCGTCGCCGCGGCCCATTTTGTTTTCGGCCAACCCGTCACCGCCGGATTGCTTGCAAAAGAGACAACCTGGGCAGCACGGAACAACTCTTTCAAGGCACACCGCCCCAATCGGTCGACGGCCGGGAAACGGATGGGAAAGCGTGCGGATTCCGGGGGCGCTGGCGTCCCGCCCGCAAGTTTCATGGAGATGGAAAACCTGCCGGAAATGTGGTTCTTCGGGAATTATAGTGGATGGGGAGGGTTGCCGAGAGATCGTGGAGAGATACTTGGAGAATGGAAAGCGCGCGAGCATTCCCCCCCTCCGAGAGGGGGGTGCCGCCCGGAGGAAGATGGCTTGTGGATTGCGAGTGAGGAGCGGAGGGAAAGGGCGGCGGGGGGAGTACTGCGGGTGGCCGTCGA
>JAFYAC010000126.1 GCA_017540905.1 Kiritimatiellia bacterium | reverse complement strand
CCTCTACAACCTCCTCTGGACCACCGACCTCACCCAATCCTTCACCACCAACACCCTTGGCCGCGGCGCCCCCACCGCCCTCCTCCCCTTCCCCACCAACACCTCCTGGTTCGGCGGCCTCCAAGTCACCATCCCCTGACCCACCCGCCCCGACGGGGCCTGCCGTTCCGCGGCCGACCCCGAAATGGTTGTTGGCATCCCGCCCCCGGGCCGCTAGGATGCATCCCTGCTTTATAGGAGAATCACCATGGACGAACTTCTCACCCTTTTGAGGAACAACGCGCGCACCAGCGTCGAAGACCTTGCCCGCGAGCTCGGCACCACGCCCGCCGACGTCGCCGAACGCATCGACCGCTACGAACGCGACGGCGTCATCCGCGGCTACCGCGCGATGATCAGCGACGACGTCACCGCGGACGACCGCGTCACCGCCGTCATCGAGGTCCGCGTGCAGCCCGAGCGCGAGGGCGGCTTCGACCGCATCGCGCGCCGCATCAGCGGCTTCGACGAAGTCGAGAACATGTACCTCATGAGCGGCAAGTACGACCTCCTCCTCTTCGTGGCGGGCAAGAACCTCCGCCAGGTCGCCTCCTTCGTCAGCGAACGCCTTTCCACGCTCGACGGCGTCCTCTCCACCGGCACCCACTTCATGCTCAAGACCTACAAGGAGGACGGCGTCCTGATGGCCGGCGAAGTCCAGCACGACGAGCGCCTCCAGGTCAGCCCGTAGCCCGCCACCCCCGGAGCCTCCCCCATGCCCCCCACCCCAGCCCCCGCCCGTTCCCGCGTCGCCAAGCACGTCCGCGACCTTCCCTTCTCCGGCATCCGCAAGTTCTTCGACATCGTCGCCGGCCGCAAGGACGTCATCTCCCTCGGCGTCGGCGAACCCGACTTCAACACCCCCTGGCGCATCCGCGAGGCCGCCATGTGGTCGCTCGAGCGCGGCGCCACCCACTACACCGCGAACCGCGGCGAACCCGTCCTCCGCCAGGCCATCTGCCGCTACGTCGCCCGCCGCTTCGGCGCCGGATACGACTGGGAGCGCGAAGTGCTCGTCACCGTCGGCGTCAGCGAAGCCCTCGACGTCGCCATGCGTACGCTCCTCAATCCCGGCGACGAAGTCATCTACCACGAGCCCTGCTTCGTCAGCTACCGCCCCACCATCGTCATGGCCGGCGGCGTCCCCGTCTGCGTCGAGACCCGCCGCGAGGACGACTTCCGCCTGACGCGCCCCATGCTCGAGGCGGCGGTCACGCCCAGGACCCGCGTCCTCCTGCTGAACTTCCCCTGCAACCCCACCGGCGCCGTCCTCTCTCGCGCCGACGTCGAGGACATCGCGGACTTCTGCATCGCGCACGACCTCACGCTCGTCAGCGACGAAATCTACGCCGAGCTCACCTACGACTCCCGCCACGTCAGCTTCGTCTCCATCCCGGGCATGAAGGAGCGCACCGTCTTCCTCCACGGCATGTCGAAGGCGTGGGCCATGACCGGCTTCCGCATCGGCTACGCGTGCGCCCCGGCGGACATCCTCGAAAACATGATGAAGCTCCACCAGTACTCCATCATGAGCGCCCCGACCACCGGCCAGCGCGCCGCCGCCGAAGCCCTGGAACGCGGCGACGAGGCGGTGGAGCAGATGGTGGCCGAGTACAACCGCCGCCGCCGCTACCTCATCGCGGCCTTCGGCGAGATGGGCATCCCCTGCCACACCCCGGCCGGCGCCTTCTACGCCTTCCCCTACATCGGCGGCTTTGGCCTCACCTCCGAGGAATTCGCCCTGCGCCTGCTCGAAGAGCACCAGGTCGCGGCGGTCCCCGGCGACGCCTTCGGCCGTTCCGGCGCCGGCTTCCTCCGCTGCGCCTACGCCACCGGCATGGACCAGATCCGCGAATCCATGCGCCGCATCGCCGCCTTTGCCGCCGACCTGCGCCGCGAAGGCCGCGGCGCCTGACCCGCCCCCCCGCCCAATCCAGGGCGGTTCAAGGAATGGTGTATCCGCATTTTGGGAGGTGCGGCTTTCAGCCGCGCCGTTTGTCCAAGTCCATGGCGCGGCTGAAAGCCGCACCTCCCAGCCGTTTTCCAACCACATGGTCGCGCGGAAGCGCGACCTTCCCGGGGCACGCTCCATATGGAGGGACGCGCTTCCGCGCGTCCGCGGTGGAGCAGTGCCAAAGTGGGGCACGAAACAATATATGGCCGTTTTGGGAGGGCCGCGCTTTGTCGCGGCCGTGCAAACGGTGTGTCGCAGGCATGTCCCTGAAGAGCCCTGTGGACACGGTCCGGACGAAGCCGGGCCCTTCCAGGATGCGGTTTGGCAAACTTCCGGGAAGCTGCGGAAAATCTGAACCCGCTCTAGTACAGCATACAGTCCAAACATTCGTTTTTGCCGGCCGCGGGTAGGGCGGGCAGTCCCCTGCCCGCCGTGCGAAAGGGGGGGCGGCATGAAGGCAAATCCATGCGCCCGACAGGCGCACGGCGGCGAAGGGACTCGCCGCCCTATCCCCGAAAACATGCGAAAGAATGACCTTTACGCTGTACAGGCGGTCTTGTATGCCGCCCGCTCCCGGGCGGTCCCTCCCCAAAGCCCCCCCCTGCGGCCTCCCCTCACCCGTCCAGCGGCCGCAGGAACTCGAAATTGCAAACCCTCAGCACGGGTGTCCCGTCGGGGTCCAGCTGGAGGGTCCCGTCGGGCAGCAGCGTCAGCAGGAAGTGCGTGTCCCGCGGCATGGTGCTTTCGAACCCGGCGCTGGCCAGGAGCCGCGCCATCTTGTCCATGAGCCGGTCGTGCATGGCCGCGTCGATGAGGCCCTGTTCGAGTGCCCGCGCGGCGTTCACGCCGCGGCAGAAGGGCGCTGGCTTTTCGGCGTTCCCCGCGACTCCGTCGGCGGCCCCGGCGGAGGCAAGCACCTCGTCGAGCCCGTTCCAGTAGCCCCAGATCACGATGTAGTTGCGCGACCGCTGCAGCACCGGCTCGCCGTCGGGCATGAGGATGCCGGCGTGGGTGAGATAGCGGCGTGGATCGAGGATTTCCGGCGGCAGCGTGGATTGGTTGCCGAGCATGTAGATGGCACGCGGGTAGGTGGTCGGCACCCCGGCGGCCGCCAGGCGCATCGCGAACGCGAACTCCTCGAACGGCGAATTGTAGCCGTACGCCATGTGCGCGGGCGTGGACTCCTCGGGTTCCGGCCGGTCCCCCACGTGCGAAACCTTCCACACAAGATGGATTTCGTCCTTGGTGGTGGTGCTGTACACCTGCTGGGTGTCGGAAAGGCTCTCGCGCGGCGTGCGGCGCCAGCGCTCGGGCTGGAAGTAGTCGAACAGCAGCGGGTCGCGCCCCACCACCCACAGCTTGCCGTTGGTCGAGCCGCAGTCGCCGTGCACGTAATCGACCCCGAAAATGTTTACGCTGTGCAGGTGTTCGGGGAAGGCGGGCGCCTGCGCGAAACGGTCGCGCTGCCGTTCGAGGTAGTCCTGGCGGCGGGACCGCTTCACGGCGTCCTCGTATCCCGGCGTGCGCGCCAGCAGCTCGAAATCCACCAGCGCGTAGGCCGGCAGCCCGTCGCGCCCCCGCAACAGCGTCCCGTCGGGCAGCGGCCGCACGATGACGTGCTCGGGCTTGACGTCGAGCACGCGGAACCCCGTCTGCCACATGTCCCGGATGGATCGGCGCAGCATCGCCGTGGGGAACGGCACCGGCGGCGCGAAGGAGAAGGCCGGTGGCGGCAGGCGGGGCGCGCCCGCCGGCAGGGCGTCCTCCTCCGGCGGGGGCGGCGGCGTGCGCGCGGCGGCCTCGGCGGCGGCGGGGTCGGTGCTGGCGACCCCCTTGATCCACTCGTAGATCAGGATGTACTGGCGGTTGATGTCGAGTTCCACGTCCCGGAATTTCGCCTTCTTCTGCGCCATCTTCGACTGCGAGCGCCCGGTCTGCCACAGCTCCAGCCGCTTCGCCGGCACGTAGATGGCCAGCGGCTTGTGCGTCCGGATGACGCCGGGCCGGGTCCTCGCGCGCATCTCCATCAGGAGCGAAAACTCCTCGTAGGGCGAATTGAACTCCGCCTCGATGAACTTGTTCAGCGTGAAGGTGTCCACCGGCACCGTCTCCCCCACGCGGCACCACTTGACGACCAGCGCCTTGGAATGGCCGTCCACCGGCTTGGTCTGCACCTTGTACACGCGCGAGGTCCCGCACAGTTTCTCGCGGCTCTTGCGGAACCACTCCTTCTCGTACCACCGGTCCGGCACCAGGTGCGCCAGGAACGGCCGCCCGTAGCGCGTCACGTACAGGTCCCCGCCGTCCGCCAGCTTGTAGTGGTCGTAGTCGACGTTCAGCAGCGTCTTGCGGTCCAGTTTCCCCGGCAACGCGCCGGCGGCGGCGGACGCGACGGCGACGGCTGTTTCCCCGGCTTCCATCGCCCCCTCAGAAGCGCGTGTACGACCACCCCACCGGACGCCCGTCGCGGTACGGCATGAACCCATGGAACGGGCGCGGGTCCCCGTCGAACACCAGCGGCATGAAGTACTTGTCGCCCTCCCACATCGGCAGCTCCGGGATGCGTTCGATCTCGACCCATTCCAAAGGCCCCTCCTCGTTGTGCATCACCGGCTCGCCGCGCGTCTCCTCCACGAGGAACACGAACCCGATCCAGTCCTCCCCCTTCGGGCCGAACCCCGTCCAGTTGATGCTCCCGCGCAGCGACATGCGCACGACCTCCAGCCCGCTCTCCTCGCGGATTTCGCGGACCAGCGCCGACGCCAGGTCCTCGTCGCGCTCCATGTGGCCCCCGAGACCGTTGTACTTGCCGAATTGTTCGTCGGACTCCCGCGAAATCCTGTGGACCATCAGGACCCGCTTCTTGTCCGGACTGAGGATGAACCCCAGCACGCTCGCTATGGGACAGTAGTTCATGCCTTCCCTTCTACCCCCATTCCCCCGCTCTTTCCATCCAAATTTCGGGGTGCCGCAGAAGCGCTTTCCTTGACCGCGCAATGCCGTTCCCCCGCCCCCTCCCGCATTTTGCTTTCCCCTGGGCCCTCCCTGTGCTATGCACGCGGCATGCATCCGCTCTCAAAACACCCGTTTGGCCGCACCGGGGCGCACCCATGATCATCTCGCGCACCCCGTACCGGCTCTCCTTCTTCGGCGGCGGCACCGACTACCCCGAGTGGTACGCCGGGCACGGCGGGGCCGTCCTCTCCGCAGCCATCAACCGCTATTGCCACCTCACCTGCCGCTGGCTCCCGCCGTTCTTCGAGCACCGTTCCCGCATCGTCTATTCCCGCATCGAGGACGTTCCCGACAACGCCTCCATCCGCCATCCCGCAGTCCGCGAATGCCTCCGCCATCTCGGCATAACCGACGGCATCGAAATCCACCACGACGGCGACCTCCCCAAGATGACCGGCCTCGGCACCAGCTCCTCCTTCGCCGTCGGCCTCCTCAACGCACTCCACCGCCTGCTCGGCCATCCCGCCCCCTCCCCCATGCAGCTCGCGATCGAAGCCATCCACCTCGAGCGCGACCTCTGCCGGGAGAATGTCGGTTCCCAGGACCAGACCGCCGCCGCCTTCGGCGGCCTCAACCACATCGCCTTCGCCCCCGATGGCGCCATCTCGGTCACGCCCGTCGGCCTCTCCGCCGGCCGCCTGGCCGAATTCGAGTCCTCCCTCATGCTCTTCTTCACCGGCTTCTCCCGCTACGCCTCCAAAGTCGTCGCCGAGCAGCTCGGCAACATCCCCCGCAAGACCCGCGAACTTTCCGAAATGGCCGCCATGGTCCCCGAAGGCCTGCGCATCCTCCGCGGCACCGGCCCCATGGGCGACTTCGGCCGCCTCCTCCACGAGAGCTGGATGCTCAAGCGTTCGCTCTCCTCGCGCGTCAGCACCCCCGAAATCGACGCCATGTACACCGCCGCCCGCGCCGCCGGCGCCCTCGGCGGCAAGATCGCCGGGGCCGGCGGCGGCGGATTCCTGCTCCTCTTCGTCCCGCCCGACCGCCGTGCCGCCGTCAGGACCGCCCTCTCCGGCCTCCTTCACGTCCCCTTCCGCATCGACTTCACGGGCTCCGGCATCCTCTACGCCAACCCCACCCCCGTCGAACCCCCCACCTGATCCCTCCCCCATGAAGTCCGCCCCGCCCCCGTCCAGCCAGCGCGTTTCCTCCAGCCTCGAGGATTACCTCGAAGCCATCCGAGCGCTCATCGCCGGCCACGGACACGCCCACACCCGGGACATCGCCGGCCGCCTCGGCGTCACGATGCCTTCCGTCTCCCGCGCCCTCCAGATTCTCGCCCGCCAGGGCCACATCCAGTACCGCAAGAACTATCCCATCGTCCTCACCCCTTCCGGCGAACGCATCGCCGAAGAAGTCCAGCGCCGCCACAGCTTCCTCGAGGCGTTCTTCCGCGACCGGCTCGGCCTCGACGCCCAAAAAGCCTCCGACACCGCCTGCCAGATCGAACACATCGTCGACTTCGATACCATGGCCCGCTGGGAAGCTTTCGTCGGCGGCCTTCCCCCCCCGCCTCCCGACGGGTCTGCCGCGCCCGCGCCCGAGGGTTGACATGCCCTCCCCAAACGCCACCCTCACCGGCGCCCCTGGTTCCGACCCTTCCCCCGCCCCGCTTCCGCGACTCTGGTTCCGTGGACGCGGCGACATCCTTCTCTCCGAATCCGACGGCTCCCCCGCCGCCGCCCCGGACGACTGGGCCCGGGAGGCCGTCGCCCGCGCCGAAGACGTCTTCTCCATGCGGCCCCAGTCCCTGCCCGTCGGGCGCCTTCCCGGTGCCGACCCCGCCCTGCCGCCCCCCGGCTGCCTCTGGGGCACCTACCGCACGCTCCTCGGCTCCGGCTCCCCTTGGGGCCCCGTCGCGGGACGCGCCCTCGGCCTCCTCAACTGGCGCCGGCAAACGCGCTTCTGCGGTTGCTGCGGCGCCCCCATGGCCGAGCACCCCGTGGAAATCGCGCGCCAGTGCACGGCCTGCGGGAACGTGGTCTGGCCCGACGTCTCCCCGGCCGTCATCGTGCGCGTCGAGCGCCCGGACGGCAAAATCCTGCTCGCCCGCCATGCCTACCGCGACCGCGACATCTACGCCTGCATCGCCGGGCACGTCGACACCGGCGAAACCGCCGAGGAATGCGTCCACCGCGAAGTCCGCGAGGAAACCGGCCTCGAAGTCGATTCCGTCCGCTACCGCGGCAGCCAGCACTGGCCCTTCCCCAACCAGCTCATGCTCGCCTTCACCGCCCGCTGCGTCTCCGGCACCATCCGCGTCCAGGAAAGCGAACTCCTCGAAGCCGCCTGGTTCGACCCCGCCCGCCTCCCCCCCACCCCATCCCCCGGCAGCGTCGCCCACCGCCTCATCCACGGCCTCTTCTAGTACATCGTAAGGTCAAAACATTCGTATTTCTCGGCTGCGTGTGGTAGGGCGGGCAGTCCCGAATGCTGATCAGACAAGCTCCGCCCACCCATGGGACAAGCCCGCTCGCTCTCCTTTCTCCTCTGCCTGCGGCGCAAACACGGAGCGCGCGGAGGAAGGAGACACGGAGGTTGCCGGGAGGGG
>JAFYAC010000125.1 GCA_017540905.1 Kiritimatiellia bacterium | reverse complement strand
TTTAAGAAATGCTGTAGCCGTTTCGGGAGGGCCGCGCTTTGTCGCGGCCGTGTGCAAGGACGAAAAACCAGGCCCGGACGAAGCCGGGCCCTCCCCGGCTTGCGACTACACTTTTTCTTAATTTGCTCTAGAGCGGTTTCAAAAATAGTGTGGTCGCATCAGAGGAGGGCCCGGCTCCGTCCGGGCCGTCTCCACAGGACGCTTCAGGGGCATGATAGGGACACACCGTTCGCGCGGCCGCGACAGAGCGCGGCCCTCTCCAAACGGACACATCATTTCTCAAACCGCTCTCGCGCACTCTCCATTCGCCAAATATCTCTCCACAATCTCTCGGCAATCCTCCCCGTCCACTATGATTCCCGAAGAACCGCGAAGGCCGGCATCATGCCCGAAGGACAAAAAAAAAGTTGTCCTCCCGGGAGGACAACTGCGTGCATGATGCGATGGGGGGCGGTTCAGGCCTTCGGGGCCTCCGCGTCGGCGGCGTCTTTTTTGCGGCGCATGGCGTTGATGCCCTTGACGATGAAGAACAGGCAGATGGCCACGATGAGGAAATCGACGAGGTTCTGGATGAACAGGCCGTAGGAAATCTTGACCAGCGGTTCGCTGGTTTCGGGATTCTGGCCGAGGTTGATGGCCAAATCCTTGAAATCGACCTTGCCCATCAGGTAGCCCAGAGGGGGCATGACGATGTCGGAAACGAGGGAATTGACGATTTTGCCGAACGCGCCGCCGATGATGATGCCGACGGCCATGTCGACCATGTTGCCCTTGACCGCGAACTCGCGGAACTCGCTGACTATGCTCATGTTGTTGCTCCTTTGCCGGATGCCGGCGTTTTTTGAAAGGGGAGGGGATGGGGGGGACGGTCAGGTCTTTTCGCGGAAGGTGATGCGGCCCTTGGTCAGGTCGGTCGGACTGATTTCCACGGTGACGCGGTCGCCCGTCGTGATCTTGATGAAATGCTTGCGCATTTTCCCCGAAATGTGTCCGAGGATTTCGTGCCCGCCGTCGAGGCGCACGCGGTACATGGTCGCCGGCAGCACCTTGATGACTTCGCCGGACACGGTTACCAAATCATTCTCTTTCGCCATACGTTCCTGTCTTTTCCTTTTGCAAAACGCGGCGGAAAATACCAAACCCGCTTCCCTCGCGCAACAAGGAAAAACGTTTTTCCCGAAAAAACGGCGTTGCCGCGGGATTCCCGGCGGGGCGGATTTTTGTGTTGCGGGGGAGGGTGGGGATTGGTTTACTTGCAGGGAGCATGCCCGGGATGCCGGGCAAGGAGTTTCTTCTATATGAACATGGAACAAATCAAATCGGTCATCGCCCTGATGAAGGACGAGGGGCTGGACGAGTTCGCGATCGAGGAAGACGGCTTCAAGCTGTCGCTCAAGCGGCGCGGGGCCGCGGCCGCCGTCCCGGCGGCGCACGCCGCCGCCGCACCCGCCCCCGCGGCGGCCGCCCCGGCCGCACCCTCCCCCGCGCCCGCCCCCGCCCAGGAGGAGGGCGAGAAGATCACTGCGCCGCTGGTGGGAACCTTCTACCGGGCGTCGTCGCCCGACGCGGACCCGTTCGTCAAGGTCGGCAGCACCGTGACGAAGGACACGGTCGTCGGCATCATCGAGGCGATGAAGGTCATGAACGAAATCAAGGCCGAGACGAGCGGCGTCATCAAGAAGGTGCTGGTGGACAATGCGATGGCCGTCCAGTATGGGCAGCCTCTGTTCCTGGTTGGCAAGGCCTGAGGCCCGTCCCGCCATGTTCAAGCGGATCCTGATTGCCAACCGCGGCGAGATTGCGGTGCGGGTCATCCGCGCCTGCCGGGAGATGGGCATCCACACGATCGCCGTGCATTCGCAGGCCGACGAGTCGTGCCTGCACGTGCAGCTGGCCGACGAGTCGGTGTGCATCGGCGCGGCCCCGGCGGCGGAAAGCTACCTGAAGATTTCGAACATCATCAGCGCGGCGGAGGTCACGGGGGCGGACGCGATCCACCCGGGGTTCGGCTTCCTGTCGGAGAACGCGCACTTCGCGGAGATTTGCGAGGAGTGCGGAATCGCGTTCATCGGGCCCTCGCCCCGGAACATCCGGGAGATGGGCGACAAGTCGAAGGCGCGCGAGATGATGCGCGCGGCGGGGGTGCCGGTGACGCCGGGCAGCGACGGGACGGTCGCGACGGCGGACGAGGCGCTGCGCGTCGCGCGGCGGCTGGGGTATCCGGTGCTGGTCAAGGCGGTCGCGGGGGGCGGCGGCAAGGGGATGCGCACGGCGCGCAACGACGAGGAGCTGGTGCAGGGGTTCGCGGCGGCCGCGACGGAGGCGGAGAGGGCGTTCGGCAACGCGGAGGTGTACGTGGAGAAGCTCGTCACCAACGCGCGCCACATCGAGGTGCAGCTGCTGGCGGACAACCACGGGCACGTGTACGCGCTGGGGGAGCGCGACTGCTCGATCCAGCGGCGCCACCAGAAGCTGCTGGAGGAGACGCCCAGCCCGGCGCTCTCGCCGGACCGCCGCAAGAAGCTGCTCAAGGCGGCGGTGCGCGCCGCGAAGGCGTGCGGGTTGCGGAACGTGGCGACGATCGAGTTTTTGTGGGACGAGGACGCGCGCGAGTTCTACTTCATGGAAATGAACACGCGCATCCAGGTGGAGCACCCGATCACGGAGGAAGTGACGGGGGCCGACCTGCTGCAGCTGCAGATCCGCGCGGCGGCGGGGGAGGAGTTCCGGTTCCGGGATTCGGACTTCGAGCCGCGCGGCCACGCGATCGAGGTGCGGATCAACGCGGAGAACCCGTACAAGAACTTCACGCCGGCGCCGGGGCTGATCCAGGCGGTGCACTTCCCGGGCGGGCCGGGGATCCGGATCGATTCGCACATCTATTCGGGCTACGAGGTGCCGCCGTACTACGACAGCATGCTCGGGAAGATCATCGCGCGCGGCAAGACCCGAGAGGAGGCGCTGACGCGCATGGCGCGGGCGCTCTCGGAGTTCAAGATCGAGGGGCCGTCGACGACGGTGCCCGTCGCGCAGGCGCTGCTGGCGGACGTGCGGTACCGCAACGGCGAGTACAACACGCACTTCCTCGAAGCCTTCATGGACGACGTGTTCTCCGTCTCCTGACCCCCACCGCCATGCCCCCGCCCGACGCCAGCTGGTCCCCCGCCCGCACGGCGCTCGAACAGCGCATCGAAGGGGTGCTCTCCCGGTTGCAGGAGGACCCGCGCGCGGCGGGCGAGAAGCCGTCGGCCGCGCGGGTGGCGGTGATCGGAGGGGGGACCGGGCTGTCCACGATCCTCGGCGGGCCCGACCCCGACGGGTTCGGCGTGCGTGGCATCATGCGGGAATTCGCGCGCGTGCAGGTCGGCGTGTGCACCACCGACGACGGCGGCAGCACCGGGCAGCTCGTGCGGCGGCTCCCGATGATCGGCATCGGCGACTTCCGCAAGGTCATGCTCTCGATGATGGATCCCGCCCGGCTGGCGCGACGGTACGGTCCGGGCATCCCCGCCGCCGTCCTGCTCCAGCGCGTGTTCTCGCACCGCTTCGGCGACCGCGCCCCCACGGCCGCCGAGTGGGCCAATCCGCTGCGCGTGCTGCCCGCCGAGGAGGCGCGGAGCGCGTCGCCCGCGCTGCGGCGCTCGCTGGCGGCGCTGGCGGGAAAGCTCCCCGCGGAGTTGCGCAGGCGGCTCTTCGTGCCGGGGCACTGCTTCGGGAATCTGCTGATGGCCGCGGCCGTGTTCCGGGCGGCGGGGGGGAGGGTGGACCGCGCGCCCACGGCGGCGGCGCTGCGGCGGGGGCTGGCGGAGGTGGCGTCGGTGCTGGGCGTGCCGCCGGGCACGGTGCACCCCGCGACGGCGGTGCCGGGAATGCTGTTCTACGAGTACGTCAACGGGGTGGCGGCGACGGGGCAGGCGCTGGCGGCGCAGTGCCGCCGGGGATGCGCGGTGCGGCGGGTGGGGATACGGTTCTCGGCGCGGCCGGCGGCGTCGCCGCGGTTGCTGGCGGCGCTGCGGGAGGCGGACTTGATCGTGTACGCGCCGGGCAGCCTCTACAGTAGCATCCTGCCGGTCCTGCTGGTGCCGGGCGTGGCGGAGGCCATCCGCGCCAACCGGCGCGCGGTCAAGGTGCTCGGCGCGAACCTGTGGATCCAGGAGGGCGAGACCGACCGGTCTTTCCGCGAGGAAAGCCGCGGGTTCTGGGTGAGCGAACTCATCGAGGCCTACGGCCGGAACGTGCCCGGGGGCATCGACGGGCTGTTCGACGCCGTGCTCAGCGCGAGCCTCGACGCGGTGCCCGCGAGCATCATCCGCAACTACGCGCTGGAGGACAAGCACCCGATCCACCTGGACCGCGGACGCGTGGCGGCGCTGGGCGTCCTGCCCGTCGAGGCGAGTTTGTTCCACCGCCTGCACTGGCGGCGGGACGTGATGCTCCACCACGACGCGGAGCGGTTCGCGGCGGCGCTGCGGACGCTGTACGAGGAGCTGGCGGAGCGCCCGGCTGCGGCGCCGCGCCCGGCGGGGCGGGGTAAGGGGATGGTTCCGCCGCCGGATGCCGCCGAAGGCCATCCGCGCATCCGTCCCGCCGCGACCTCCGGCGCGCCGACGGCCGCCGCGCGGATGGAGGCTTGCCGCGAAGCGCTCGGGCGCATCGAGGTGCGGCCCGCTTCGCTGAGGGCGGCGCTCGAAGATTTCCTGTGGAAGCACGCCGACATCCGGGCGGAGCACCTGGCATGCGTGCGGCGCGTGCAGGTGGTGCCGGCGGCGGAATGGGCGCGGAGCCAGGAATGGGACAACATCCAGGGCTACTACGACCCGGAGACCGCCTCCATCAATCTGCACGAACAGGCAGTGGAGACGCCGCAATCGCTGATGGCCAATTTCGCGATCGCGCTCGGCGAGTCGCTGCTGGGACGCTACATCGCGGAGAAGCGGTGGCCCGACGACCCGGCGGGGGCGTGCCGGATCTACGAGATACGCCTGCTGCCGCCGGGGGAGCGTACCGGATGGCTCGGCGGGAGAGCGCTGGAGGATTTCCTGCGCCTGGCGCAGATGCAGCCGCGGGAGGGCGATCCGCTGCGGTGGTGGCGGGCGGTGCCGCACGATTCGGGGTTCCTGCCGTGCGGGATTTTCTTCGGCCTGTGCTACGCCTGGTACCTTGACAACCGCTACACGCCGGCGCTCTCGATGGAGATGGAGGTGCTGCACTGGGCGCCCTCGCGCCTGCTGCCGTACCAGAACCGGAGCCGCACGCGGCACCGGGCCGTGGTGCGGTTTTTCCGCATGCGGGTGTTCGGGTAGGGCGGATGGATGGACGGGAACCCGTCCCTTGTCGTGTTTGCTCTGCGCGAGACCGCTTTTCCCGGCTTTTGATGGCCCGGGCGAATGGCAATCCAAGAAATGGCGTATCCGCTTATTGTGAGGTGCGGCTTTCAGCCGCGCCCTGCGTCAAGTGGCGAATGACAAGTGGGCGGTGCGCCCTGCGGGCGGAGCATTTCGGGAGGGATGCGGATGGGATGTCGGAGCGTGGGTATCCCTCCCGCGAGGGTGCAAAAATGCGAACAATATGAGAAAAGGCCCATGTTTTCTATAATCTCACATTCAGCGGCGCGGCTGGAAGCCGCACCCCCGGAAGTGGCGCGATGCTTGTTCCGAACGTCCTGCGCCACTTCCGGAGGTGCGGCATCTTGCCGCGCCGTGGAGATGGGAAGTGGGAGGAACGCGGGAGAACGGTAGCTACTGGAAGCCGCATGCATCTCCCAGAGCGTTCCCCACATGGTCGAGCGGAAGCGCGACCCTTGCGCGCTCCACAGGGAGGGACGCGCTTCTGCGCGTCCGCTGTGGAAAAAGTGGCGACGCGATGAACGGTGGCCACAGTATTTCTTAAATCAGGAGGCGGGCGCGAAGGGGGACTCAAAGACGATCATCGGGAACATCCCCGCGTGGGCGGGAAAAAACCATTCGCGGCCTCCATGGCCTACTTGCGGAGCGGAACATTCCCGCGGCGAGAGGTAGGGGCGAGCAGTTGGGCGAGCGGTTGGGTTTGAGGGTGGGGAGGGGGGTGTGGTAGGATGGGCGGGATTGGAAAGGAATGTGTTTCATGCTCCAGCAGTACATCACCATCGAGGGCGCGCGCGTCCACAACCTCAAGGACATTTCCGTGCGGATTCCGCGCGGGTCGCTGTGCGTCGTCACCGGGCTCAGCGGCAGCGGGAAGTCGTCGCTCGCGTTCGACACGCTCTACGCGGAGGGGCAGCGGAAGTACGTCGAGAGCCTCTCCGCCTACGCGCGGCAGTTCCTCGAGCAGATGCAGAAGCCGGACGTGGACCGCATCGACGGGCTCTCGCCGGCCATTGCCATCGAGCAGCGCAGCGCGGGCGGGAATCCGCGGTCGATCGTGGCGACGACGACGGAAATCCACGACTACCTGCGCCTTCTCTACGCGAACATCGCGCATCCCCACTGCCCGAAGTGCGGACGGCCGGTGACGGGCCAGACGGCGGAGGAGATGGTCAACCAGATCCTCGCGCTGGGCGACGGGGTGCGGGTGCAGGTGCTCGCGCCGATCGTGCAGGGGCGGAAGGGGACGCACGCGGAGACGCTGGATTCGATACGGCGCATGGGCTTCACGCGCGTGCAGGTGGACGGGGAGCTTTTCGAGCTGGATTCGGTGCCGCCGCTGGCGAAGACGCTGACGCATTCGATATCGGCGGTGGTGGACCGGCTCGTGGTCAAGGACGGCGTGCGCGGGCGGCTGACGGATTCGGTGGAGCTGGCGCTCAAGCAGGGGGAGGGCGTGGTGACGGTGCTCTCGATGGCGCCCGGCGCGACGAAGTGGACGGAGCGGATGCTCTCGGAAAAGAATGCGTGCGTGCACTGCGGGATCAGCTTCGACACGCTGCGGGCGCGGGATTTCTCGTTCAACAGCCCCTACGGGGCGTGCCCGGTCTGCCACGGCCTCGGCGTGATGCAGGTGTTCGACCCGGACCTCGTGGTGCCGGACCCGGGCAAGACGCTCGACAACGGCGCGATCGCCGCCTGGCGCGGCTGCGGCCACCGCGAGGCGATCTACCGCAAGGGGGTGCTGCGGGCGGTCGCGAAGCATTACGGGGTCACCACGGACACGCCCTGGGAGGAGCTGCCGGAGGGCGTGCGGAAGGTCATCCTGCACGGCAGCGGCGACGAGGAAATCGACTTCGGCTACTGGCGCGGCGGCGCGTGGCGCAAGTACAGCAAGCCGTTCGAGGGCGTCCTGCCGAACCTCGCGCGGCGCATGGAGGAGACGGAAAGCGAATTCATGCGCGCGCGGCTCCAGACGTTCATGAGCTCGCTGCCGTGCACCGCGTGCGGCGGCAAGCGGCTGCGTCCAGAGAGCCTCGCGGCGAAGGTCGCCGGGCGCGGCATCATGGACGTGATGGCGCTCTCCGCGGACGACGCGCTCGCGTTCTTCGGCGGCCTCGACCTGCCCGCGCAGGAGGCGAAGATCGCCGCGGACGTGCTCAAGGAAATCCGCAAGCGGTTGCAGTTTTTGTGCGACGTGGGCCTCGGCTACCTCAACCTCGACCGCGGGAGCGCGACGCTCAGCGGCGGCGAGGCGCAGCGCATCCGGCTCGCGACGCAGGTGGGGACGGGGCTCGTCGGGGTCCTCTACGTGCTCGACGAGCCGAGCATCGGCCTCCACCAGCGCGACAACGAGCGCCTGCTCGCCACCCTCCGCAAGCTGCGCGACCTCGGCAACACGGTGCTCGTCGTCGAGCACGACGAACAGACCATCCGCGAAGCCGACTACGTCGTCGACCTCGGCCCCGGCGCGGGCAGCGGCGGCGGCGAAGTGACCTTCGCGGGGACCGTCCCCGAGCTGCTGCGCTCCAAGACCTCCCTCACCGCCAAGTACCTCACCGGCGAACGCTGCATCCCCGTGCCGGAGAAGCGCGTGCCGGCCGCCGGGCCGTGGATCGAGGTCAAGGGCGCGCGCGAGAACAACCTCAAGGACATCGACGCGCGCTTCCCTCTCGGATGCTTCACCTGC
The DNA here is from genome assembly GCA_017540905.1 of Kiritimatiellia bacterium. Lineage (GTDB taxonomy): Bacteria > Verrucomicrobiota > Kiritimatiellia > CAIQIC01 > Lenti-01 > CACXEY01. The sequence continues at coordinate 23,376 of JAFYAC010000125.1, read as the reverse complement.
GTCACCGGCGTCAGCGGCAGCGGGAAATCCACGCTGGTCGACGACATCCTCCGGCGCGCCCTGATGCGGCACTTCTACCGCTCGCGCGAAAAGCCCGGCGCCCACCGCCGCATCGACGGGCTCAAGAACGTCGACAAGGTGATCGTCATCGACCAGTCGCCGATCGGCCGCACGCCGCGGTCGAACCCGGCCACCTACACGGGCGCGTTCGACGCCATCCGCGAGCTGTATTCCATGCTGCCCGCGAGCAAGGTGCGCGGCTACGGCCCCGGGCGGTTCAGCTTCAACGTCAAGGGCGGCCGCTGCGAAAAATGCAAGGGCGACGGCATCCTCAAGATCGAGATGAATTTCCTTCCCGACGTCTACGTTCCCTGCGAACAGTGCCACGGCCGCCGCTACAACCGCGAAACCCTCGAAGTCAAGTGGAACGGCAAGAGCATCGCCGACGTGCTGGAGATGACCATCGACGAAGCGTACGCCTTCTTCGAGCCCGTCCAGAAGATCGCGTCCAAGTTCAAGACCATGCGCGACGTCGGCCTCGGCTACCTCAAGGTCGGCCAGCCCGCGACCACGCTCAGCGGCGGCGAAGCGCAGCGCATGAAACTCTCCGCCGAACTCGCGCGGCGCGACACCGGCAAGACCCTGTACCTCCTCGACGAACCGACGACGGGCCTGCATTTCGCCGACGTCCAGTGCCTGCTGGACGTCCTGCTGCGCCTGCGCGACGCCGGCAACACGCTGATCGTCATCGAGCACAACCTCGACGTCATCAAGACGGCGGACTGGATCGTGGACCTCGGCCCCGAAGGCGGCGACGCCGGCGGCCGCATCGTCGCCGAAGGCACCCCCGAAGACGTCGCCCGCAACCCCGGGAGCCACACCGGCCGCTTCCTGCGGCCCATGCTCGGGATGGGCGATGGAGAGAAAACCGCTGCCCCAGAGTTGTCCGGAACATCCCCGAAGAAGCGCCGGGCAGCCCGCAAGGAGGCAAAAGGGTGAGCGATACGCCGGGCGATGGGAAAAAACGGTTGTGGGTTGTGGAGGGAGAAGGAGGGTATGTCGCCGTGGCCGGTCCGCAGGGGGAATGGATGGGATTCGCAAGGGCGGCGGAACGGGCGTTGGTCGAGGGAGCGGGCGAGGGGCGGGGCATGGAGTCCTTGGCTGCCCGGGGGATGGCGCACGAGGGGATGCGTCGGCTGGGCATGGGGGGGGATGGCGCCATCTTGCGGGAGGGCAGGGCACCGGTTTGGCCGGAGGGGGTGGTGGGGTCGCTGAGCCATGCGTCGGGGAGAAGGGGGCACGAGGGTTGGGCGGCGGCGGCGGTGGGGAGGGCGGGGGAAATCAAGGGAATCGGGATTGATTTGGAGTGGGTGGGGAGGGTGGGGGAACGGTTGTGGGGAAAGGTGTTCAACGAGCGGGAACGGGCGGCGCTGGAGGCGCTGCCGGAGGGGGAGTGGCGGGAGCTGGCGGCGGGGATCGGGTTCTCGGCGAAGGAGTCATTCTTCAAGCTCTTCCATCCGCTGACGGGGCGGTGGGCGGAGTTCCACGACGCGACGGTGGCGCCCCGGGAGGACGGGCGGTTCGTGCTGGAGTGCACGGCGGAGCTGCCGGGAATCCCGGGGCGGCTGGAGGGACGGTGGTGGGTGCCGGAGGAGGGGTTGGTGCTTTGTTTGCTGGCGTTGGGGGCGTGAGAGGGAGTGGCCGACGGGCGGCGAGGGGCGGGACTCTTATGGGTCGGGTTGCTTGGAGGCGGCGGGGGTGGTGCGCCAGAAGGGGTAGAAGGTGAACCACTGGCAGGGGTCGGAGTGGATGGTCTGCTCCATCAGGGCGACGAGGCGGTCCTGGATGGCGGCTTCGGTGGGGTATTCTTCGGGGTTGATGAGGGGGGCGAGGCGGAGGGCGTAGGTGTCGTCGGGTTCGCGGCGGACGGCGCCGAACAGGATCGGGACGCCCAGTTTGTGCGCGAACCAGGCGGCGCCGTGGGGCAGGACTGCCGGGCGGCCCATGAAGTCGTGGGGAAGGCCGGTGCCGGTGAAGTCGCGGTCGCCCACCATCGCCACCAGGTCGCCCCGGCGGAGGGCCCGGACGATTCCGGTGGAGGCGCGCGCCAGGGGAATGACGTCCATGCCGCGCTGGCGGCGGAAGAAGGTGTAGATGCGCTCCATCGGCGGCGAGGCGACGGGCTGGACCACGGCGTGCACCTTGAAGCCCAGCGCGGGGAAGACCGCGCCGCCCAGTTCCCAGTTGCCGTAGTGGAGGGTCAGGAGGATGCCGCCGCGGCCGGTGGCGCGGAGTTTTTCGACTTCGGAAAGGCCCGCGACGGAGACGAACCGGCGGAGGCGGTCGGGGGGCATCTCGCGGAAGCGGATGAAGTCGGCGGCGTATTTGCCGAAGTACTGGAAGGTTTTCCTTGCGCAGCCGGCGGCGTGGTCGTCGGAGGGCTGGAGGCCTTCGTGGGCCCAGACGGTGCGGAGGTTTTCTTCGACGGCGGCGCGCGCGCGGCGGTGCAGGAAGTAGGCCGCGTCGCACAGGCGCAGGCCGATCCAGTGCGCCAGGGCGCGCGGCATGGCCCGGATCACGAAGGCGAGGAAGCGGTAGAAGGCGTAGGTCATGCTAGCCGATCGGGAGCCAGCGGAAGAAGAGGGTCGCGATGGAGAAGTAGATGAGGATGCCCAGGATGTCGGCGACGGAGGTGATGAGGGGCGGTGCCGCGGTCGCCGGGTCGAGGTGCAGGCGGTCGAGGAGCATAGGGAGGGTCGTGCCCAGCAGGCTGCCCATGATGACCAGCGCGAACATGCTCGCCGCCACGACGACGCCCACCCCCAGGGAGTGGCCGAGCCACCAACCGAGGAAGAACACGGCGGCCGACATGATGGCGCCGATGCTCACGCTCACGGCGATTTCGCGGAAGAAGATGCGCCACCAGTCGCCGGACTCGACATCGCCCGTCGCGATGGCGCGCACGAGCAGGGTCGCGGCCTGGGAGCCGGCATTGCCGCCGCTGCCGATGAGCAGGGGCATGAAGAAGACGAGGGCGACGACTTTCTGGATGGTTTCTTCGAAGATGGAAAGCCCCATCCCGGTGAAGATGTTCACACCGACGAGGGCGAGCAGCCAGCCGATGCGCTTGTGGACGAGAAGGCGTATGGTGGCGTCCTTGAGGGAAGTCTGGAGGGGGCGGACGGAGGCCATCTTGTGGAAGTCTTCCGTGGCTTCCTCTTCGGCGACGTCGAGGATGTCGTCGATGGTCACGATGCCCAGCAGCACGCCGTCGGCGTCGACGACGGGGAGCGCGAAAAGGTCGTAGTCCTGGAAGATGCCGACCGCTTCTTCGCGGTCCTGGAGGGAGGTGAGGCTGGCGTAGTGGCCGTCGAGGAGGTCGCGGACGCGCGTCATCGGCGCGGCCAGGATCAGGCGGCGCAGGCGCAAGTCGTCGACGAGGTGGCCCTCGGCGTCGGTGATGTAGATCATCGTCATGGTCTCGGAATCCATGCCGGCGGCGCGCAGGTGGTCGAGGGTCTGGGTGACGGTCCAGTCGGGGTTGACCGTGACGTAGCGGTCGGTCATCAGGCGGCCGACGGAGCCTTCGGGGTAGCCGAGGAGGGTCAGGGCGAGCTTGCGGTCCTTGTCGTTGAGGAGCGTGAGGAGACCCTTCACGACGCGCGCGGGGAGTTCCTCGAAGAGGGCGGTGCGGTCGTCCGGGGTCAGGCCCTTGAGGACATACCGGACTTCCTCCTGGGCCATGTTCTTGAGCATCCAGTTCTGGAGGTTGGGCTCGAGGAGCGAGAACACTTCGTCGGCGAGGGTGCGCGGGAGCACGCGGAAGATGAGAAGGGCGTCCTTGTCGTCGAGGGCGGCGAGGAGGTCGGTGATTTCGGGGGCCGGCTGCTTGGCGAGGAAGTCGCGGACCTCGTTGAGGCGGTTGGCCTCGACGAGTTCCAGGATGTCCGGGAGGAGCAGATGGCGTAGGATCATGGCTGGGTTCCCCTGTGTGGTGGCAGGTAAACCATACCCCGCGCGGGAAGGAGGGGCAAGCCCGAAGCGCGGCGGGCGCACCTCCGCTGTCCCGTCGGCCCGCGCCCGTGCCCCGCCGCTCCCAAGTCCCCGAATCCTCCCCTTGGAGAACAATCCCCCTGTTCTCTCCATCAAACGAGATTGAAGAAAATCATTGACATTCTCGAATTCATTATCCATCCTTCCCGCATGAAAACCCAAGCCCCCCGCATCGTATCGAACACGGCCAAAACCCTGTCGGCCGTCCACTCCGTCTTCAGCGTCAACGCCACCGTGCGTGACAACGACTGGATGCTCCTCCTCGCCATCACGCCCCCCATCCTCGCCGCCTACGCCGCGACCGAGGTCGGCGCCTGGGTCATCCACGAAATTGGCCGACAAATCCGCATCCACGAAAAGCGCCCCGCCTCCCCCTCCCTGCGCGGCACTCCCACGCCCAAGGAACTCGTGGCCGACTGGCGCGAAGAGCCCCGCACGCTCGCCACCCGCCTCCGCCTGGGCTCGCGCTTGGCCGACCTCGATCCCACGCTCGACCACACGCTCCTGCGCAGGTCCCTCCCGAACGGCAAGACGGTCATCCGTTCCCGGAAGGGCGGGATGAAAGGTTGGCTGGAAGACCGGCGCGTCGCCATTCCGTACTCCACGGCCATGCGCTACAAGAAACTCGCGCAGCGACTCCGGCAAATCCTGCGGCTGGACGACCGCATTCCCCTCGAATGGCTGCTCTCCGGCGTGCCGGAGGGGCAGTACCTTCCGGCCGAGCTCCAGAGCGCCTTTGGGGGCGCAGCGCGGCGGTTGGGCGCCATCCTGCGCGAGAACCCGACGCTGGCGGCGCTGGGGCGCTATGCGGAGCGGAAGCTCGGGATCGTGCGGCTGGTGGCGGTGCGGAAATCATGGGGGAGGAGTTATGTGAAATCGCAAAAAACAAAAGAGTTTTCTATAATCTTGCGAGACAGGAGGGCCAATGTGCCGCGGGAGCGGGTGGAGGCGACGAAGGAGGCGATGGGGAGGGTGCTGGGGGTGCGGAATCCGGCGGGGGGAGTCCTGCACCTGCAGAACCGGATCCGGGCTTGGCTCTCGGGACTGCAAGGGGGGGCGCATCCTGAGGGGCGGCGGGAAAACTTTTGCCCAACGGGGCGGCGAGCGGACGCGGACGCGGGGCGGGGCTTGCGGGGGCGGGAGGGAATTGGTACAAGGGGCGGAGAAACCTAACCGAAAGGAAACGAGCCATGTCATCGCTGCTGATCAAGAACGCGCAAATCGTCACGCTGGATCCGAAGCAACCGATCCTGCCGAAGGGGGAGATTCTGGTGGAAGGGGACAAGATCGCGGCGGTGGGGGCCACGGTGGCGGCGCCGGAAGGGGCGGAGGTGCTGGATGCGGGCGGGATGCTCGCGATGCCGGGGCTGATCAACGCGCACCACCACCTGTATTCGTCGTTCGCGCGCGGGTATGCGGCGCCGGGCGAGCCGGCGGCGACGTTCACGGAAATTTTGGAGCGCCTGTGGTGGAAGCTCGACTTGGCGCTGGACATGGAGGGCGTGCGGTATTCGTCGCTGGTGGCGCTGGTGGAGGCCATACGGACCGGCTGCACGACGATCATCGACCACCACGCCTCGCCATCCTGCACGGACGGTTCGCTGGACGCGATGGAGGAGACGTTCCGCGAGGCGGGGCTGTCGGGGTGCCTGTGCTACGAGACGAGCGACCGCAACGTGGCGGGCGACGGCGTGGCCGAGAACGAGCGGTTCATACGCAAGACGCAGGCGTCGGGCGACGGGCAGGTGACGGCGCTATTCGGCCTGCACGCGCAGATGACGCTCTCCGACGCGACGATGGAGAAGGTGGCCGCGGTGTGCCGCGACACGGGGGCGGGCGTGCACGTGCACGTCGCGGAAGGCACGGCCGACGAGGAGGACTGCCTGTCGAAGCACGGGATGCGGATTGTGCAGCGGCTGGAGAAGTTCGGGCTGGCGGGGCCGAAGTCGATCTTCGTGCACGGCATCCACCTGGACGAGTCGGAGATGGACATCATTGCGCGGACAAACACGATGATGGTGCACAATCCGGAATCGAACATGAACAACGCGGTCGGCACCCAGAAGATGCTGGCGCTGCTGAAGAAGGGCATCCTGCTGGGGCTTGGCACCGACGGGATGACGTCGCACATGATTTCGTCCGCGCGCGTGGCGCACCTGCTGCAGCGGGCGACGCTGGGCGATCCGCGGGTGGCGTTCTGCGAGGCGTGCCAGATGCTGCTGGAGAACAACGCGGCGATCGCGGGGCGTTGCTTCCCCGAGCCGCGCGGCAAGCTGGCGGCGGGGCAGCTGGCGGACATCGCGATCTTCGACTACGACCCGACCACGCCGCTGGAGGACGGGCGGTTCTACGGCCACCTGCTGTACGGGCTGAACGTCGCGCCGGTGGACACCACCATCGCGCGCGGCCGCATCCTGATGCGGCACGGCAAGCTGACGACGCTGGATGCCGCGGAGATCGCCGCCAAGGCCCGCGAATGCGCGCGCGCGACCTGGAGCCGCATCCACTGACGGGGCACGCCGGATGCCCGCGATGAACGTCTGCATGGACCTGCAAGCCGCGTTGGGTCAGCGCGGCGGCATCGGGCGCTACGTGCGGGAGCTGTTCCGCCACTTGGCGGCGGAGGCGGAGGAGGGGGAGACGCTGTCCGGGTTCTTTTTCGACTTCAAGCGGAGCCAGCCGGGGGGGGGCGCGGCGGAGCGGATGTTCGGCCGCGGGGCGGACCTGCGGGCCTGCCGGTGGCTGCCGGGGCGGTTTGCGCAAGGAGCCTGGAAACGTTTCCATGCACCGCCGTACAACTGGTTCGCGGGGGATGCGGACCTGTACCACTTCCCGAACTTCATCCGGCCGCCGCTGGCGCGCTCCCGGAAGAGCGTGGTGACCATCCACGACCTCGCGTTCATGCGCATGCCCGAGACGACCGAGGACAAAAACCTTGCGTGGCTCACGGCGGAAATCCGGCGCACGACGGACAACGCCGACGGCATCATCACCGTCAGCCGGTTCTCCGCCCGCGAAATCCACGAATGCCTCGGGGTCGAAGAAGAGAGGATATTCCCGGTGTGGCACGGGCTGGACTCGTTCCCGGAACCGCCAGCGGCGGCGGAAGCGGCGGCGCTGCGGCGCGGGCTGGGGCTGGAGCAGCCGTACCTGCTGATGGTGGGGACCATCGAGCCGCGGAAGAACATTCCGTTTTTGGTGGACGCGTTCGGGGAGCTGCGGGATTTCGACGGGGACCTGGCGCTGGTCGGCGGGCTGGGGTGGAAGACCGAGGGCATCCTGGCCGCCATCGAAAATTCGCCGCGGCGGGATCGTATCCGGCGGCTGGGGGGAATCGGGGACCGGGAGCTGGCGGCGGTGTACGCGGGGGCGGCGGCGTTCGTGTTCCCGTCGCGGTACGAGGGGTTCGGGTTACCGCCGCTGGAAGCGATGGCGCGCGGGGTGCCCGTGGTGGCTGCGCGCAACAGTTCCCTGCCGGAAGTGCTGGGGGATGCGCCGCGGTGGGTGGACGGCTTCGACGCGGCGGAGTGGGCGGAAGCCATCCGTGGGGTTTTGCGCGATCCGGGGCGCGCGGCCGCGATGCGGGCGGCGGGGGTGGCGCAGGCGGCGAAATTCACTTGGGCGGACGCGGCGCGGGGGACGTGGGCGGCGTACCGGAAAGTGGCGGGGCGGAAATAGCGGCCAGGGCGTCGGCGGGGAGCGGGGCGGGGTGGTCGGGGCGACTGGATTTGAACCAGCGACATCCAGCTCCCAAAGCTGGCGCTCTACCAGACTGAGCCACGCCCCGGCAAAGAAAAACCTCCGACGACTCGGAGGCTTCCCGTTTCAAGTGGCGGGGTCGACGGGACTTGAACCCGCAACACCCAGATCGACAGTCTGGTACTCTAACCAATTGAGCTACGACCCCGTTGCTCAAAACTTGTAGGCACTATACCGAATCCCGATGGATGTGCAAGAAAAAATATCGCGTTCCGGGTCGATTGTATGCAACCGATTGCAGGGGAGATGGATGCGAATCCGATTTCGGGGTCATGGGGCGGACGCGCGGCGGCCGCCGGGATGCCGGCGGTAGTGGAGGCAGAGGGCGAGGTCGATGGCCACGAGCGCGCCGTTGAAGGCGTAGAGGGCCATGACCCAGTCGCGGTCGTGGAACCATTTGTGGACGAGGCCCATGGCGTAGCCGGCCAGGATGATGGCCAGGAAGAGGCGGCTCTTGCCGTCGGAACGTTTGCTGCGGAGGGCTTTGGAGATGGATACGGGCCAGCTGGCGCCGAAACAAATCATCATGCCGGCTTCCCAAATGCTCATGGCGTGTCTCCTGGGTTTTCGGGGCGGGGCGGCCGTGGGGCGGTGGCGGCCGCGGCAAGGCGGGAGGAGGGGGGGGGGACGTTGGAAAGGGGAATCTGCCACCAGCGGAGGGAGGCGGGGAAAGGGTCGAGTGCGAAGGCGGTCTTGAGGTGGCGGAGGAGGGCTTCGGGGCCGCCGGCATGGGCCATGGCGAAGGCGTCGCGGCGGAGGGTGGCGCGGCGGTTGAGCCAGTTCATGGCGAGGCCGCCCGCGGAGGCGAAGCCAAAGAGGATGCAGATCCAGACGGGGAAGACTTCGGGCTGGAAGAAGTCGGGGATGCCGCGCTGGCCGGAGAAGACCGCCATCCAGCGGTCCATGCCCAGGAAGACGGCGGCGGCGAGGAGGGTTTCGGCGGCGCGGAGGAGGAGGTCGAGTCCGTGCTTGTGGCCGGCGATGCGGAGGGCGGCGAGGAAGAGCAGTTCGGCGGTGTCGGCGCGGCGGGCGAGTTCGGCGTCGACGAGCAGGGTGCGGCGGCGTCCGGTGCCAGCGAGCACGATGCGGTCGCGCGCGCCTTCGGGGGGCGTCCAGAGGGCGCAGTCGGCGATGTCGAGTCCGGCGTCGCGGCCGATGGCCTGGATGGCGGCGAGGAGGGCGGGGTCGTCGAGGGGGCGCGGCGGGGTGACGCGCGGGAGGAGAAGGGAGGGGCCCCATACGGAGAGGCCGACGACGAAGACGGCGTAGATGGCCGTCGCGGCGAGCCACCAGCGGGCGGGGAAGAACCACATGAGGGCGTAGAGGGCGGTGGCGATGGCGGTGGAGAAGGCGGTGTCGAGGAGGATGGTTTTGACCCAGTCGGACGCCCAGTTGGGGGGTGGGGCGCCGTCGGGGCCGCCGTCGGGGGCGGCGGGGGGCGGGTCGAGGATTTCGCGGAGGGCGGCGAGGGGGAAGAGGGCGATTTCGTAGGCGAAGACGCAGAAGGCGACGAGGCAGATGTGGGTCATGGGCCAGGCGCGGGTGCCGGAGAACCAGCCGCGGAGGCCGTCGGCGAGGGCGCGGGAGAGGCCGGATTTCCACGCGATCCAGGAGAGGAGGAAGAGGGAGCCGAGGCGGAGGAGGAATTCGGCGTGGTCGAGGCGGGAGAGGCGGGCGGCGTCGGCTTCGAGGGCGCGTTCGGCGGGCGCGAGGCGATCGAGGAAGGAATGCGGCATGAAACGACGAAGGCGACGAAACGACGAAGGGGACGATGGGGAGGCGGGCCGACGGCCCGCTCTCGGGAGGGGGTTAGAGGAGGTCGCCGAGGTTGAGGGTTTCGAGGAGGCGGGAGAGGTCTTCATTGTCGAACCATTCGATGATGATCTTGCCCATCTCGCGCTTGCCGTCGGCGAGGGCTCGGGCGGGTTCGAGGGAGACCTTTGTGCCGAGTTCCTGCTGCATGCGGTCGGAAAGGAATTTGAGCTGCTGGAGGGCCTTGGCGTCTTCGGCGGCGGCGGGACGGGAGGAGGGGCGGCGCACGCGCTTGGCGGCGGCGTCCATGCCGGAGACGAGTTTTTCGAGGGCGCGCACGGAGAGGCCCTGGGCGACGGTGCGGGCGGCGAGAAGGTCGCGGAGTTCGGGGTCGGCGCCGAGGAGGACCTTGGCGTGGCCGACGGAAAGGGTGCCGGAGGCGATGGCCTTGCGGATGGTGTCGGAGAGGTCGAGCAGGCGCAGGGAGTTGGTGACGGAGGCGCGGGCCTTGCCGACGCGCTGGGCGATCTGTTCCTGGGTGAGGCCGGCCTGGTCGGCGAGGGCGCGGTAGGCGAGGGCTTCTTCGATGGGGTTGAGGTCGGAGCGCTGGAGGTTCTCGACGAGCGCCATCTCGCGCATTTCGAGGTCGGTGGCGGGGCGGACGAGGACCGGGATTTTCTTGAGTCCGGCCTGCTTGGCGGCGCGGAGACGGCGTTCGCCGGCGACGAGTTCGTAGGCGTCGGACTTGGCGGCGCGGACGAGCACGGGCTGGAGCAGGCCCTGGGCCTTGATGGAATCGGCGAGTTCCTGGAGGGCCGCGGGGTCGAATTCGCGGCGGGGCTGCCAGGGGTTGGGGGAGATCTTGGAGATGTCGAGTTCGCGTACGACGTCGGCGGCGTCGGGGGCCGGGGCGGGAGCGGGCGCGGCGGGCTTGGATGCGGCGGGCGCGGGCCTGGCGGCGCCTTTGGCGGGCGCGGCGGCGGGCTTGGAGGGGGCGGCGGCGGGTTTCTTCTGGATGCCGCCTTTGATGAGGTCGTCGAGGCCGCGGCCGAGTCCGCGGTGCTTGGAGGAGGAGGGGGAGGAGGGCATGGGTTTTCCTTTCTTCATGACAATCAGTCGAGGGCCGGGTTTTCGGGGATTTCGCGGATGCGGTCGGGGACGAGGACGGGCGCGGCGGCCTTCTGGATCCAGTATTCGCGGCCGCGGACGCGGACCTTGCGGTCCTTGAGGGAGCGGAACTTGCCGGCGTCGCCGTAGACGTGGCAGAGGATTTGCCAGCGGTTGTTCTGCCAGCGGACGACGCGGTAGTGGGTGGGGGCTTCGTTGATGAGCGGGGCGGCGCGGAGAGTGCCTTCGACTTCGGTGAGGCGGCCCTGGCCGTTGAGGGGGACGAGCTTGAGGTCCTTGGGGGGCGGGACGGGGATTTCGCCGGGGGCCGCGGAGGCGGTGTCCGGTTCGGGAACGGAGGGGGAGACGATGGGGGTGGTGGCGGCGGCGGCGGGTGCGGGTGCGGGCGGCGCGGCGGGCGCGGGAGCGGAGGGGGCGTCGCCGGCCTTCCCGGCGTGGGGCGGGGCTTCGGGGGCGGGCGCGGGGGCGGGCGTGTCGTCGGCGATGGTGTCGACGAACTGGCGGGAAATCCATACGCGGGCGGTGGGTGGGGCCTTGATTTGCAGCCATTCGCCGAGTTCGCCGACCGGCTCGACGGGGGTGCCGAGGGGAAGGGTGTCGATGATGTTGTAGTTGATGGAGGAGCCGGCGCGGACGTTGACGCGGTTGGCGCCGATGGTGTTCTGCGGGCGGAGGACGTACTCGGCCTTGATCCATCCGGTGACGGAAGACGGGGGCTCGATTTCAACCCATTCGTCGCCGAGTTCGCGCGCGGAAAGGCGGTCGCCGTAGCCAGCCTGCCCGAGAAGGTCGCCGGTGGGGTTGGGGGAGGCGCGCAGGTTGACGTTGTGCGCGGTGACGCGGACGGGCGTGGTTCCGGCGCGGGCCGCCGCGGCGGCGAACGCCGCCAGCAGGAGGGCCGTTTGCCACGTGCGGGCACGGAAAACGGTGGATGGATACGCAATCATGCGCGGGAGAATAGACAACCGGGCGTGGTTTGTCCACAACGCGCTTGCGGAAAAGGGGAGACGGAGGGATGCGGCGGATGAATTGGACGCCGATTTTTGAATGAGTCGGAAAATGGCGGATTCCAGAATGGTGGAATGAATGCACGGAATGGACCCATTGTAGCCGTCCGGCCGTCCGGGCGGCCGGGGAAAAGGCGCGGTGGCGGAAAAAGGCAGAAAAAGCGGGGGTATGGGAAAAATCGGACTTGATTTTCTTGCGGAAAAAGAGAGAATGTCCGAAAAATTTCCTGCACGCTCCGCCGGTCGGAGCGGTATCACAAGCATTTTGCCAAGGAAAAGGAGAAAATGAAAAAAACATCAACGGACCGCAACACGCCGAAGGCAACCAGCAAGAAGCCGGCCAAAGTGGCCAGGCTCCCGATGCCCCCGAAGAAAATCAAAGCACGCTATGCCCGCCGCGCGCTGGAGAGCCTCTACAAGACGCCCTCGAACCGCGAAGTGGCACGCCGGGTGGAAACCTGGGCGCGTGAACTCGCGAAGGCCAAGCCGGAAACGTTCGGCCGCTACCGCATCCTGAGCGCCGGCTCCCTGCAGCGCTTGGCGAACCGCCTGCGCCACAGCGTCGCGGTGTGCGAAGCCGCCGGCGTGACGCCCGCGGAGATGCCGTCGGCGTACCTGCTGGGGTTCCAGCCCCGCCCGCGCGGTCCGTACAAGCGCCCGCCGAAACCCGTCCTGGACGGCGAAGCCTATGTCAAGAACCTGATCGAAACGGCCAAGAAGAGTTCGAAGAAGGGCGCCGATTCCGAAGATTGACCGGAGTCCAAACCTCCGCGGCCGGGCTTGGTCCGGCGCGGAAAAGGCCGCGCGCCGCCGACGGGAAACCGTCAGGCGGCGCGTTTGCGTTGTGAAAAAGGGGGGGGCGAAATGCCGCCGGGTTGGAGCGGGGGAAGAGGTCTGGCCAAGGCAAGATGGATGATGTCCGATTTGTGGACATTTTCGGCCGGTTTTCCATCTCCATGCACCCCGCGGGCGGGACGTCCGCGCCCCCAGAATGCACACGCTTTTCCAGCCGTTTTCCATCCGCCGCTCGGTTGGCAGTCGCAAAGAACGATTCTGGAACGCGCTTGTCACGCGGCCGCGGCGAAGCGCGGCCCTCCCGGGTAAAACCAACATTTTTCAGGTGGGTCAAGCGGTGTGGTGACGCGGTCTCGCCAGCATCAAGGGGCTGGGGAGGAGGGAATGTTTTCAAGAGGGGAAATAGGTCGTGAAAACGTGTGTTTTATGCATATTTTCCATAATCTCACGATATGCGTGGTGGGGGGGATTCCTTGGAGCGGGGCAACAGCGGGGGGAGGGCGTCGGCACATGGTTGTCCTGGACAGGGAACAGGACACGCCCAGCCGTGGGGGGCGGCCTTTCCCGGCCGCAGTGCGCGAATGGTCTTCACGTTGGAAATGCGGTTGTCCATGGACGGCACAGTCGTACGCCATCCGGCATAACGCTTGAGAGGTTGTGGTTCCGTCGGGAGGGCCCGGCTTCGTCCGGGCCGCATGCGTGGCAGTCGAAAGGAAGGAACGATTCTGGAACACGCTTGTCTCGCGGCCGCGACGAAGAGCGGCCCTCCCGGGGAAAAGCGACTTTTTTCAGGCGGGTCAAGCGGGGTGGCGACGAGGTCTCGTCAGTGTCAAGGGGGTGGGGAGGAGGGGAAATTTTCAAGAGGGGAGAGAGGTTGTGAAAACATGTGTTTTATGCATATTTTCAATAATCTCATGGCATGCATTGTGGGGGGGATTCTTTGGCGTGGAGGAGGGTGGTGGTGGGGCGTTGCCAGAGCTTTGGGCGGCAATGAGGGAAAAGGGGCGGGAGGGGAGCTTGCGGGGGGGCGGGGGGCGTGGTAGGGTGGAGGGAGTGGAGAGGTGAATGAAATGGGCGAGGCGATGAAGTTGGTTTGGGCGCAGAGGGTCGAGGACCTGGCGGAGGGGCTGTACGGGGAGCTGGAACGGGAGCTGGCGGGCGACCCGTTCGCGCGGGCGGCGGTGGTGGTCGGACACAGGATGCGGGGGGAGTGGCTCAAGGAATTCCATGTGTTTTCGCGGGCGGAACGGGGGAGGATGATTCTCGCGGGGATGGATGTGGTGGAGCTGCATCCGTTCGTCGGGGATTGGCTGTACGCGGCGCTGGAGGGGAAGGACCCGAAGCGGCGCCGGCCGTCGTCGCACCCGTATTCGATGGAGGTGCTGCGGTGGCGGATCGACCGGCTGCTCGGGGAGATGGAGGGGGCCGGGGAGCTGGGGAGGGGGTATCCGGCGCTCGCGAGGTATCTGGAGAGGGGCGGGAAGGGGGCGGGGGCGTCGGCTGAGGGGCGGAGGGCGGCGCTGGCGGGGAAGCTCGCGGCGATGTACGGGGATTACCAGGCGTACCGGCCGGAGATGCTTTCGCGCTGGGAGAAGGGGGCGCTGCCGGGGGAGGAGCCGGACCGCTGGGAGGCGTCGCTGTGGCGCGCGCTGCGCGCGCAGGGCGGGGAGTCGCTCAAGGACCAGTTCGTGCGGATGGCGGCGGGGGCGGACCTGGGGGCGGCGTTCGCGCACGGAATCCCGCGGTACCGGGGGGTTCACGTGTTCGGGGTGTCGTCGATGCCGCGGCCGTACGCGGCGTTCTTCGAGCGGCTGTCGGAGGTGGTGCCGGTGACGGTGCATGCGTTCAATCCAAGCCGGGTGTTCTGGATGGACGACCCGGACTGGCGGCAGGCGTGGAGGATCGCGATGGACGAGGCGGGGGCGGGCGGGAAAGGGGACGCCGGCGGCCGGACGGCGGCGGAGCTCCTGGAGGAGTTGTCGCATCCGCTGCTGGGGACGCTGGGGGTGGGATGCAAGGGGTTGCTGGCGGAGTTGGTGGACCGGTTGGAGGGGAGGGACTCGGTGCCGGAGGCGCCGGAGGAGGAGGGGGATTCGGTGTTGTGGCGGTTGCAGCGGCAGCTGTGGGAGAGGAAGTCGAAAAGCGAGCGGGATGCGCCGGTGGCGGCGGGGGATTCGTCGGTGGAGGTGCATCTGGCGAGCACGGCGCGCCGGGAAATGGAGGTGGTGCGGGACGGGTTGCTGGGGTGGTTCGCGGGGCATCCGGGGGCGCATCCGCGGGACGCGATGGTGCTGTGCGCGGACTGGGAGAGGTATGCGCCGCACGCGGAGGCGGTGTTCGGCGGCGGCGCGGCGGGGGTGCCGTGCACGTTGCTGGGGCGGGGGGCGGCGGACGACCCGGTGGCGGAGGCGTTCCTCGCGCTGCTGGAGCTGGCGGGGAGCCGCATGGAGGCGGGGGCGGTGCTGGATTTGCCGGCGGAGCCGTCGGTGGGCGGGCGGTTCGGGATCGGTCAGGGGGATTTGGCGGCGCTGCGGGAGTTCGCGAAGAAGGCGAACATCCGGTGGGGGCTGGACGATGGGCATGTGGAGGAGGTGATGGGGGGGGATGCGGGCGCGGGGACGGAGCGGCGGTACGCGTTCACGTGGCGCCGGGGTCTGGACCGGTTGCTGCTTTCGGCGCTGGAAGGGTCGGATGCGGGCGGCGGGGACGTGGTGCAGGCGGGGGCGCTGGGCGGGCTGTTGCTGGCGGGCGACGCGGAAGGGGAGCGGGCGGCGCTGCTGGGGCGGCTGTGCGGGTACGTGGCGGCGCTGGAAGGGGTCCGCAAGATGCGTTCGGAGCGGGGCACGGCGGAGGAGTGGCAGAACCGGTTCCTGAGGCTGGTCGGGGATTTCTTCGCGGAGACGGACCAGAACCACCGGTCGGTGGCGGCACTACGCGAGGCGGTGGCGTCGGTGGCGGCGCGGATGCGGGAGGCGGACGCGGCGGCGGGCGGGAAGCCGGCGGTGCGCGGGTGGGAGGTGTTCGCGGCGGCGGTGGCGGAGCAGGTGAAGGGCGTCGGGGCGCGGGCGGCGCGGACGCCGGACTCGGTGCTGTTCGCGCCGCTGCGGGCGGGGATGCCGTCGCCGCGGCGCCTGGTGTGGGTGTGCGGGCTGAACGAAGGGGTGTTCCCGCGGAATCCGCAGCGCCCGGCGTTCGATTTGATGGGGAAGCGTCCGGCGCCGCTGGACCCGTCGCCGCGCAACGACGACGCGCTGGCGCTGCTGGAAGCGGTGTGCGGGGCGCGGGAGAAGTTGGCGCTGTCGTGGTCGGGGATCGATCCTCACTCGGGCAAGGAGGTGCCTCCGGCGCCGCTGGCGGGGGCGCTGCTGGACTACCTGTCGGGGCGGTTCGCGGTGGAGGGGCGGGAGGGGGGGATGCCGTACGCGCGGCACGTGCACCCGTTGCAAGGGTTTTCGCGGCGCTATTTCGAGAAGGGGTCACCGTTGCCGGCGTCGTATTCGGAGGCGGACCGGGCAGCGGCGCTGGCCATCGCGGGGGCCCGGAAGGGGGACGGGGGGCGGGCGGCGGCGTACGCGTACCTGCCGGAGGGGCGCGGGGAAATCGGTCTGGACGAGCTGGCGGAGGTGTTCGGAAATCCGTCGAAGGCCGTGCTGAAGGCGTTTGCGCAGGTGACGGACCCGAAGTACGCCGCCATCGATTCCGACGACAAGCTGGCGGTGGACCCTTCGCCGGAGAAGGATCCGCGGCTGTCGCTCCTGCGCGCGATGGGGGAGGACGAGGCGCGGCGGCGCGGCGCCGTGGCGACGGAGACGGGGTGCGCGCCGGAGCCGGGGGAGGCGGCGCGGGCCATCGCGGACGCGTGGGGCGCGCAGGAGCGGGTGAATTTCCGCAACCGGCCGCTCTTGGCGCAGGACTGCCCGGCGTGCCCGGTGCCGGCGGGGGAGGGCGCGAACCTGCTCGGCATGCTCGAAGAGGCGGAAAGGTTGCCCGGGGGCGGCGTTCCGGTGGACGTCACGGTGGACGTGCCGACGGCGGGCGGCGGCGTGCGCAAGGTGCGGGTGCGCGGCCGCGTGGCGGCGGTGGAGCGGCGGACGGAGGACGGGGGGACGGCGTGGTACGCGCCGAACCTGACGAAGTACATGGAGCATCGGTTCCGGCAGGCGGCGGACTGGGTGCGGCATCTCGCGGCGAACGCGGCGGGGCTGCGGATGGCGAGCGTCGCGGTGTCGGGGTCGGCGACAATCACAGACTCGGGGAGGTTCTCGAAAAACAAGAAGGAAATCCAAGTGCTGCCGCCGATGGACCCGGGGGAGGCGTCGGAGCGGCTGGGGCGCATACTGGCGCTGCTGTGCGAGCCGTTCCCGGGGGCGGTGCCGTTCCATCCGGATGCGTCCGCGGCGCTGGCGTCGGCCGCCGCCGGGGGGACGCTGGAAGGGCCGGTGGCGGACCGGGTGCGCGAGGCCCTGCGCGCGGCGTGGGGCGGCGGGTGGGTGCCGGACAAGGAGGCGGCGGAACGCTTGCCGGGCCGTCCCGGGCGGCGGCCGGAAGACGCCGCGCTGTGGCCGGAGTCGCCGGCGGTGCTGCCGGACGGGTGCATGGAAAAATTCGCGTCGGCGGCGTGCGCGTTCTGGGCGGGCTGCCCGTATATCTCGAAGAAGCCCCGCGCGGCGGCGCCGCCGCGCGGCGCGAAAGGCGGAGCCAAGCGGAGGGCAGGCAAATGAGCCGTGATTTTTCGGAAGCGTTCGGGCGCGCGGACTATCCGCTGGACGGGGTGCACCTGGTGTCGGCCTCGGCGGGGACGGGCAAGACGTACAACATCGGGAACCTCTACGCGCGGCTGCTGATGGCGCGGGGGCTGCGGGTGTCGCAGCTGCTGGTGGTGACGTTCACGGAGGCGGCGACGGCGGAGCTGCGGGACCGGCTGCGGAAGCTGCTCGGCGGGCTGCAAGGGGTGCTGCACGGCGGGAAGGCCGACCCGAAGAGCCAGGCGGCGCGCCTGGCGGCGCTGGTCCCGGAGGACGCGGAGTCCCGCCGGCGCGCGCGCGACGCGGTGGACCGGGCGCTGCCGGAGTTCGACCAGGCGGCGATCTCGACGATCCACTCGTTCTGCGGGCGGGCGCTGCGGCGGTATGCGTTCGAGTCGGGCCTGGCGTTCGACGCGGAGCCGCCGGGGGACGTGCGGGATGCGCAGATGCAGGAGGCGGCGCGCGACTGGTGGAGGCGGAACGTGGCGCTCGCGCCGGAGTCGGAATGGGGGCGCTTCGCCGCGGCGCACGCGGGGGATTTTTCGCTGAAGGCGCTGACGCAGCTGGCCGGCAAGACGCTGTCGCGGCCGGACATCCGGCCCGACCCGGACCTCGGGAAGGAGGCGGTGGACGGGAGGGCGGAGGCGCGCGCGCGGCTGCTGGAGGTGGCGTTCGGGTTGCTGGAGCGGTGGAACGCGGAGCGCCCGGAGCGGAAGGCGCCGGACTTCGACGACATCCTGCTGGGGATGCGCGAGGCGCTGGAGGGGGAGCGGCGGGAGGCGTTCGCGGCGGCGCTGCGGGCGGAGTACGCGGCGGTGCTGGTGGACGAGTTCCAGGACACGGACCCGGTGCAGTACGAGGTGTTCCGCAAGGCGTTCCTGGAGGGGGAGGGGGCCGTGCCGGTGTATTTCATCGGCGACCCGAAGCAGGCCATCTACGCGTTCCGCGGGGGCGACATCTACGCGTTCCGCGGCGCGGCGGAGGCGGTGCCGGAGGGGCGGCGCTGGTCGCTCGGCGAAAACCACCGGTCCTCGCCGGGGCTCGTCCGGGCCGTCAACGCGCTGTTCGCGGACGAGGGGGGAGGGTACACCTTCGGCGACCGGACGATGGCCTACCCCGGCGACATCCGCGCCGCCGGCGGCAAGGAGGACATCGCGGACGGGCGGCCCGCCGTGGAGTTCGCGTTGGTCGCGCCCGACGGCGCCAGGGGCGGGGTCACGGAAGGCGCGCTGGCCAACGCGGCCGCCGCCGAGATCGCGGCGCTGCTGCGGGCGGAGCCCGAGCTGCGCGAAGACGGGGAGAAGCCGCGGCGGATCGCGCCCGGCGACATCGCGGTCCTCCTGCGGAGCGGCACCGACACGAAGGGCAAGGCCATCGCGGCGCGGCTGCGGGAGCTCGGGATACGGGCCGTCGTGCGCGACAACAAGACGTCGGTCTTCCGCACCGCCGAGGCGGAGGCGTTCCGGCTGCTGCTGGCGGCGTTCGCGGACCCGGGGTACGCGCCGGCGGTGCGGGCGGCGATGCTGACGCCGTTCTTTGGGCTGGACGCGGCGGCGGTGGCGGCGCTCGCGGAACCGGACGGGGCGCTCGAAGCGGGCGGCGGCCGGTGCCCGGCGTATCCGTTCCTCGCGCGGCGCGGCGATCCGGGCGCGCCCGCGGCGATGACCGATTTCCTGCGGGTTTTCCGCGAATGGGCCGACGCTTGGCACGCGCGCGGCTTCCTCGCCGCGTTCTCGCGCATGGAGGCGGACCTCGGCTTCCGTCCGCGCATCGCGGCGGCGCCCGGCGGCGAGCGCGCGCTCGTCAACGTGCAGCACCTCGCGGAGCTGCTGCACGCGCGGGTGGCCGCGGGCGGGGCGTCGCCGGCCGCCGCGCTCGACTGGTACGTGCGGAAGGCGGCCGGCGAGGCCGGCGACGAGGCGTGCCTGCGGCTGGAGTCGGACGCCGGCGCTGTGCAGATCCTCACCATCCATTCCAGCAAGGGGCTCGAATTCCCCGTCACCGTCCTGCCCGACGCGTGGAAAGGGATTTCTCGGGATTCCCCGTGGCACGTGTTCCACCGCGACGAGGGCGGGGGCGTGCATTCGCTGCGCGCCGGCGTGTCGGCCGCCGCCGCGGACGCGGAGCGCAAGGAGGGCGAAGACGAGGAGACGCGCCTGCTGTACGTGGCGTTCACGCGGGCGGCCTGGCGGTGCATCGCGGTCGCGCCGGAAGGCGACATCAAGGACGGCATCCCCGCGTTCAAGCAGCTGATCGCCCGCGCGCGGGACATGGGGCTCTGCCGCGCGGTCGCCGAAACCGCGCCCTGGGACGGGGCGGGCGGCGCGGAGCCCGGCTGGCGCGAGCCGCCGGCGATGCCCGTCCTGCCGGAGCCGCGCGGACGGGGCAGCTATTCCTCGCTCTCGCCGGCGGCGGACGAGTCGGAGGGCACTGCCGCGGCGGCCGCGTCCGACGCGCGCGACCTCGACGCGGGGAGCGAAGGGGCGCCGCTCTCGTCGGGGGACGAAGAGGCGGCGGCGGGGGCGGGGGAGGGGGCTGACGAGCCGACGAGCACGCATCCGATCTTCGCGTTCCAGGGCGGGACGGCGCTGGGAGAGTGCTGGCACTCCATCTTCGAGGAGGCCGACTTCACGGCGGACGACGCGGAACTGCGGCCGCTGGTCGAAAAGAAACTCCTCGCGGGCGGCCTGCTGCGGGGCAACGCCGACGCGCGCTCCGCGCGCACCGACGCCGTCCTCGCCATGGTGCGCGCCACGCTGGAGCTGCCGATGGACGGGCCGGACGGGGAACGCTTCCGGCTCGCCGACATCGCGTGGGGGGACCGCGCGAGCGAGTGGGAGTTCGACTTCCCGTCGGGGGCCGCCGCGGCGACCACGGCGCGCCTGCGGGAGATCCTGCACGACCACTGGGGCGGCGAGCCGGAGGGGAGCGACCACCGCGTCTTCCTGCGCACGCTCGAGCGCTGGGACCGTCCTATTCCCAAGGGCTTCCTCATGGGCTACGTCGACCTCCTCTTCCGGCGCGGCGGGCGGTACTACGTGGTGGACTGGAAGTCGAACGCGCTGAAGCGGCGCGAATCCGCGTTCTCGCCGGCCGGTCTGCGCGACGAGATGGCGGCGCACGCCTACTTCCTCCAGTACCTCGTCTATTCCGCCGTCCTCCACCGGCACCTGCGGGACACCCTGCCGGGGTACTTCTGGGGGCGGCACTTCGGCGGCGTGCGGTACGTCTTCCTGCGCGGCGCCGCCATCGGCCGCGACGCCGTCTACGCCGACCGCCCGGACGAGCCCCTGCTCGACGACTTCGCCACGGCCCTCGGCCTCGGCCCGAAAGGAATCCGCCCATGACCTCTTCCATCCGCCCCCCCCAGAACCCGCTTCCCGGCGCCGTCGCCGACCTCGTGCGCCGCATGGCCGGCCCCGGCGGCGGCGACGCCGCGGAACTCGCCGCGCGCGCCTGCGGGGAAACCCTGCGCGCCATCGAGCGCGGCGACGTCTGCCTGCCGCTCGGGCGGATCGCCGGCAAGACGTGCGGCGAGCTGCGGCGCGAGGCCGCCGCCGCGTCGCCGGACGGCGACGGCGAAGGCGCGGGCGCGGACGCGGGCGGCGGCGAAGAAGAATCCGCCGCCGCGGAGGACGCCGCCGCGGCCGGGTACCGCTTCCCGGATGCCGTGGCGATCGCCGGCGCGCTGCGCGCCTTCCCCTGCATCGTGGCGGAGGGCGGGGAGGATGGGAGCCGGTACACACCGTTCGTGCTGGACGTCGGCCGCCTCTACACGCGGCGCAACCACCGCTGCGAGCGGCGCATCCGGGACCGGCTCGACGCCCTGGCGGCGGCGCCCGCCCCGCCCGCGCACGTGCCCGGCGGGGACGACCCGCTGCTCGCGGGCCTCTCCGCGGGCCAGCGCGACGCCCTGGCGCTCGTGCTGTCGCGGCGCTTCGCCATCCTTACGGGCGGCCCGGGCACCGGCAAGACGCACGTCCTCGCCCGCACCGTCGCCCTCGCCCAGCGCGCCGATCCCGGTCTCCGCGTGCGCCTGGCCGCGCCGACCGGCAAGGCCGCCGCCCGCATGGGCGAGAGCTTCGCCGCCGCCGGCGGGGTCCTCCGCGAAGCCCCGTCCACCCTCCACCGGCTCGTCGGCCTGAATCCCTCTACGGGCGCGTTCCGGCACCACGCAGGCAACCCGTTGCCGGCCGACTGGCTCGTCGTCGACGAAGCCAGCATGGTGGACCTGCTGCTCCTCGGGCACGTGCTCGACGCCCTTCCGGCGGGTGCCGGGCTGCTGCTCATCGGCGACCCGCACCAGCTGGCCTCCGTCGCCCCCGGCCGCATCCTGCGCGACCTCTGCGAGGCGAAGGGCGTCGGCGGGGAGCCCCGCTATCCCATCGCGAAGCTCTCCGACAGCTACCGCTTCCCCGCCGAGGGCCCCATCGCCCGCTTCGCCGCCGCCGTCAACGCCGGCGCGGAGGAGGACGCCTTCGCCGTACTGGGGGAGGCCGCCCCCGGCGGCGGCGGCGCCATCGCCTGGACGCCGCATCCCGCCGGCGCCGCCAAAGGGCCGGACGCCTGGCCCGGATTCCGCGCGGCCGTGCTGGACGGCTTCCGCGCCCTGGCGCGCGCCCGCACCCCGGAAGAGGCCTTGGCGCACGCCAACGACTGCCGCGTGCTGTGCGCCGTCCGGCGCGGTCCGTTCGGGGTTGCGCGGGCGAACGCCGCCGTCCGGGCCTGGCTGGGGCCCGCGGCGCCCATGCCCGTGATGGCGACGCACAACGATCCGTCCCTGGGCGTGTACAACGGTGACCTCGGCGTCGTCCTGCCCGGCGACCCCGACGGCGCGTGGCTGGAACCCGCCGCGCGCGGCGGCGCCCCGCGGCGCATCCCGCGCCTGCTCTTGCAGGACCTCGAACCCGCCTGGGCGACGACGGTCCACAAGAGCCAGGGCTCGGAATACGGCGACGTGGCCGTCGTGCTCCCCGGCGACCCCGACAACCCCCTCCTGGCGCGGGAAATCCTCTACACGGCCGTGACCCGCACCCGCCGCTCCGTCCGCCTGTGGAGCTCCCCCGCCGCCCTGCGCGCGTGCATCCGACATCCTGTCCTGCGCGCGACCGGCTTCTCCGGCTGAGCGCCGCCCGCCTGCCGTCGGGCGCGGGCAGTGTGGGCTCATCACAAGGGGCGGCCCCATCAAAGCTTGCCTGTTCCCGCGCAAAGCGCATGGTGGGGCGAGGCGTCCCCGCCGAGCCGTTCTTGCCGGTTTTCCAGACCTCCTGCCCCCTTCCACACCGGCTCGCCGGGGACGGCTCGCCCCACCATGGAGCCTTGTTGGGAAGGAAAAAAGCGAAGCAAGGGACAAGGGTGCAAATACAAATACCGGAGATGCGCCTGGGCAGTGTGGGGCGGGGGGAGAAGCCTTTCCGTGGCTACTGGAGCGAGCGCTAGAGCGGTTTAAGAAATACTGTGGCCGTTTCGGGAGGGCCGCGCTTTGTCGCGGCCGTGTGCAAGGACGAAAAACTAGGCTCGGACGAAGCCGGGCCCTCCCCCCGGCTTGCGGCTACACTTTTTCTTAATTTGCTCTAGCATTCGCCCCCCCTCCGAGAGGGGGGGACCGCCCGGAGGAAGATGGCTTGTGGATCGCGAGTGCGGAGCGGAAGGAAAGGGCGGCGGGGGGAGTACTGCGGATTGCCGTCAATCCATGCTTCCATTTGGTCTATCCGCAAAAGGCTTGATTTGTTTGTTGCCGGTGGAAAGGCGCGTGCCGCGACGGCTGACCGCAGTACTCCCCCCGTCGCGGCCCCTGCCGCTTTCCTTCTTCCATGCATCCACCTTCCATTCATGGCCGCGCCACCCCCCTCTCGGAGGGGGGCGGGGCCGGTCGCCCTTCTTGCTCCTTGCGTTCGCGGAATTTTGGGGACGGTTCCACTACGGTCCCCGAAGAACCAACACCTTGAACACATCTAGTACAACGTATAGTCAAAATGTTCGTATTTGACGGGCTGGGTAGGGCGGGCAGTCCCGAATGCTGATCAGACAAGCTCCGCCCACCCATGGGACAAGCCCGCTCGCTCTCCTTTCTCCTCTGCCTGCGGCGCAAACACGGAGCGCGCGGAGGAAGGAGACACGGAGGTTGCCGGGAGGGG
>JAFYAC010000010.1 GCA_017540905.1 Kiritimatiellia bacterium | reverse complement strand
CCGCCTATCTCGACCGCCTCGGCCTCGGCGAGGGCTGGATGCCCGTCTTCGACGAAGACAAAACCAGGCCCTGGGCCGACAAGCTGTTCCTCCGCGACGTCGTCCACGGCGGCAAAACCATCCACATCGTCGGCCTCTGACAGTCCAGGGCCGGACTTGGGATGATGGAGGCCTTTTCGTATAATGCCCAGCTGACATGAACGGGCTTTTTCATAATCAATCCACCAAATCCTCCAACAAAGGGAAAAACAAACCATGAAAGCGCTCATTCTCAATTCCGGACTCGGTTCCCGCATGGGGGTCCTCACGTCGGAACACCCCAAGTGCATGACGGAAGTTTCGCCAAGGGAAACCATTCTATCCCGGCAGCTGAACCAGCTGGTGGACGCGGGCATCGAAGACGTGGTGATGACGACCGGGCTCTTCGCCGGGGTGCTGGAGCGCTACTGCCAGAGCCTCGACCTGCCGCTGCGGATCCGGTTCGTCAAGAATCCGGTCTACGACAAGACGAACTACATCTACAGCATCCACTGCGCCCGGGAGCTGCTGCGGGACGACGACATCCTGCTGATGCACGGCGACCTCGTGTTCGAGAACGAGGCCCTGGACCTGCTTCTGGCCTCCCCGGGGTCGGGCATGGCCGTCTCCTCCACCCTGCCGTTGCCGGAGAAGGATTTCAAGGCGGTGGTGGCGAATGGGTTCGTGCAGAAGGTCGGCACCGGCTTCTTCGGCGAAGGGGCGATGGCCGCCCAGGCGCTCTACAAGCTGGAGAAGGCGGACTGGCTCCGCTGGCTGGACAAGATCGCGGAATACTGCGAGGCCGGCAACACCGGCGTCTACGCGGAAAACGCGCTCAACGACCTCGACGGGGCGGCCAACGTCCGCGCCGTGGACGTCCGCGACCTGCTGTGCGCCGAAATCGACAACCCGGACGACCTGGCGGTGGTCTCGGCGCGGTTGCGCGAGGTCGAATCGCGCACGGTCTACATGACGTTCTCGACGGACATCCTCCACGGCGGGCACATCGCGATCATCCGCAAGGCCGCCCGCCTGGGCCGCTTGGTCGTCGGCGTGCTCTCCGACGAGGCGGTGAGCGCCTACAAGCGCTATCCGCTGGTTCCCGCATCCGAGCGCCGCAAGCTCTTCGAGGGCATCGCCGGGGTGCGGAAGGTCGTGGAGCAGCGCACGCTTTCCTACCGGGAAAACCTCGAGAAATACCGCCCCGACATCGTGGTCCACGGCGACGACTGGTGCACGGGCTTCCAGAAGCCGGTCCGCGACGAGGTGGTCTCCATCCTCGCCGGCTACGGCGGGCGCCTGGTCGAGTTCCCCCACTCCGACGCACCGGAATACCGCGAAATGGAGGCGCGCGCCCGCGCCGAGCTCTCCCTGCCCGACCTCCGCCGCGCCCGCCTGCGCCGCACGCTGGAGATGAAGGGCTTCGCGACCGCCATGGAAGCCCACAGCGGCATCACGGGGCTCATCGTCGAGAAGACCAAGGTGTACCAGGACGGCGGAACCCGCCAGTTCGACGCCATGTGGGTCTCCTCCCTCTGCGACTCCACGGCCAAGGGCAAGCCCGACATCGAGCTCGTCGACATGACCTCCCGCTTCCGCACCATCGACGACATCATGGAAGTGACGACCAAGCCGATCATCTTCGACGGCGACACGGGAGGGCTGACCGAGCACTTCGTCTACACGGTCCGCTCACTCGAACGCATGGGCGTCTCCATGGTCATCATCGAGGACAAGACCGGGCTCAAGAAGAACTCCCTCTTCGGCACGGAAGTCGCGCAGACGCAGGACTCCATCGAGAACTTCTCCGCCAAGATCCGCGCGGGGAAGAAGGCGCAGAAGACGAAGGACTTCATGATCTGCGCCCGCATCGAGTCGCTCATCCTGGAACGCGGGATGGAAGACGCCCTGGAGCGGGCCTTCGCGTTCGCGGCGGCGGGGGCGGACGCCATCATGATCCACTCGCGGAAGAAGGACCCGTCGGAAATCTTCGAGTTCATCGAAAAGTTCCGCGCGAAGGACGCCTCGACGCCGATCGTGCTGGTGCCGACGTCGTTCAACGCGGTGACGGAAGAGGAGTTCAAGGAACGAGGGGCGAACATCGTGATCTACGCGAACCAGCTCACCCGCACGGGCTTCCCGGCGATGCAGAACGCGGCGCGCACGATCCTGGAACACCACCGGGCGAAGGAGTGCGACGCGATGTGCATGTCCATCAAGGACATCATCACGCTGATTCCGGAGGAATAGGCGGTGGAGCAGGCGGTTCTCCTCCCCGACGGCGGCTACGCGCCGCTCGACGCGTGGCTGTCGGAACGCGGCGTCTCCGGCCTGTTCGTGGTGTGCGACCCGTCGCTGGAGTTCCTCTCCCGCTTCAAGGCCAAGCTCGCGGAAATCGGGGAGCGGATGCCGGTGGTGCGGTTCTCGGACTTCCGGCCCAATCCGCTCTACGCATCGGTCGCGGAGGGGGTCGCCCGGTTCCGCGCGTCGGGCTGCAACGCGATCCTCGCGGTGGGCGGCGGGTCGGCGATGGATGTCGCCAAGTGCATCAAGCTCTACGCCAACATGGACCCGGCGCGCAACTACCTCCGCCAGGAAATCGTGCCCAACGCCATCCCGTTCCTGGCCATGCCGACGACCGCCGGCACCGGCTCGGAGGCGACGCGCTACGCGGTCATCTACTTCGAAGGCAAAAAACAGTCCGTCACGCACGCTTCGTGCATTCCCTCCGCCGTGCTGTTCGATCCGTCGGCGCTCGACACGCTCCCGCCGTACCAGCGGAAGGCGACCGCGATGGATGCCCTGTGCCACGCCATCGAGTCGTACTGGTCGGTCAATTCCACGGACGAAAGCCGCGGTTGCAGCGCGGATGCCATCCGCCGCACGCTCGCGAACCTGCCCGGCTACCTCGCCAACACGCCCGACGGCAACGCCGGGATGCTCCGCGCCGCCCACGTCGCCGGGAAGGCCATCAACGTCACCCAGACCACCGCCGGCCACGCCATGTGCTACAAGCTCACGTCGCTCTTCGGCATCGCCCACGGACACGCTGCCATCCTCTGCGACCGCGTCCTGTTCCCGTGGATGCTCGACCACGCCGACCGCTGCTGCGACCCGCGCGGGGAGGCCGCGTTGCAGGACGCCTTCCGTGGCATCGCCGCCGCCATGGACTGCGCCACGCCCGAGGACGCCGCGGCGAAGCTCGACGCCATCTTCCGCTCCCTCGAACTGCCCGTCCCCGCCGCCACCGAAGAACAGTTCGCCGAGCTGCGCACCTCCGTCAATCCCGACCGCCTCAAGAACCATCCCGTCGCACTCGACGAGGGCAGCATCGACGCGCTCTACCGCACGATTCTCCGGAAACCCGGAGGCTGACGCCTTGACACCATCCCCGTCTTGTGCAAGATTCTTGCACGGAGTCCGGTCAAGATGAAAACGCTCAACATCGCCGAAGCGCGCAACACGCTCAGCACCCTTGTCGAAGACCTCCGCATCGGCGGGGAGGGGGTCGTGATTTCCCGCTACGGCCATCCCGTCGCCATGCTCGTCCGCTACGAGTCGCCCGCCGGTGGCACCGCCGATGCCAAGGACTGGCGCGACGAACTCGGCCTCCGTCAACCCGGCTTCAGCCTCCCTCCCGGCTTCGACGAGCCGCAGGACGCCCTTTTCGAGGTCTTTTCCGACGCTCCCGGCGGGGATGCCCCGTGATCCTCCTCGACACCAACGCCTGGCTCTGGTGGACCATCCGCCCCGAGGGCATGCCCGCACGCGCGCGGTCCCTCGCCGACGCCGCGGCGGGCGACGGCGCGTTGGCGGTGTCGGTCGTTTCCGTTTGGGAGATTGCCGTCAAGACCGCCCTGCGCAAACTGCAGCTGGGCATGGCCGCCCGCGAATGGGTGGCCCGTGCCTCCCGGGCCCCCGGCCTCCGCATCCTCCCGGTCGACTCCGACATCGCCCTGGCCAGCACCGAGCTCCCGCCCCCCTTCCACCGGGACCCCGCCGACCGGCTCATCGTCGCCCTCGCCCGGCGCCTCCGCGCCCCCCTTCTCACTTCCGACCGGAAGATCCTCGAGTATCCCCACGTGGAGTCCCGCTGGGAATGACCAAACCCTCCATCCGAAAGGAGCCCCCATGAAAGTCGAACATTTCATCGAAATCCTCGGTGCCGATTTCTTCGCCGGCGTCCCCGATTCCCAGCTCAAGGCCCTCTGCAACTGGCTGATGGCCACGTACGGGATCGACCCGCACCACCACGTCATCGCCGCCAACGAGGGCAACTGCGCGGCGCTGGCCGCGGGCTACCACCTGGCCACCGGCAAAGTCCCCGTCGTCTACATGCAGAACTCCGGCGAAGGCAACATCATCAATCCCGCCGCCTCGCTGCTGAACGACAAGGTCTACGCCATCCCCGTCATCTTCGTCGTCGGCTGGCGCGGCGAGCCCGGCATCCACGACGAACCCCAGCACGTCTACCAGGGCGAAGTCACCGTCAAGCTCCTCGACGACATGGACATCCGCTCCTTCGCCGTATCCAAGGACACCACCGGGGACGAGCTCGCCGCCGCCATGGACGCCTTCCGTCCGCTGCTGGCCGCCGGCAAGGACGTCGCCTTCGTCATCCGCAAGGGCGCGCTCTCGTTCGACGGCAAGGTGGACTACTCCAACGCCAACGCCATGGTGCGCGAGGAAATCGTCCGCCACATCGCCGCCGCCGCCGGGGACGATCCCATCGTCTCCACCACCGGCAAGGCCTCCCGCGAACTCTTCGAAATCCGCACCGCCAACGGGCAGGACCATTCCCGCGACTTCCTGACGGTCGGCTCCATGGGCCACGCCTCCTCCATCGCGCTGGGGGTCGCCCTGAACAAGCCCGGCCGGCGCGTCTGGTGCATCGACGGCGACGGCGCCGCCCTCATGCACATGGGCGCCATGGCCGTCATCGGGGCCAACAAGCCCGCGAACCTCGTCCATGTCGTCATCAACAACGGCGCCCACGAGACGGTCGGCGGCATGCCCACCGTCGCCTCGCAGATCGATCTCGTGGCCATCGCCAGGGCCTGCGGCTATCCCCATGCCGTCTCCGTGGACAACTTCGACGCCCTCGACGCCGCCCTGGCCGACGCGAAATCCCGCGGCACCCTCACCCTCATCGAAGCCAGGAGCTCCATCGGTGCCCGCGCCGACCTCGGCCGTCCCACCACAACCGCCCTGGACAACAAGCGCGCGTTCATGGAGTACCTGAAAAGCCTCTGATGGCGCGTGCGCGCCCTTGCCGTTTGTCTGCTTCGGGCGCAATGAGAGGGCATGGTGGTGTCCCGAATGCTGATTAGAAAAGCTCCGCCCACCCATGGGACATGCCCGCTCGCGCTCTTTTCTCCCATGCCTGCGGCGCAAAACACGGAGCCCGCGGAGAAAGGAGACACGGAGAGTTTGCAGGGAGGAGCTTCGCACTTCCAAAAACATCCCTCGCAAGCGTTTATCCAGCGTTTTCCGGGTGCGAAGTCTCCTCCAACAAACGCTCCATCCAAAATCTCTCCGTGTCTCCGTGCCTCCGTTCCCTCCGTGTTTGGCGCCGCAGGCCCCTCCCTCAAGGGAAAATCCTTATCTGATCAGCATTCGGCACTGTCCCCTCAAGGGAGGCAGTGGCAGGCGGCGTGTGATTGCGGCCGGATGGGAGGCCCGGGGGGGGGAGGATGACAGGGGAGAATGCTGAAGGGGGGCAGGGGCGGATGGCAGGGATGGACGACGAACCAAGCTATCGAGGTGTACAGTCGCCGGAAACCGTCAAAGCCTCCACCAAAGGACGCCCGAGGCGTTCAATTCGGCAATGGGGAACAGGCCTTTGACGTCGATGAGAACCTTTCCGGCGGGGTTGCCGAAGAGGTCCAGGGTGCCGGCCAGGCCCATTTCCTTGAATTGCCGGTGGGCAACGGCGACGACCACGCAATTGGCATCGCGGATGCCGGACATGTCCACGAGGTCGATCCCGTATTCCTTCTTGGCGACGGCGGGGTCCGCCCAGGGATCGGCGACGAGCGGGACGATACCGAACTCGGCGAAGCGGGAGACGATGTCGGCGACCTTGCTGTTGCGGACGTCCGGGCAGTTTTCCTTGAAGGTCAGGCCGAGGATGACGACCTTGGAGCGTTTGGGGGCTTGGCCCGCCTGGATCATCTTGCGGATGGCGGCGTCGGCGACAAAGGCACCCATGCCGTCGTTGACGATGCGGCCATTGAGGATGATCTGGCTGTGGTAGCCGAGTTTTTCGGCCTCGTGGGTGAAGTAATAGGGATCCACGCCGATGCAATGCCCGCCGACGAGGCCGGGGCGGAAGCCGAGGGCGTTCCACTTGGTGTTCATGCCGTCGACGACTTCGTTGGTGTCGATGTCCATGCGGTCGAACACCATGGCGAGTTCGTTCATGAACGCGATGTTGATGTCCCGCTGGCTGTTCTCGACGACCTTGACGGCCTCGGCCGTGCGGAGGTTGGACACGGGGTGGGTGCCCACTTCGACGACCAGGTCGTAGACGGCCTTGATTTCCGCAAGGCTTTCGGCGTCCATGCCGGACACGATCTTGTGGATGTTTTCGAGGCGGTGGACCTTGTCGCCGGGGTTGATGCGTTCGGGACTGTAGCCGACCTTGAAATCCACGCCGCAGCGGAGGCCGCTCTGCTTTTCGAGGATGGGGATGCAGACATCCTCCGTGCAACCGGGATAGACGGTGGACTCGTAGACCACGATGGAGCCCGGCGCGAGATTGCGCCCGACGATCTCGGATGCGCCGATGACGGGCGAAAGGTCCGGCGTGTGGTCGGTGTTGACGGGGGTGGGAACGGCCACGATGATGAATTTGGCCTGCCGCAGCTCCGTCTCGTCCGAGGTGAACTGGACGGTGGTGTTCCGGATGGCCTCGTCCCCGACTTCCAGCGTCGGGTCGCGGCCGGACTTGTAGAGGTCGATTTTGGCCTTGTTCAGGTCGAAGCCGATGACGTTGAGCCCCTTCCGCGCAAAAGCGAGCGCGATGGGCATTCCCACGTAACCCAAACCCACCAAGGCCAGGGATTCAGTCTTTTCAACCAGGTTTTTGTAAAGATTCATGGTTTCCTCGGCGAATAGGCCGTCAATCTAGCAGGAAAGGGTATGTACGGCAAGGAGAAAGGGGCGCGGGCGGCGGGCGCGCGGGCGCGGCCCTCCCGCACACACTTCAAACTGGATTGCCAAGCGCCCCCCGCTCGTGTATGGTTCTGGAAATTTCCAAACAAAGGAGTTTGCTATGTTGCGTTGGTTGATGACCTTGCTGTGTGCCATTTCGGTGGCCGCCGTTGCCGTGGCCCAGGATGACGATCTGGATGCCCTGCTCGCCGGTCTTGGCGACGATTCCCCCGCCGAAGCCTACACCGAGACCGCCACGGTGGAAGTGGCGGAAACGCCTGCCGCCGAAGAAGACCCCTTCGCGGACTTCTTCTCCGAATCCGAAGACATTCCCGAAATGGCCGAACAGGCCGCCGCCGAAGCCGACGCCGTCGCCGCAGACGTTGCCGAAGCGTCCGAAACCGCCGCGGATGCCGCCGCCGATGCCGCCGCCGAGGTCTCCGAATCCGTCGAGACCGCCGCCGCCGATGCCGCCGACGCGTTCGGCGACGACTTCGCCGACTTCTTCGGCGACATTCCCGCCGAGGCCGAGGCGCCGGCCGAAACCGCCGCCGCCCCCGAACCCGCACCCGCCCTCCCCGAGGCCGAAGACGATTTCGCGGACTTCGCCGATTTCGCCGAAGTGACCGAGGTGGTCGAAGACGCCGCCGGCGAGGCCGCGGATGCCGCCGCCGAAATTCCCGAAGCCGTCGAAGCCGCCCCCGACGACTCCTTCGGCCCCGACGCCTTCGACGCCTTCATGGACGACCTCACCGCCGACGCCCCCGCGGAAGGCGTGGCCGAAGCGGCCGAAGACGCGGTGGATGCCGCCACCGCCGAAATGGAGCAGGCGGCCGACGACTTCGCCGATGCGTTCGCCGAGCCGGAACCGGAAGCCGAACCCGTGCCCGAGGTCGCCGACGACTTCGCGGAAGCCTTCCCCGCGGCCGAACCCGTGGCCGAACCGGAAGCCGAACCCGTGGCAGAGGTCGCCGCGGAGCAGGCCGCCCTCGACCAGCTGGCCGCCGAAGCCGAGACCGCCATCCCCGCCGAACCGGAATTCGCGACCGTCGAGGAAGGCAAAGCCGCCGCGGCCGCCATCAGCCAGCGCGTCCGCCCCGTCGAACCCGACGTGAAGCCCGCCACGGAACAGAAGGGCAAGAAGGACAAGTTCTCCTCCGACTCCCGCAAGCCCCTCAAGCCCAAGACCACGGTTCCCGCCTGGGACGAGCCCGTCTCGCTCGACGGCTCCGCGCCCGTCGCCGCCCCCGCCGAGAAGCCCGCACGGCGCTCCGCCCCCAAGGCCGACTGGAACGAGCCCGTCGTCTGGTAACCCTTCCACGAAATAGCACCCTTCAGGGAGCCGGTCCGCCGGCTCCCTTTTCTTTTCCCTCCACGCAAGTGAGATTATGGAAAAACCGCGGATTTTCCACCATTCCCCCCCCCCCCATTCCCGGCGCCCCTCGTGCGTCCCCCTTGCCAAGCCGCCCCCTCTCGCCTACACTCCCTCCCCAGCATGGACTCCCCCTTCCAGCTCGTATCCCCCTTCGCGCCGACCGGCGACCAGCCGGAGGCCATTGACGCCGTCTGCTCCGCCTTCGCCGCCGGCAAGCGCTACTGCACCCTCGAAGGCGTCACCGGAAGCGGCAAGACCTTCACGATGGCGAACGTCATCGCGCGCCTCGGCCGCCCCGCGCTGGTCATCAGCCACAACAAGACCCTCGCCGCCCAGCTCTACTCCGAGCTCAAGGAATTCTTCCCGCACAACGCCGTCGAGTACTTCGTCAGCTACTACGACTACTACCAGCCCGAGGCCTACATCCCGCAGACCGACACCTACATCGAGAAGGACGCCTCCACCAACGACGAAATCGACCGCCTCCGCCTCGCCGCCACCGACGCGCTCATCAACCGGCCCGACGTCGTCATCGTCGCCTCCGTCTCCTGCATCTACGGCCTCGGCTCCCCCGAAGACTACCGCCGCATGGTCGTCGCCCTGCGCCCCGGCGACGCCGCCGAACGCGACGCCGTGATGGAGCGGCTCGTCGCCATCCAGTACGCGCGCAACGACGTCTCCACCGAGCCGGGCACCTTCCGCGCGCGCGGCGACACCCTCGACGTCTTCCCCTCCTACTCCACCGAAGGCATCCGCATCGTCTTCTTCGGCGACGAAGTCGAGTCGATCCACCGCTTCGACCCCCTCACCGGACGCATCCTCGCCGACCTCCCCCACGCGATGATCTCCCCCGCCAAGCACTTCGTCATGCCGGCCGAGAAGATCGCCCCCGCCATCGACCGCATCCTCGCCGAGATGGAGGACCGCGTCCGCGAATTCGAGTCCGCCGGCCGCCTCCTCGAAGCCCAGCGCATCCGCATGCGCACCACCTACGACATGGAGATGCTGCGCGAAGTCGGCTTCTGCTCCGGCATCGAAAACTACTCCCGCCCCCTTTCCGGCCGTCCCCCCGGGTCGCGCCCCCAGACCCTCCTCGACTTCTTCCCGCCGGGCTTCCTGACCGTCATCGACGAATCCCACGCCACGCTCCCCCAGCTGCGCGCCATGTACAACGGCGACCAGATGCGCAAACGCACCCTCGTCGAGCACGGCTTCCGTCTCCCCTCCGCCCTCGACAACCGCCCCATGGCCTACGACGAATTCGTCGCCCGCACCGGCACCACCCTCTTCGTCTCCGCCACCCCCGGCCCCATCGAACTCGGCCTCTCCGGCCCGCCCGTCAAGCAGATCCTGCGCCCCACCGGCATCCTCGACCCCGCCGTCGAAGTCCGCCCCCTGAAGGGCCAGGTCGACGACCTCATCGAAGAAGTCCGCCGCTGCGCCGATCGCCACGAGCGCGTCCTCGTCACCACCCTCACCAAGAAGACCGCCGAAGACCTCTCCGGCTACCTCCAGGACATCGGCATCCGCGCCAAGTACCTCCATTCCGACATCGCCGCCCTCGAGCGCGTCGAAATCCTGCGCGCCCTGCGCAAGGCCGAATTCGACTGCCTCATCGGCATCAACCTCCTCCGCGAAGGCCTGGACCTGCCCGAAGTCGCCCTCGTCGCCATCCTCGACGCCGACAAGG
Source organism: Kiritimatiellia bacterium (assembly GCA_017540905.1). Taxonomy (GTDB): domain Bacteria; phylum Verrucomicrobiota; class Kiritimatiellia; order CAIQIC01; family Lenti-01; genus CACXEY01. The sequence continues at coordinate 15,155 of JAFYAC010000010.1, read as the reverse complement.
AAGGTTTCCTCCGGTCCGACACCGCCCTCATCCAGACCGCCGGCCGCGCCGCCCGGCATCTGGACGGCCGCGTCATCCTCTACGCCGACACCATCACCGACTCCATGCGCCGGATGATCGACCTGACGGCCGACCGCCGCCGCCGCCAGGACGAATGGAACAAGGCCCACCACATCACCCCCCACGCCATCACAAAAGCCATCCGCGAAGACCTCCAGCCCGCCGCCTCCTCCTCCGGCCCCACCCCCACCGAAACCCTCATCCTGCGCGAAGACTCCCCCTCCTACGACGTCGCCCGCGCCATCGCCGAAATGGAACGCGAAATGGCGGAAGCCTCGGCCGCCCTCGAATTCGAGCGCGCGGCGATCCTGCGCGACCAAATTTACGAACTCAAGCACGCCGAGAACCCCTTCCGCGGCACCCACCAGGACAATCCCCGCGCCTCCAAAAAGCACCCCCAAGCCCACTCCGCCACCTCCAAAAAACTCCCCTGGCTCCGCCGCGCCCCCACCCCCGGCAAGAAGAAGAAAAAGTGACCCGATTGCACGCTCCGGCTTCCGGCGGCGAAAGGGCTCTCCGCACGAGCGAAAACGCCAAGTTGTCTCCTGGCAATCCATTCAGGGACTAGAAAAAGTGTAGCCGCATCTTGGGAGGGCCCGGCTTCGTCCGGGCCGTCTCCACAGGGCGCTTCAAGGACATCCCGAATGCTGATCAGATAAGCTCCGCCCACCCATGGAACAACCCCGCCCGCTCTCCTTTTTCCTCTGCCTGCGGCGCAAAACACGGAGCGCGCGGAGGAAGGAGACACGGAGATTTTCCAGGGAGGAGCTTCGCACGGACAAAAACGTCCCTCTCACGCGTTTGGTCGGTGTTTTCCGGGTGCAAAGTCTCCTCCAACAAACGCTCCATCCAAAAACTTTCCGTGTCTCCGTGCCTCCTTCCCCTCCGTGTTTGGCGCCGCAGGCCCCTTCCGCCAGGGAAAACCCTTATCTGATCAGCATTCAGGACATCCCCGTCCGCGCGGCCGCGACGAAGCGCGGCCCTCCCAAGACGGCCACATCACGCTCCGGCGCAGGCATCGGACAAACCGGAGTCTGTTTTGTTGGTTGTTGGAAGCTTCCGCCCTCAGGACGGCCACAGTTTTCATGGTGGTCACAATGCGGAAAAACCGATGGAAACTATTGATTTTTCCATAATCTCAAAACTGGTTTCCGCAGGTCTCCGCATGTCCCGGACGAGGGGCGGACACCTTGAGCCCCGAAACATTTTTCCAATCATTGGAAAACCGACGAAAATTTTTTCCAATCATTGGAAAAATCGGCACAGTTTTTCCAACCATTGGAAAAGAATTTTCCAATCATTGGAAAACTCCCGCTTTACCGGCGAGCGACCGGTCTTGTCCTATGGCAGGGCGAGACCGCGTCCCCCCTCCCCTTCCCCATCCACGGCCGGCTTCCGGCCCTTCGGGGGCCCGAGAACATGCGCGCAGTGGACCAGCGCCTCCGTCACGATGGCCTCCTGGCCCGGCAGGCGGATGGAAAACCACAGCGCTGGCGGCAAAGGCGCTTGCCCGTTTGCTCCGTCCTTCCCGGCGCCCGCACCGGCGGGCGGCCAGGTTCCGGACGTGGAGTCTCCGGATTGGCCGCCATCCCCGCCGGACACCCGGACCGAGAGGGCGAAAGGACCGCGCAGCACCACCTCTTTCCGCTCGTCGTTGGCCAGCGGCCCGGCGCAGGGAGAGGAAATGCGCACCAACTCGCGCACGGGCATGCCTTCTTCCGCCCGCTCCCCGGAGACAGACCGCACCTCGTACCGCACCTTTTCGACGCCATGGAAACCCGGCAACTGCGGTGCGCGCGACGGCACGGGGAGATGGAAGGCGAGCCGGAGCTCCGGCCCGCCCGGTTCGTCGGGGAGTTCCAGCACCAACGGCGTGGTTTGGGGATCCGGCGGCGCGAACGCGCAAGCCGTTTCCCTTGCGAGGCGCAACAAGGCGCTGCGCGCGGCGACCGGGCCTTCGAGAATGCGCGACTGTCCGCGTTCGCCGATGACGAGGCCGTGCAGCAACGATGCAAGGATCAATGCGACGAGCGAACCCAGCGCGACGGCCAGCAACAGTTCGACGAGCGTGAAGCCCTCCCCGTTCCGCGCGCACGGCCTTGCGGGCGGCGCGTCTTCCATGGCAACGGCGGCGGCAGGCACTGGCGGGCCGTGGGCCGTGGCGGCCGCAATCAGAACGACCCGGCGAGCATGACGCCGTACACGCCGAGGGCGAGCAGGGTCAGGATGCCGACGGTGATGAGCAGGAAATACCAGATGCCCTTGCGCTCGCGGGGCGGCGCGCCGAACGGCGAAATGGTGTTGAAGTCCTGCGGCGCGGCCATGGCGTCGGTGGTGACCTCGGCGTCGGCGTCGGTGTAGCGGGCGACGGACGCGGAGGAGAGTTCGGGGGCGTCGACGATGAATTCAATGTCGCCCAGCTGGAGGATGTCCTTGTGGTGGATCTCGGCGGGCTCGACGCGGACGGAGCGCCCGTTGAGGCGGCAGCCGTTGGTGGAGTCGAGGTCCTGGAGGGTGCAGGAGGTGCCGGCGAGCGTCAGGACGCAGTGGTGGCTGGAGATGGTGGGGTTGTCGAGCAGGATGGCGTTGTCGGTCTTGCGGCCGATGGTGATCTCGCCTTCCTCGAGGGGATATTCGCGGTCCTTGAATTCGCCCGTAACGCCGATCAGTTTGGCCATGTCGTACTCCGTTGTTTAGGTCGCTTGCTCGGAAAGCATCCTGCCCTCCGCTCGCGCGGAATGCAATCAGAAAGATGGAGGTGGAACCTCGCCGCCGTCCACGGGGAGTTCGGGAGCGGCCTCGCCCCCCTCCTCCTGGGCGCCGTCGCCGCCGGCCTGCGGCGGGACGTAGTCGTCGGAGAGCGAGATGACGACGCGCTTGCGCCCGTCGGGCTCTTCGTCCTCGGAATGCGTGGTGATGTCGGGGCAGTCCTTGAGGGCCTGGTGGATGATGCGGCGCTCCATGGAATTGAGCAGCGGCATCCGCCAGGAGCGGCCCGTGGCGCGCACGCGTTCGAGCGCGGCCTCGGTGTCGGCCAGGATCTTCTCCCGGCGCTGCTCGCGGTAGTGGCCGGCGTCCACGACGCAGTACGGCGCGTCGTCGAACCGCCGCGACATCATGCGGTTGAGGATGAACTGCAGCGCGTCGAGGTTCTGGCAGGCGCGGCCGATGATGCGCCCGGCCTCTTCGGTCTCGATCTGGAAGAACAGCTGGCCGCCGTCGTCGGTGGCTTCGGGCACGTCGACGTCGAGCTGCAGCAGGCGCAGCAGGTTGCCGAGGATTTCCCGCGCGGCGTCGGCGTATTCTTTCATGGATGGGTCTGTGCTCATGGCTGGTTCTTTCCGTTGTTTCCAAAATCGTCTTTCTTTGTATGATGAATGCCGATGAAACGCCAGCCCAATTTCACGCCCCGCGCAAAAATGTCCTCCCGACGCCGCACGCACGGGTTTTCCGTGGTGCGGATGCTCGCCCTCCTGCTGGCCCTTGGCGCGCTCGTGTCCGGCGCGGCCTGGCTCGCCCACCGGTTTTCCCCCACCGCGCGGCTTGCGCGCCGCACCGCGGACCTCGCGGCCACGGTGGTGGTGCGGCGGGAGGCGTTGCCACCGCTGGAAATCGCCCGCCGCCTGTCCGCCTCCGAATCCGCCCTGGCGCCCGACGCCGCGGCCGAGTTCACCTGGCAGGGCGGCGACGCCTGGACCGTCGAAGGCCGCCGCGAGCTCAAGGACCTGCACGCCCAACTCCTCGCCGAAGCCCCGCGGCTGTGGGTTGTCCTGGAGGAAATCTCCCCCACCGCCACACGCCCCGCCCCCGACGCCGTCGACGTCTCCGTGCGCACCCCCCTCCATCTCGACGGCGAAGCCACCACCCTGGACGCCGCCCTCCTCGCCACGCTCCATTGGCGCAAGACCCCGGACGGCTGGAAAATCACCCGCGCCGAGTTCCTTTTCGACGACCTGCCGGACGGCGCCCCATGATCCGCTTCCTCCGCTTCTGGCTGCGGGCGATCCGATTCTACGCCTTCTCCACGAGCTTCACGGCCGTGGCGTTCGGCGGCCTCTACGCCCGCTGGTGCGGGGAACCCTTCTCCTGGCTGCGCTTCGCGGCCGCGACGGCCGCCGGAATGCTCATCCACGCCGCCGCCAACCTCTGGAACGACTACTTCGACTACACCGGCGGCGTCGACCGCGAAGCCGGGAAATGCGGCTCCGCCATGATTTTTTCAGGCGAACTCACCCCGCGCCGCGTCTTCCGCGCCGCGTGCCTCTGCGCCGCGCTGGCCGCCGCCATCGGACTCGCCCTCGCCTGGCGCCTCCGTTCGCCGGGGCTCGTCGCGCTCGGTGCCGCGGGCCTCGTCGGGGCGGCCGGCTACTGCGCGGGCCCCCGCAGCCCCAAGCACCTGGCCCTCGGCGAAGTCTGGGTGTTCCTCATGATGGGCCTCGGCATGCCGCTCGGCGGGTGGATGTGCCAGACGGGCGCGTTCTCCTTCCGCCCCCTGCTCGCGGCACTTCCCATCGCCCTCTTCACGGCCTTGCTCCTCTACAACAACAACCTGCGCGACATCGACGACGACCGCGCCGCCGGCATCCGCACCCTCCCCATGATCCTCGGCCGCGCCGCCCACCCCGCCGCCCTGGCATCATTCACCGCCATCTCCGCCCTGACCGCCGTGCTTGCCGCAGTCGACCTTCTTCCCCGGCTCTCCCTTCTGGCTTTCCTCGCCATCCCCCCTGCCCTTCCTTGGCTCTCCTCCGTTGCCCGCCGCACCGTCACCCACCGCGAAGAACTCCTCTGCGCCCGCCTCCACCTCCTCTTCGGCCTCCTCGTCATCGCCGCCCTCCTCATCGTCTTGTAGGCGCAGGCGGGGGCACAATGGAAGCCGTCCATGCGAATGGCAGGCGCACGGCGGCGAAGGGACTCGCCGCCCTACCTTGAGCGGTTTGCGTTTGCCTGTAGCTTCCCTGACGTTTTCCATGCGCATGGTCGCGCGGAAGCGCGACCCTCCGGGGGCTACGGGAGGGCCGCGCTTCGTCGCGGCCGCGCGAACGGAGTGTTCCCGGCATGTCCCTGAACCGCCCTGTGGAGACGGCCCGGACGAAGGCGGGCCCTCCCGGGACGCGGCTACACTTTCTTGAGGGGAGGGACGCGCTTCTGCGCGGCCGCGGCGAAAACCCGGCGGCGAGCGAAGCCCGGCCGTGCACCAGCGCAAAAACACCCCCGTCCAATGGACGGGGGTGTTTGCATTCCGCCCTTGCGGGCGGCGGGTTCCGGTCGATCAGGCGAGTTCGGAGAAGTACTTGATCGTGCGGACCATCTGGCTGGTGTAGCTGTTCTCGTTGTCGTACCACGAGACCACCTGCACCTGCGAGGTGCCGTTGTCGAGGTTGATGACCATCGTCTGGGTCGCGTCGAACAGCGAGCCGTAGCGCATCCCGATGATGTCCGAGGAAACGATCTGGTCGGTGTTGTAGCCGAACGATTCGTTGGACTGCGACTTCATCTGGGCGTTGATTTCCTCGGCCGTGGGGGCGCCTTCGACAATCGCGGTCAGGATGGTCGTGGAGCCGGTCGGCGTCGGCACGCGCTGGGCCGCGCCGATGAGCTTGCCGTTCAGCTCGGGGATGACCAGGCCGATGGCCTTGGCGGCGCCGGTGCTGTTCGGGACGATGTTGATCGCGGCGGCGCGGGAGCGGCGCAGGTCGCCCTTGCGCTGCGGGCCGTCGAGGGTCATCTGGTCGCCGGTGTAGGCGTGGATCGTGCACATGATGCCGCTCTTGATCTTCCAGCCGTCGTTGAGGGCCTTGGCCATCGGGGCCAGGCAGTTCGTCGTGCAGGAGGCCGCGGAGATGATGGTGTCGGAGGCCTTCAGGTCGGTGTGGTTGACGTTGTAGACGATGGTGGGCAGGTCCTTGCCGGCCGGCGCGGAGATGACGACCTTGCGGGCGCCCGCGTCGATGTGGGCCTGGGCCTTGGCCTTGCTGGTGTAGAAGCCGGTGCACTCGAGCACGACGTCGACGCCGAGCTTGCCCCACGGCAGGTCCTGGGCCTTCGGGCAGGCGTAGATCGTGATTTCCTTGCCGTCCACGGTGATGGAGCCGGGCTCGACGACGGTCTTGCCGTCTTCGGCGAGGACGAAGTCCTTGAAATCGACGGTGTGGCCCTCGTAGCGGCCCTGCGTGGAGTCGTACTTGAGGAGGTGGGCGAGCATCTTGGGCGAGGTGAGGTCGTTGATGGCGACGACTTCATAGCCTTCCGCGCCGAACATCTGGCGGAACGCGAGGCGGCCGATGCGGCCGAAACCGTTGATGGCGACTTTGACTGACATGTTGTGTATTCTCCTTGTTGTTGTTGTCGGCCGCCCGCCGGACCCGCGACCGCGGAGCCGCCCGGAGCGGTAAATTGCCGTGGACTCTACGCGCACCCCCGCCCCACGTCAACCGGAAAATGACGGTTTGCCCGCGAAAAAAACGTTTTACCCGGAGGAATTTCCGCCAAGACACATTTCCGCCCCCCTTGTTTCCGGTGCCAGGCAGCCGTCAGGCCGTCAGGCGCCGGTTTGGGTCCACTGCCAGAACGGCAGGATTTCGATGCGTCGGGAGCCGAAATCCAGGATGTCGCGTTGGGATTCCGTGACAATCGTGCCGACAGGAAGCGAGCAAGCGTCCATGGCCTTCAGGAGGCCTTCGATTTCCCGGTCGCGGGATTCGTCGGTGAGGCGGATGCAGGCCTGGACGGCGGCGGTGACGGCGTGGCGGCGGCGGACGATGAAGTCGCAGTCGCCGTCCGCGTCGAAATAGCTGATGTCGCGGGCGGTTCGGCGGAGCGCGAGGTACACCAGGTTTTCGAAGCGGGCCCCGTCGTTGGGGATGCGGCGCGAGGACACCGCCCATTCGAGGCCCGTGTCCACGCAATAGACTTTCCTGGGGTTCAGGAGGCGCGCCTTCGCGGAGTCGCTGAAAACGGGCACGAAGAAAAACAGGTACGCCTTTTCGAGCCAGTCGCACCATTGCGTGAGCGTCGAGGTTCCGGCCACGCCCAGGGGCTTGAGCAGTTTCGACGCCGTGAAGCGGCAGGCGGGGTTTTCGACCAGCCAGGCCGCCAGTTCGCGGAGGGCCGCCGTGTCGCGGATGTGGTTGTGGACGATGACGTCGCGGTACACGATGTCGTCGAAAAGCTCCTGGAGGACAACCTCTTCGCGGGTCTGGAGGAAACGGGGAAAGCCGCCGTCGCGGATGTAGGCGGACGTGGTTTCGGGGCCGGGGCGGCCGCCGCAAAACGCGAGATACTCCGCGTATGAAAAGGGGAACAGTTCCTTCGAGATGTGGCGGCCGGTCAGTTTGGTGCCCAACTCGCCTTCCAGGAGCGAGGCGTTGGAGCCGGAAATGCAGAGGTGGAATCCCTCGTCGAGCTTCTGCCGCACGTAGTTCTCCCAGCCGCGGAACTGGTCGATTTCGTCGAAGAAGAGCCGACACGCCCCCGACTTGGCAATCAGCGAATCGAGGCGGAGGGTGTCGCGCATTTCAAACTGGGTCAGGAGCGGGGACTCGAAATTGACGTAGAACCACGGGGCGTCCCCTCCCAGCATCCGTTGGCGCATCACGGTGGACTTGCCGCAACGGCGCACGCCCGAAATGTCCAGAACATGCGAATCCAGAAGGCTGTCGTTGAAATCCAGCGCCCGGGGCTGTCCAAGCGCCTTGCCCATTTCCAGCTCGCGTTGGCGGGAGATGATTCCCTCAAGTTCGGATTCTAGAAGCATACGGCACGGCCTTTCCTTGCCACTCAAATGGCAAAAGAGCATTTACTCCATTTGCATTTGAGTGTCAAGGGCGGCGTTCTTCGGGGCCCTTTGCCCCACGGCAGGGGCATGCGCCGCCCGTGGGGCCCCACGAAGGGATGGCCTCCGCTTTTCAACCGCCCTACCGCCGCCGCCGGGGGCCGCTCCGGCGGGGCCCGCCGCGCCCGCCGCGCGGGCCGCCGCGGCCGCCCCGCGGACCGCCCCGCCCGCTGCCGCCGTGGGAGCGGGCCGCGCGGCCGGCGAGCATCTCCTGCGGGAGCGGTTCGAGCCACTCCTCGGGTGGCTGGATGCACTTGAGCGGCTGCTTCATGTATTCCTCGATGGGCGGGATGTAGTAGCTGTCCAGCTCGTCGGCGAAGGTGATGGAGACGCCCTTCTCGCCCACGCGGCCGGTGCGGCCGATGCGGTGGACGTAGTCCTCCGCCTGCTCGGGGACGTTGAAGTTGATGATCAGGTCGATGCCGTCGATGTGCAGCCCGCGGCCCGCGACGTCCGTCGCGACGAGCACCGGCACGCGCCCCTCGCGGAAGGCCTCCAGCACCGCGACGCGCTTGCGCTGGTCCACGGCGCCGGAGAGCAGCGCCGCGTCGACGCCCTGGTGCTTGAGGTTCTCGCAGAGGCGGTCGGTGGAGTCGCGGCGGTTGGCGAAGATGATCACCCGCTCGGGCTTCATCGTGCGGAGGATGTTGTAGACGATGGTGAACTTCTGGTCCTCCGTCGCGATGTACACGCGCTGGTCGATCGTGTCCGCGGCCACGTGCTCCGGCTCGATGTCCACGACCACCTGGTCGCGCATCCAGCGCGACGCCAGGCGCCGCACGTCGGGGGTGAGGGTCGCGCTGAAGAGCATGGTCTGGCGGCGGTCCGGCGGCGGGCAGCCGTACACGATGCGCTGCATGTCGGGGATGAAGCCCATGTCGAGCATGCGGTCGGCTTCGTCGATGACGAGGATTTCCACGTCGCCGAAGTCGATGTCCTGGCGCTGGCGGAAGTCCAGCAGGCGCCCCGGCGTCGCCACCACCACGTCCACCTGCTTCTCGTTGAGCGCCTGGCGCTGGCGCTGCATGTCCATCCCGCCGTACACGGCGAGGAGCCGCAGGCCCGCGTACTTGTTGAGTTCCTCCGCGTCGTGCTCGATCTGCAGGCACAGCTCGCGCGTCGGGGCCATCACCAGCGCGCGCGGATGCCCCTTGCGGCGGCCTTCGCGGTCCGGCGTCTCCAGCAGTTGCTTGAAGACGGCCAGCAGGAACGCCGCCGTCTTGCCGGTGCCCGTCTGGGCCCGGCCGCACACGTCGCGCCCGTCCAGCGCCGGGGGCAGCGCCTGGGCCTGGATGGGGGTCGCGTAGTCGAAATGCAGGTCCGCCAGCGCGTGCATCAGCGGCTCCGGCACCGCCATGTCCAGGAAGCGGCGCTTGCCGTCCTGCTCCGGCACCTGCCACGACGACGCATCCCACGGCTCGCCCGCGGCCACCGCCGCCGTACGCCCGCCGCGGCGCATCTCCGTCGCCGCCGGACCCTCGTCGCGCGGCCCGCGGCGGCGTCCGCCGCGGTCGTTGCGGCTGCGGTCGCGGTCGCGGCTGCGTCCGCCGTCCCGCCCGCCGCGGTCGCCTTCGCGGCGGGGACCCCGCCGCGCGCCGTCCGCGCCGCGTCCAGAGGGACGCCACTCCGCGCCGTCCTTGCCCTTGGGCTTGCCGCCGCCGCGCGCGGCCTGCGCGCCGCCCTCCGTCCGGCCGCCCGACGGCGGGGGACGGTTCACGGCGGGCGTCCCCTTGGGGGACGCGCCCGGATTGAACAACTTCTTGATACGGCTCAGAATGCCCATGGTCACGATATCCTGTTTTGGTTCCGCGGAGCGCGGCGTGTGTACAAAAAAAACCCCGCCCGGCCGATGGAGCGCATCTCCTGCCTTATGAGTTCATAAGGTGGGCGCCTGTCGTCCGCTTGCTGGTCCGGCCTCTTCAAGCCAGTCCATCGACGAGCGAACCCCGGCTCCCGATTTTGTTTTAGTGTTGGGAAGGAGAATGGGGCTCCGGTCGCACCGGTCAGGGAAGCTCAAAGAACTGCTTGCAGTATAGCCCCCCCCGCCCGTTTTGCAACCCCATTCCCCCACCCCATTCCCCCGCCACCACCCGTCACGCGTCGGCGTCCTCCCCCGCCGCAACCGGCTCCAGCGAAAACCGCGCGTTCCTCCACACGCCCCGGCGCGCGTTCAGCGACCCCGCGAACGGCTCGAACAGCCAGAACCCCTCCGCATCCCGCTTCGACAGGCTTCCGCAACAGTACACCGGCAACCCGCCGGGCGCCGCCGCGGCGTAGTTCCGGTGGTTGTGCCCGTGCAGCAGCACCACGTTCTTCCGCCCCTCCAGCAGCTTCCAGAACGCCTCCGTCCCTCGCAGCCCGTGCAGCCAGTCCGTGTCCAGGAACGGATAGTGCGTCATGACGAACACCCACCGCCGCCGCGCCACCTCCGGCGAATCCAGCAACCGCCCCAGCGCCTCCAGCTCCTCCCCGTCCAGCGTCCCGCTCGAGTCCCAGAAAGCGAAATGCGGCACCGCCGAATTCAGCCCGATCGCCACCGCCTCCTCCCCCATGAAGCGCACGAGCGGGTACCCGCCCTGCCCCGCCGCCCCCGGCATATCCCCCTTCGGCAACCGCGGCCCGAACAGCCGCCGGTACAGCCCCACGGACGCTCCCGTGTACAAGTCGTGGTTCCCCGGCACCGCGAGCGCCCCGCCCCGGGCCATGCCCAGCACCCTCGCCAGCGGTTCCGCCGCCACCATGTACTCCTTCTCCAGACCCTGGTTCAGCGTGTCCCCCGTGTACAAAATCCAGTCCACCGGCTCCCTGCGCAGGAAGTCGCACAGCCCGTCCAGCTTCTGCGCCGCGTCGGCGTACTTCGCGGCGCGCCGCGCCCGGTAGTTCAGCAACGCCACCAACCGCTTCGGGTGCAGCACCCCGGGATCCCGCAGCGCACCCGGCGGGAACGGCAGATGCACGTCCCCGAAATGCAGGATCCTCAACCCCGTCGAACCAAGCGCGCCCATGCCGTCCTCCTGCTCCTTCCGCCCACACCCCTCACGGCCCCACCGACTGCGCCATCAGGACCAGCCACCCCTCCGGCAGGTCCAGCGCCTCCGCCAAGTCATCCGCGGGCCACGACCCGCGCACCACGTTCCCGAGGCCCTCCGACGCGCACGCCAGCGCCACCCCCTGCGCCGCGCACCCGGCCTCGAACGCCCCGTTCCGCGCGATGGCCTCCTCCGGCACGCCCTTCCCCGCCTGCGCCGACGGGTCCAGCGCGTACACCAGGTTCACCGCCGCCTTCCCCGCGAACCGCTGCTTCCCGCTCGCCGCCCGCCGGTCCCCCGCCTTGCACAGCCGCAGCGCGTGCTCCTCCGGCAGGTACAGCCACACCCCGTCCCGGTCCAGGACGAACACCCGCAGATCCCGCGAATCCAGCGCGGTCGGGATGGTCCAGCGCCCGTCGTCCCGGTTCACCCCGGACGCGGCCCAGAGGATCCGGCCCAGGACCTCGTCCGGCAACCTGCCGCGCCTGGAGAAATCCCGCGACGCCCGCCGCACCGCCAGCGCCTCGTACACGCCGATACCGCCTTCCTCCACGGTCCACGGCAACGGCCGCACCAGCCCCGCCGCGGGTGCGGCGCCATGCGGCCGCGCCCCGTCCGGCGGAATCGCGACAATCGAAACCAATCCGGCCACGCCCATCGCCAGCAATCCGAGACCAAACCACTTGTGTTCCATACCGATTCACTCCCTGTCAAATCACTCCCCCACCTCTACCACACCCACCGCCCGTTTCCAACCCCGAACCCTCACACTTTCCGCCCCCCGCCCCATGACCGCACGGATTCGCCTGGACACGGCCCGGACGGAGCCGGGCCCTCCCCTGCCCATCCCCTCTTTCGCCCTTTGCCGTCTGCCCCAGCCCCGCCGCCGCAAAATCTCCCCGCAACGCCCATCTCGCGAGATTACAGAAAACACATTGCAGTTCCGCATATTTCCATGCTCAGATCCCCCATGTACACCACCCATTCCGAGAACGCCCCTCCCCCCGCAACAAGACCGGAAACCGCACACGAAACAGCCCTCCGAACAAGCGTTTGCGCGCCCCTCCGCAACGTCCCTGCCCGCGACGTTCCCGGCCGGGGAAGGAGGTTGCGCTGGGGCGGGGGATGGGGTAGGATGGAGGATATGGAGACAATCTCCCAAAAGCTGGAATGGACCGTGCTCGGCGACAGCGAGCTGCCGGAGGAGGACGCCGCGCTCAAGGCCGCGGCCCTGGAAGCGGCGCGCAAGGCCTACGCCCCGTATTCGGCCTTCCGCGTCGGCGCCGCCGTGCGCCTCGCCGACGGCTCGGTCGTCACCGGCTGCAACCAGGAGAACGTCGCGTATCCCTCCGGCCTGTGCGCGGAGCGGGTCGCGCTCTTCGCGGCCGCCGCCGCGCACCCGGACGTGCCGCCCACGGCCCTCGCCCTCGCCGCGGTGTACCGCGGGGAGCCCGTCGCCGCCATCTCCCCCTGCGGCTCCTGCCGCCAGGTGATGCTCCAGTGCGAGGACCGCCACGGCCGCCCCCTGCGCACGCTGCTCTGCAACGCCGGCGGGACCGTCGTCGTGCCCTCCGCGCGCGATTTCATGCCCCTTTGGGACCCGCCGCCGCTCGATTCCGCAGACGGCGGCACCCCCTCCGCCCCGCAAACCCAGGAGCCCTGACGCCATGTCCAAGACCATCCCCGTCTACCAGACTTCCCTCGGCCCGACGCATCCGGCGTTCAAGGAGCCGATCCACCTGACGTTCGACATCACGGGCGAGAAGGTCCTCAAGGCCGACTTCGCCCCCGGCCAGGCCCACCGCGGCGTGGAATGGATGGGGATGCGCCGCAACCCCATCCAGATTTTGTACCTCGCGGAGCGCATCTGCGGCATCTGCGGCATCACGCACGCGCTGGCGTTTTCGCGGGCCTGCGAGCAGATCGCGGGCATCGAGGTCCCGGCGCGGGCGCACTGGATCCGCACGATCTGCTGCGAGCTGGAACGCATCCATTCGCACCTGCTCTGGGCGGGCGTCGCGGCGCACGAGCTGGGGTTCGATTCGCTCTTCTACCTGACGTGGAAGGCGCGCGAGCGGGTCCTCGACCTGATGGAGGACATCACCGGCAACCGCATCCACTACGCCATCATCCAGATCGGCGGCGTGCGGCGCGACCTGGACGCGGACCGCATCGCGGCCATCAAGGAGGCGTGCGGCTTCTACGAGGGGATTTTCGGCGAGCTTGCGAAGTGCCTGCTCGACGATTCGAGCATCAAGCTGCGCTGCCGGGACGTGGGCGTGCTGACGGCCGCCGAGGCGCTCTCGCTGAGCGCGGTGGGGCCGACGGCGCGGGCATCGGGCGTGCCCTCGGACGTGCGGGCGGACCACCCGTACGCGGCCTACACGGAGATTCCGGTCGAGCCGATTTTGCCGACCGTCCACGGCGAAGGCATCCACGGGGACGTCTACGACCGCATCATCGTCCGCGCCTACGAAATCAAGCAGTCGGTGGACATCGTCCGCGCGTGCCTGGACAACCTCCCGCCCGGGCCGGTGCTCGCGCAGCCGAAGATCCCGGTCCTGCTCGGCCAGCTCAAGCGCGCGCAGGGCGAGGCCGTCGGCATGCACGAGGCGCCGCGCGGGGAGGTCGCCCACTACGTGCGCCTGGCGGGGGCCGAGGCGCCGGCGGCCTGGAAGGTCAAGGCGTCCAGCTACAGCAACTACCTCTCGTGGGTGCCGATGCTCGAGGGCGAGCAGGTGGCCGACATCCCGATCATCGCTGCCTCCATCGACCCGTGCATCTCGTGCACCGACCGCGTGAGCTGGGCCGCGCCGGACGGCGGCGGCGGGGTCCTGACCAAGGAAGAGCTGACGCGCCGGTCGGTGGAAAAGACGCGGCGCATCCAGGCGCGGCTGGCGGCGCGGAAGGAGGCGTGAGATGGGCACGGCGATGTGGATGGACCTGCTGCGGGCGTTCGGGCTCGCGTTCTACGGGGTGGTGGTGGGGCTGCTCTTCTGCGGCGTGGACCGCCTGCTCGTCGCGCGCATGCAGTCGCGCATCGGGCCGCCGGTGCGGCAGCCGTTCTTCGACGCCGTCAAGCTCCTCGGCAAGCAGGACATGGTCCCCGCGAACGCGGTCGGCCCGGTGTTCCGCTTCGCGCCGGTGGCCGCGCTGGCCGCGGCGGTGACGCTCCTGTTCTACCTGCCGCTCGGCGGCCTCGGCGGGGCGGTGTTCGCGGGGCGCGACGACGCGATCCTGGTGCTCTACCTGCTCCTCGTCCCGGGCCTGGCGATGGTAGTCGGCGGCTTCGCCTCGGGCAGCCCCTACGCCTCCATCGGCGCCCAGCGCGAGATGGTCACCATGGTCTCCTACGAACTGCCGCTCGCGACCGTCATCCTCACGTTCGCGTGGCGCCTGGCGGCGATGGGCGTCGAACACCCCTTCTCGCTGGGCGAGATGGCCGCGAACCCCGTCTGGACCACCAGCGGCCCGCTGGGCATCGCCGGCGCCGTGCTGCTGCTGCTGGTGATGCTGGTGGTGACGCCCGGCGAACTGGGGCGCATCCCGTTCGACTCCCCGGAAGCGGAGACCGAGCTCGCCGGCGGCCTGCTGGTGGAGTACTCGGGGCGCAGCCTGGCGCTGTTCGAGCTGGCGATGGCGGTCAAGACCGTCGCCATGTGCGGCCTGATGGTGACCCTGTTCTGGCCAGGCGACATCAGCCGCTGCATCTGCTGGGCTCACCCGGTGGGGCGGCTGGCGGACTTCGCGTGGTTCGCGCTGAAGTCCGGCCTCCTCATGTTCTTCGGCGTGAGCCTCCTCCGGGCGGGGATGGCGCGTTTGCGCATCACCGACATCGTCCGCGTCTACTGGAAGTGGCTGGGCCTCGCCGCGCTGGCCGGCCTCCTGCTCATCTGGATGGACGCCCGCTTCTTCTGAGCCCCGCTCCATCCCCCCACCCCCCTGCGACGGCCCTCCAGCCGTCGCTCATTTTGTCCCCAAACGATGTATCCATACTTGGGAGGGCCGCGCTTCGTCGCGGCCGCGCGAAAGGGGTGTCCCTGGCATGTCCTTGAAGAGCCCTGTGGACACGGCCCGGACGAAGCCGGGCCCTCCCAGGATGCGGTTCGGTAGGCTCTCCAGTTGGAGGGACGCGCTTCCGCGCGTCCGCAATGTGGAAGCGCCAGAAGCGTCACGAGACAATGCGGCTGTCTTGGGAGGGCCGCGCTTCGTCGCGGCCGCGCGAAAGGGGT
>JAFYAC010000062.1 GCA_017540905.1 Kiritimatiellia bacterium | reverse complement strand
CACGTCGCCATCTGGGGCCTGGGCGCGATTGGCACCCTCCTCGCCGCCCACATCCTCCCCCGGCTGCACCCCGGCGAAACCCTGCGCGCCATCGCCGACGCCCCCCGCATCGCCCGCTACCGCGCCGCCCCGCCCACCTTCAACGGCACCCCGATTGCGCTCGACTTCGCCGACCCCGCCGCCGTACCCCCGCCTTCCCCCGCCGACCTCCTCCTCGTCACCGTAAAAAACCCCGCCCTCCCCGACGCCCCGGCGAACCTTTCCCCCTTCATCGCCCCGCACACCCTCGTCCTCCCCCTCCTCAACGGACTCTCCGCCACCGACCGCCTCTCCGCCCTCCTCCCCTCCGCCCGCGTCCTCCACGGACTCATCCTCTGCAACAGCACCGTCCGCACCGGCCGCGACGTCACCCAATCCGGCACCCTCGACATCCAGCTCGACGACCCCGCCGCCGCCGGCTGGCTCACCGCCCACGGCCTACCCGCCCGGGTCCCCGGCGACATGCGCACCGCCCTCTGGCGCAAATTCATCCTGAACGTCGGGCTCAACCAGGCCGAAGCCGCGACCGGCCTCGCCCACGGCCCCCTCCAAGCCTCCCCCGAAGCCATGACCTTGCTCCGCGCCCTCGTCGGCGAAGCCATCGCCGTGGCCGCCGCCGAAGGCATCCCCCATCCCGAACGACTGGCCCGCGAAGCCCTCGGCGCCCTCGCCCACTTCTCCCCCGACGGCAAAACCTCGATGCTCCAGGACGTCGAAGCCGGCCGCCCCCCCGAAATCGACGCCTTCGCCGGCGAAATCGTCCGCCGCGCCGCCCTCCACCACATCCCCGTCCCCGCCAACCTCTCCCTCCTCCTCCGCTTCTCCCCCTGACCCCCGCCCCCTGACCTTCTCCCTCCTTCCCGGCCCCTCCCGCCCATGCGATGAGATTACGGAAAACACACTTGATTTTCTCAATTTCGATCCATCTTGTATCCATGAAAAAAACTCCCTCCCCCGCCGTCCCGCGGCGGCCCGGGAGGACAAAAAAGCCGCCGGCGGGGGCCGGCTGGCGGGTTTTGTGCGTTCTCCACCACGGACGCGCTTGTTCGGCGGGCAGGACCGGACCGGTCGCAGCCGTTGCAGGCGAGCGGGGCGTGTCCAGGTGTCCGCAACGCCGCTCGGCGAACTTCGAAAAAAACTGTCCCATCCGCTCCGATTGCGCTGGACATTCGCGTGCCGATTCCGTATAACCGCCCGAACATTTGCGAAGAACAGCAACGGGAGCGGATTGAAAACCGCCCCCACCCAAGTGAAGGAACCGTACAACATGGCCACCAAAGTAAAGAAGAAAACGCGCAAGGCCGTCACCAAGCGCTTCAAGGAATCCGGGACCGGCAAGATCCTGCACAAGAAACCCGGCCGCCGCCACCTCGCCGCCTGCAAGACGCGCAAGCAGAAGCGCCGTCTCCGCCAGACCGCCGAGTCCACGGGGAACATCGCCCGTTCGCTCGCCGACCAGATGCACGCCTGATAGGAGGAACCCACCATGCCAAGAGCCACCAACGCCGTTGCCAGCCGCACCCGCCGCAAACGCCGCCTCGACCAGGCCAAGGGCTTCTACGGGAGCCGGAGCAAGCTGTTCCGCCAGGCCACCGAAGCCGTCGACCGCGCCCAGGCCCTCTCCTACGCGCACCGCAAGGAGAAGAAACGCGACTTCCGCGCCCTGTGGATTGTCCGCCTGTCGGCCTCCTGCCGCAACGCGGGCATCAGCTACAGCCGCTTCATCGAAGGTCTCGCCAAGGCCGGCGTCGCCCTGAACCGCAAGATGCTCAGCGAAATGGCCATCCACGACCCCGAAGGCTTCGCCTCCATCGTGGAGATCGCCAAGGCCAACGCCACCCTCCCCGCCAAGGCCTGAGCGCCCCGGCATTCCCCCCTCCCTCCACCCGCGCGCGGACTCCATGCCCGCGCGCGGGTTGTTTTTTCCCGCCGGACGGGGTGCATCCGCCCGGCACGGCCCGGCGCGAAGGCGGGCTTGACGGGATGCCGGAAAGGGAGAGAATGGAACCATGAAACCGATGCTGAAACGCGGGATATGGATTGTCAACACGCTGGGGTTCGTGGCGTTCCTGGCGTGGCTGGCCAGCATGAGCGACCGGCAAATCCTGCGGGAGCAGGAAGGCATCCTGTATTTTTTGCCGTGCGTGCCTTTCCTGTTCGTGTTCGTGCTGCTTCTGGAGCCCAAGCCGAAGTCCCGCAAGCCCGGGGAGGGAAAGTCCGGGGAGGGAAAGTCCGGGGACGACGGCGGCGGACGGGACAAGGGGGAGTAGGGATGGACGCGCTGCGGGTGCTGGGGGCGTTCTATCCGGAGGACACCCCCCTGCGGAGGAAGCTGCTGGAACACTCCCGCCTCGTGCGGGAGGAGGCGCTCGCCATCGCGGAATCGGCGGCCTGCCGGGAAATGGGGCTGGATTTGGACGTGGTGTCGGCGGGGGCTTGGCTGCACGATGTCGGGGTCTGCCGGTGCCATGCCCCGGACATCCTGTGCACGGGCACCGAGCCGTACATCCGGCACGGCATCGTCGGCGCGGGGATGTTGCGCGCGTACGGGGCCGAGCACGGGCTCGACATGGAGCCGTTCGCGCGGATTTGCGAGCGCCACACCGGCAGCGGGCTCTCCGCCGGCGAAATCCTGTCCCGCGGCCTCCCGCTGCCGCCGCGCGACTTCCTGCCGGTCACGCTGGAAGAAAAACTGGTGTGTCTGGCGGACAAGTTCCACTCGAAAAGCGGCGACGGCCGCCGCAAGCCGCTGGAGGAGGTACGGCGCGGGATCGCCCGCTTCGGGGCCGCGCCGGCCGCGCGCCTGGAGGCCTTGCTGGAGCTGTTCGGGATGGGGTCCGGGGCTGGCCCGGATGTCGGTCGGACAACGTGAAAAACGGGCCTGGCTTTTGCGGACGCGCGGAAGCGCGTCCCTCCCCGCGGAGAGCGCAATGGGAGTGAAAACCTTGTGATTGCTTGGCGGGTGCTTCCTCCGGTAGGGCCCGACCTCCGGGCGGGCCGTGCGGCAGGATGGTCCATGACGGGCCGCCCGGAGGTCGGCCCCTACCGCCCGGCCCCACCATGCAAAAGACAAGGTTTCACCTGACACCCCCAAGGAATTGAGGACACACTATTTCGCAACCCGCGTTACTCGTCGGGGGTGGGGGCGCGGCGGAGGGCTTTGGTCTGGCCGTGGCGTTTCTTGGCGTCGACCATGAGGGCGGTCTGGCGCTTGGAGCGTTTGCGCTTCTGGCGGCGGATTTTTTCGCGGGCTTGCTGGCGGGCGGTTTTTTCGCCAAGGATCTTTTCGGCCAGTTTTTCGCAGAGGTCGCGGCGGGCGAAGAAGCGGTTCATGGATTGGCTGCGTTCGCGGCTGCAGCGGACTTCGAGGCCCGTCGGGATGTGGCGGAGGACGACGGTGGAAGAGGTCTTGTTGATCTTCTGGCCGCCGTTGCCGCCGCCGCGGACGAAGCGTTCGTCGAGGTCGGTTTCGCGGATGCCCAGCTGCTCCATGCGCCGGAGGAGGGCGAGTTCTTTTTCGGGAGTGACGGGATAGAGGCTCATGGGGGAAAGAGGAAGACGGGGGCTATTCGCTGTGGTTCTCCGGGGTCGTATCCTGGCGGGCGTGGCGGAGGGAGACGATGGTGCACAGGTCGGATTGGGTATCCAGCTGGTAGATGACGCGGTGGACTCGGTAGAGCAGTTCGCGGACGTCCGGGCGGCCGACTTCCGGGACCATGCGGCCTGCATGGGGGTGGGTGGCGAGGATGGCTACGCGCGCTTCGAGTCCGTCAATCCAGTGCCGGGCACTGCGTTCGCCGGCTTCCTGGCAAACCAGTTCCGCGAATTCACGCAATGTTTTGCGGGCGCAGGAAGACCACTCGATTTTCATGCTTTGTATTTGTCCTTCAGCTCGGCGAAGACTTCTTCGTTCGAATAGACGCGGCCGGCGCGGATGTCTTCCTGGGCGCGGGCGAGGTCCTGGAGGATTTCGTCGCGTTCGCGCATGGCTTCGAAGTCGGCGACGTCCATCAGGACCGAGGCGGATTTGCCGTTCTGGGTCACGAGGATCGGGCGGTGCGTCTCGCGCGTCTTCGCCATCCACGCGGAGAGGGAGGAGCGGAAGGCGGAGTAGGGGACGACGTCTTCGCAGAGGTCGATGTCGAGGGTGGGGGTCATGGCGGGAGTCCTTTCGTGGACGGAATGTTGTACGGAATTCGGTGCGGAATGCAAGGGGATTTTTGCGGGGGCGGGTGGGGAATGGATGGAGGGGAGTGTGTGGAAAAATGGAATGAAATACCAATGTTTTCTGTAATCTCACGAGATGGTTCGGGGGGAGGGGGGCTGGGGGAGGTCGAGGGGGGGGAACGAGACTACCGGGACGGACGGGACAGATGGGACTACCGGGGCAGACGGGGAGGAGGGGGCGGTGGGGTGGGGGGGAGGGTGTGGAGGCGGAGGAGGGTGGCGCCGTGGCGCCAGGTGTGCCAGGACCAGAGGGCGGAGGCGGCGTCGGGGTCGGGGGTGGTGGGGGGGAGATGGGCGAGGACGCGTTTGCGGGAGAGGCCGTAGAGGAGGGGTAGGCGGAGGCGGGTCAGGGGGGCGGGGTCGAGGATGAGGGCAGCGTCCTGGGCGCGGGTGGTGCCGAAGCCGATGCCGGGGTCGAGGATGAGGCGGGTGGGGGAGATGCCAAGGGTGGGGATTCGCTGCTCGAACCAGCGGGCGATGGTATCGGCCGGAGCGGAGTCGGCGGGGTCGAGGGCGTGGGCCATGCCGTGCATGAGGACGACGGGGAAGTCGCCGGCGCGGGCGTAGTCGAGGAGGGCGGGGTCGGCAAGGCCGCCGACGTCGTTGAGCATGGCGACGCCCGTTCCGGACTCGAAGGCGCGGCGGGCGGTGGCGGCGTGGCGGGTATCGAGGGAGATTGGGATGCGGAGGCGGCCGCGGAGGGTGTCGAGGACGGGGGACAGGCGGCGCCATTCTTCGTCGGGGTCGACGGGGGTGTGGCCGGGCCGGGTGGATTCGGCGCCGATGTCGAGCCAGTCGGCGCCGGCGGCTTGGAGGCGGAGGGCCTGGGCGAGGGCAGCGGCGGGGGCGGTATGGCGGCCGCCGTCGGAGAAGGAGTCGGGGGTGATGTTGAGGATGCCCATGAGGAGGGGGCGGTCGGTGCGGCGCCGGATGGGGAGGGGGGTGGGGATGGGGAGGGGGGAGGTCACGGCGCGAATCTTTCGCGGGCCCAGGCGAGGAAGTGGGCGGCGGCGTGGGCGAAGCCTGCGAGGTGCCCAAAGAAGTCGGCGGCGGCTTCGCGGAAGGTCCAGGAGGATACGGCGGTGAGGGCGGCGGCGACGGTGAGGAGGTTCAGGGCGTAGATGAGGGTCCAGGAGAAGAGGCGTCCGTGTTCGAGGACGTCGGGCTGCCGCCAGCTCAGGAATTTGACGGTGAAGGTGAGGTGGAAGGCCCACGCGAGGCCGATCCAGAAGAGGGCGACGGGATAATAGGGCCGCACCGCCGGGAAGAGCCACGCGGCCAGCAGCCAGAGGAGGGCCGCGGCGACCATGTAGAGGGGGAAGAAGTAGGGGGCGAGGGTCACCCAGACGTTGTTTTTGCTGACGCGCACGCTGCCGCCCGCTTCGCTGACGTGCAGGCCGCTGGCGCGTCCGCCGAAGAGCATGGTCCAGAGGGCGTGGGTGAGTTCGTGGCCGAGGACGTAGGTGCGGGTCATCGGCGGCATGAAGCACCAGACGAGCGCCCACACGGCCATCCCCGCGACGCACGCGAAGACGGGCAGGGCGGGCAGCCGCCGCGGGGATTCGGCGAGGATGTAGAGGGCGCGGCCGGTGGTGAGCGTCAGCGCCGCGCACACGGGCAGCAGGGCGACGCCCGCCGCGAATTTGGCCGCGCGGTGCGCCATGGGCCGCCTCAGGCGAAGTCCGCCAGGGCGCGGAAGTCGAGGGTGGCGAAGAGGTCGTCGAGGGTCTCGGCGCGGCGGATCGGCAGGAGGGTGCCGTCGGGGCGGAGGAGGATCTCGGCGGAGCGGAGTTTGCCGTTGTAGTTGAAGCCCATGGCGTGGCCGTGGGCGCCGGTGTCGTGGATGACCACGAAGTCGCCTTCGGCAATCTCGGGGAGCGCGCGCTGGACGGCGAACTTGTCGTTGTTCTCGCAGAGGGAGCCGACGACGTCGTACACGCGGTCCGCGGGGGCGTCTTCCTTGCCGGGGACGGTGACGTGGTGGTAGGCGCCGTACATTCCGGGGCGCATGAGGTTGGCCATGCAGGCGTCGAGGCCGACGTAGGAGCGGTAGGTTTCCTTGCGGCGGATGGCGCGCGCGACGAGCCAGCCGTAGGGGCCGGTGACGCAGCGTCCCCATTCGGTGTACCACGCGGCGCCGCCGAGGCCCGCCGGCACGAGGATTTCTTCGCGGGCGCGGGCGACGCCGGCGGCGAGGGCGGCGTAGTCGAGGGGGGCCTGGTCGGGGCGGTAGGGGATGCCCACGCCGCCGCCGCCGTTGAAGAAGGCCAGCTCGATGCCCAGCCGCGCCTTGAGCTCCGCGCCGAGCGCGAAGACGAGGCGGGCGGTGTCGATGTGGTACTGCACGTCGAGCTCGTTGGAGGCGACCATGGTGTGCAGGCCGAAGCGGCGCACGCCGAGTTCGCGGGCGCGGGCGTAGGCCTCGAAGAGCTGGTCGCGGGTGAGGCCGTATTTTGCCTCCTCGGGCTTGCCGATGATGGCGTTGCCGCCCTTGAGGGGCCCGGGGTTGTAGCGGAAGCAGATCGTTTCCGGGAGGGAGCCGGTGGCGGCGACGACGGCGTCGATGTGGGTGATGTCGTCGAGGTTCAGGATGGCGCCCATCCTGCGGGCCTCGCGGAACTCCCCGTCGGGGGTCTCGTTGGAGGTCATCATGACGCGGTCGCCGGAGAGGCCGGCGGCCTGGCAGAGGCGGAGCTCGGCGAGGGAGGAGCAGTCGGCGCCGAATCCCTCCTCGGCGAGAATCTTCAGGATGAACGGATTGGGCAGCGCCTTGACGGCGAAGAACTCGCGGTAGCCGGGGACGCCGGCGGCGGCGAAGGCGGCGCGCAAGCGGCGGGCGTTGGCGCGGATGGCGGCCTCGTCGTAGAGGTGGAAGGGGGTGGGGAAGCGGTCCGCGGCCTCGCGGAGCTGCTCCAAGGACAATGGGAAGGACTTTTTGCTCATACGGCGGCGCATCCTAGCGGTTCGCACGCGAATGGAAAACCCAAAATCCGCGCCGCGCGCCCGCGGGAACATTTTCCAATGATTGGAAAAAAATTTTCCAATGATTGGAAAAAACGCGAAAAAGTTTTCCAATCATTGGAAAACCGGCGAAAAATTTTTCCAATGGTTGGAAAAACCGGGCGGAATTTTCCAACCATTGGAAAAAAGTTTTCCAATCATTGGAAACTTTTTCCGTCCGTCGGCAAACGGTCGCGGGGAGGCGGGAGGCGGCGGAAGGGGAGCGGAAAATGATGGGGGAGGGATGGGGGTGAAATTGTGGGAAATGGCAATGTTTTCTGTAATCTCGCGAGTGGGGGAGAGGGTGGGGGGAGGGGGCGGGGCGGGAGGGTCAGAGGGTGCCGGAGCGGAGGAGGGTGGGGAGGCGCTTCAGGGCGGCGCGGACGGGGGAGGAGAGGCGGTCGCCGGGGCGGCAGGAGAGGGGCTGGATGCCCACCACGCGGACGGCGGGGATGAAGGTGGAGAGGTAGGCCGCCAGGCCGGCCAGGGAGGGGGCGTGGGTGCCGAAGCCGCCGGTCGAGGAAAGCCGGTCGGGGGGGAGCACGCGGATGGCGCCGGGTTCGAGGCCCATCTCGGCGGCGTCCAGGAGGACGAGGAGGGATACGCCGGCGCGGCGGATGGGGGAGACGCAGTTTTCGGGGGCGATGGAGCCGTTCCAGCAGCGCCAGGCAGGGTCGCGGAAGGCGCGGGCGAACACGGGGCCGAGGGCATCGTCGCCCAGGCGGGGGTTGCCGACGCCGAGAAGGCCGTTCACGGGAGGGAACGCCCGCGCGCTACGGGACGAGGTGGGTGCCGTTTTCGCCGCGGATGGCCGCCGCGAGGAGGTGGGGCTGGGTGATGATGACTTCCTTTCCGCCGGACTTGAGGAAGTCGACGGCGGCGGCGATCTTGGGGCCCATGCTGCCGGCGGGGAATTCGCCTTCGGCCATGTAGCGCTCGGCTTCGGCGACGGTCAGGCGGTCGAGTTCGCGCTGGTCGGGCTTTTTGTAGTGGATGGCGACTTTGTCGACGGCCGTGGAGATGATGAAGAGGTCGGCCCCGAGGCGCTTGGCGAGGAGGCAGGAGGCGAGGTCCTTGTCGATGACGGCCGCGCAGCCGGAGAGGTTGCCGTCGGCGCCGCGCACGACGGGGATGCCGCCGCCGCCGACGGCGATGACGACGGTGTCGTGGTCGAGAAGGCAGCGGATGGTGGCTTCTTCGAGGATTTCGAGGGGCTTGGGGGAGGCGACGACGCGCCGCCAGCCGCGGCCGGCGTCTTCCTTGAGGGCCCTGCCTTCGTTGGCGCGGTAGGCGTCGGCTTCTTCCTTGGTGTAGAAGGGGCCGATGGGCTTGGAGGGGTCGGCGAAGGCCGGGTCGGCGGGGTCGACGAGGACTTGGGTGACGACGGTGGCGATGGGTTTGTCGAGGCCGCGGCGGCGGAGTTCGTTGGCGAGGGTCTGGCCGACCTGGTAGCCGATGGCGCCCTGGGTGTCGGCGACGCAGGATTCGAGGGGGACTTCGTGGAGGCGGTCCTTGGCGAGGTCGGAGCGGAGGAGGATGAAGCCGACCTGCGGGCCGTTGCCGTGGGTGATGACGACGCGGTAGCCGGCGGCGACGAGCGCGGCGATGTGGTGGGAGGTTTCGCCGGCGGCGGCGTACTGGTCGGCGACGGACATTTTCTTGGCGTCGGCGATGAGGGAGTTGCCACCGATGGCGATGACGGCGAGGGGGGAGTTCGTTTTGTCCATGGTTCAGCCTTTCAGTGGTGGTGGTGGTGGTCGGCGCAGCCGCATCCGCATCCGCACCCGGAGGAACCGGCGGAGGGGCAGTCCCCGGCGCAGGGGGGGAGGCCGGAGGCGCCGCCGGGGGCGGTCTTGGGCGCGAAGGAGGAGAGCTGGCGCTCGAGGCGGCCGGAGCCGCAGTCGGGGCAGACGGGTTTTTCGCCGGCGCGCTCGAGGGTCTCGAAAGCGCGCCCGCAGGCTTTGCAGACGTACTCGCGCAGGGGCATGGCCGTCAGGCGTCGGCGGCCTGCAGGGCCTCGACGAGGACGTTGGCCTGGCGCAGCCCGACGAAGTCGGCCTTCTTCTGGCCGTCCTTGAAGACGAGGAGGTAGGGGATGGTGTTGACGCCGTAGCGGGCGGCGAGGTCGGGTTCGTCGTCGACGTTGACTTTGCCGACCTTGACGGCGGGGACTTTGGTTGCCACCTGGTCGAGGATGGGGATTTGCATGCGGCAGGGTCCGCACCAGGGCGCCCAGAAATCGACCAGCACGAGGCCGGAGGAAATGAAATCGTCGAACGAATCGCTTTTGAGTTCGGTGCTCATGGGGTTCTCCTATCTGGAGGCATGATACGCCAGCCGGGGAGGGTTGGCAACCGTTTTGCGGAGCGGGTTGGCGGAGGTCAGGGGGCGAGGGGGGTGTGGAGGCGGATGCCGTTGGGGATGGTGGCGGGGCGGTCGGTGGGGTTGCGGAGGTGGACGGCGCCTTCGACGTGGATGTCGCGGCCGAAGCGGATGTCGCCTTCGACGGCCAGGGAGTCGCAGTAGAGGAGGGAGGGGGGACCGTAGGGGAAGCGGAGCTCGAAGTCGGCGATGTTCTTGCAGTAGCGGGGGTCGAGGCGGATGTCCGGCGGCGGCGCGAAGCGCTGGGGGTGCAGCGTGACCTGGTGGTCCTCGCCCAGGCGGTAGAGGTCGGAGCGGACGGCGAGCAGGTCGTTGGTGGTCTTGACCGGCGCGAAGCGGCGGCGCGGGACGACGAGCGCGGTCGCGCCCTCGAAGCAGGAGATGGCCGCCCCCATCGCGGCTTCGAGCTGCACGACGGGCGTGCTGTCCGGGAGGACGGGATCGACGGTCTTGCGGTTGACGATGAGCGGCAGGGGCGGTAGGCCGTCGCAGTCGCGGAGGGTCGCGCGGAGGGCGTCGAGGTCGATCCAGAGGTTGTTGGTGTTGAAGAGGGAGTACTTGGCGATGTCCTGGAAGTCCGCGGTCTCGTCCGGCGGGCACTGGGCGGACTCGCGGAGGAGGAGGCGTCCGGTGGCCTTGTCGCGGGCCAGGTGGCCGCCCTTGCGGTCGCATTCGGTGCGGGCGGTCACTTCCATCAGGAAGGGGATGTTTTTGCGCGCGACGTGCCCCAGGATGCCCATGTGCAGGATGGCGCCGAGGTTGTCGGAGTTGGAGACGAACGCCCAGCGGTAGCCGGCCGCGAGGAGGCGGTCGAGCAGGCCCGTGGTCTGCAGCGCGTGGTAGATGTCGGCATGGCCCGGCGGGCACCACTCGAGCTGCGGGTTGTCCGGCCACGACACGGGCTGGCCCGTCTCCGCGACGAGCTTCGGCACGCGGTGCTGCAGGAAGGACAGCGGCAGGCCGTCCGGGTTCGCGAAGCCCGGATGGTTCGCGGCGATGGACGCCAGGGAGTCGGCGTCGGTCGAAAAGCTGTCCATCAGCAGCAACGGCAGCGGGGCGCGGCAGCGGCGGCGCAGGAACTCGATCTGGCGCACGAGGATGTCAAGGAAGGTCAGCCCGTTCTTCGCGACGATCAGCGATTTCGCCTTGTCGAGCCCCATGCCGGTGCCGAGGCCGCCGTTGAGCTTGATGACGACGGTGCGGCGTATGGCGTCCTCCGCCGCGGGGTCCAGTTCGTCGAGGTCCGCCAGGCGCGGCAACGGGCCGATGGGGGAGAGGTGGCGGCCGGGGATGACGCCGAGGTCGCCGGCGTCCCAGCGGCGGGCGTTTTCCAGGAAGGCCCGCACGACCAGCTCGGGGGCGCGGTCCGATTCAAGGCGGTCGCGGATGGCGGAAAGGGCGGTCGGGGTCATGGCGGTCAGGGCGCGGCGTGGAGGGCGGCGGCCACGTCGTCGCGGAGCTTGCCGAACTCTTCGTCGCGGCGGGCGCACTGGAGCTGGTGGAGGCGGAGGGCCTCGGCCTTGCGCTTGGCGGGGGGGACCAGCAGGAGCGGATCGACCGCCGGGAGGTAGGAGACGACGCCCGGATGCAGCTCGTGCAGGCGGTAGGAGGCGGTGCCGCCGCCGAAGCGGACCGACACCTGGTCGCCCTCGATGGCCGTGATTTCCGCGTTCTCGCGGAGGGGTTGGCCGTTGGCCCCGAGCAGGACGGGGAATACCAGCGTGGTGCCGCTGTTCTGCAGGCCGCGGCCGGCTTCGGCGTCGCCCACGATGGGCGCCTGGGGGAGGGCGTCGCGGGCGCCTTCGAGGCGGGATTTGATGTCGGCGCGCACGATGGAGTCCTGGTCGCGGCGGCTTTCCTCGATGAGCCGACGTTCGGTGTCGTCCAGCGCGCGGAGATGGGCGGTGGCCTGGTCGAGGAGGCGGCGGGTGGCGGCGTCCAGCGCGTCCAGCTGCTCGCGGGTCTCGCTGCGGTGCTGGATCTGCTGGGTTTGCAACCGCACCTCGAGGCGGTCGTTGGCCTCTTCCAGCTGGTCGCGGAGGGTGGCGGCTTCGGCTTCGGCGTCCGCGGCGCGGGCATTGGCGGAATGGGCGGCGAAGAAGCCCCACGCGGCGGCGGCGGCCAGGAGGACCGCGGCGGCGACGGGAATGACCGTGCGCGCGAGCGGGCGCCGGGAATCCGCTTCCGTCGGCATGTCGGGAATCTGGATAGGCTCCTGGCATTCGGGGCACTTGACGATGAAGCCGGCTCCGCGCTCGTCCACTTCGAGGTTGTGGCCGCATTCGGGACAATCGAAATTGATGAAAGCCATGGTTCGCTCCTTCCGGGGTCGGTTCTCGGTTTTTCCGCTCCCCACCTTACCGCCGTTTGCGCCGCGCCGCAAGCCCGCAGGCGGGGGGGCGAGACACAATGGCGGACAAGCGGCGCGGCCAAGGAAGATAAAGAAAAGGGTGGCCGTATCCTGGGAGGGCCCGGCTTCGTCCGGGCCGTGTCCGCAGGGTTCTTCGGGGGACAGGACAGGCATACACCGTGCGCGCGGCCGCGACGGAGCGCGGCCTTCCCAAGGCGGGGCGACCGATCCGGTGGACATGAGGGGGAGGATGTGGTGAAATAGTGGAAAACACAAATGTTTTCTGTAATCTCAAATGATGGAGGAGGGGGGCGGAAAAGGGAGGGAGGGGATATCAGGGTGCGGGGATTTCGAGGAGGCCGTCGAGGCGGAGGGCGCGTTTGGCGACGGAGGTGCCGGGGCCCTCGGCGGACAGGGGGACGCGCCAGCGCCAGCCGGGACGGCGGCGGCCGACGCGGAGTTGCAAGGGGCCGGACGGGAGGTTCCCGGGAAGGGCGATGCGGAGGGTCTCGGGCTGGCATTCGTGGAGGGGGCGCTCGAAGTCGCGGCGGCCGGGCACGTTGGCGATGCCGGTCCAGTCGGCCTGGGCCACGATGCGGCCGGTGGCGTCGCAGACGTGGATGAAGGTCGTTTCGGGTCCGCCGGGATGGGGGCGGCCGTTGGCCTGCCAGTAGAGGGTGACGTCGATGGCGCCGCCGGGGCGGGGGGCGGCGGGGACGACGTCCACGCCGCGCAGGCGGAGGCCGTCGGCGAACGCGGCGTCGAAAGGGTGCGCGGGGATGGCGCCGCGGGCGGCGCGGAGTCCGGCAAAAGTGGGATCGGCGGCGTCCACGGCGCCGGCCGGGAGCGCGGCCAGGGCTTCGGGGCGCCAGCGGGCGAGGGTGCGGATGGGTTCGTCGGCGGGCTGGCCGGCGGCCAGCCGGCGGAGGGCGTCGTCGAGAAGGGTGTCCGCGGCGCCGGGCGCCAGGAAGGCCAGCGGGGCGTCGCCGTCCCAAAGGAGCTCGAATGGGGTTTCCGGTCCGGCATCCGCGATGAAAACGGTCCAGGGGCCGGACGGCAGCATCCCCCAAATGCGGCCGGCGGCCCGGAGTGCGGCTTCGGTGGCCGGAACCATCCGGGGCTCGACGCAGAAGGCCGCGACGCGGTCGCGGGGTATGGCTCCGGCGGCGGCGGGGGCGGGGGAGGTTTCGAAGCCGTCGGGGGGGAGTCCGCCGAGAAGGGCCGGGTCGATGCCTTCCTGCGTGACGAGGAGGCCGGAGAGGCGGCGGGGGGCGTAGAACCAGATGCCGGAGAGGGGGGCGGGGTTGCCGCGGATGCAGTCGGCGACGGCACGGACGGCGTCGGGCGCGAGGAGGGTGTCGGCGCGGTCGGCGGTGTCGCCGGGCACCGCCCCGAACAGGCAGGCCTCGGCCAGGCGGCAGGGCAGGCGGGGGCCGGGAGCGGCGGGGACGGCGAGAGTCGCCCGGAGCCGGGACGCGGCGACGCCCCCGAGTGGAATCTCCAGGACGCTGGCGGCGGACGAGGGGTAGGGGCGGCCCAGGGAGGTGGCCAGGGAAGGGAAATCGACCTCCCGGATGGTGGTCCATCCGCCGTCCGCGGACGGTATTTCGATGCGGGCGCCGGTGGCGGAGGCGAACGTCCCGGATTCCACGCGGTGGGTCAGCTGCAGGCGCAGGGAGGTCAGTTCCCGCTCCCCGGGCAGCGTCCACTCCAGCGTGGCGGGGCCGCCGGCGGCCCCGCTCCACCAGGTGTCCCGGCGGCGGTCGGCCAGCACGTCCAGCGGGGTGTCCGGGGCGCCGGCGGGATGCGGGACGGCCGGCAAGGCTTCGTCGGCCGGGAGCGCACAACGCACATCCGCGAGCAAGGTGAATTCCCCGGCCCGGACCTGCCTGCATTCCGCGTTGCCGAAGCGGAGCCAGGTCGCGAGGCCCGCGAGTTCGGTGGAGTAGAAGGGGTTGCCGGAGAGTTCGGTCGCGCGGAGGTTGGGGCGGTAGAAACCCTTGCGGCCGTCGGAGACGGCGATGGTTTCGCGGGAAGCGAAGTTCAGCCAGTAGCAGGAAACCGGCATCAGCGCTTCCTTCACGCCCGCCTCCCGGAACGCGGCGAGGTCGGCTTCGATCTGCCTCCCGAGCGCGGCGGAACGGGCGGACGCGACCGCCATGCCGGATACCGCCAGCCAGGCCCCCAGCGCGAAAAGCGCCGTCCAGACGGAGAGCGCCGCGGCGCGCAGGGCGCGGCGGCGGGGCAGGACGCAGGCGAGGGCGGCGAGGAGGGCGAGGGCCGGGGCGAGGGGAATCCAGTAGCGGCCGGTGGAGACGGTGGCGAAGCTGGAAAAACCGTAGGTGGCGGCGAAGAGCAAGGCAAAGGCCGCGGCCGCCGCGCGGGAGGCGTTCCGGAGAGGGGTCGCGCGGCGGCGTCCGCGCAGGGCCAGCAGGGCGCCGAGCAGGGCGAGGGCCGTCGCGGCGGCGGCGTAGGCGATGCCGGCGTTGCGGGGGAGGGCGTTGCCGTCGAGGAACATGCGGTAGTTGTCGAGAATGCAGGCGAGGGGGGAGAGGGGAGAGTGCCCGCCCCCGCCCTGCACCAGGGCGTCCATGCCGCCGCGCCGCGCCATGTCGCAGAGCCAGGGAGATAGGCCGGCCAGCGTCGCGGCGGCGGCCGCCGCGAGCGCGGGAACGTGGCGCCACGGCCGCCAGTGCATGCCCCATGCGAGGAGCAGGGCGGAAACGGCGAGGGCGGGCACGACAATCAGGTTGGACCAGAGCCCCACGCCCGCCAGAAGGCCCAGGGCCAGCCAGGCGGGGAGGCGCGGGGGGCGGCCTTCGCGGAGGGCGGCGGCCATGCGGCCGGAGAGGAGCAGGGCCAGGACTTCGATGGCCAGCGCCACCATGTAGCCGCCGCGGGCGGCCGCCTGGAACTGGAAGTGCATCAGGGGGCCGAACAGGCCGCCGAGGAGGGCCAGCAGGCCGCCCCAGGGTCCCGCCGCGTCGCGCCCCCACCGCCAGAGCGCCCACAGGGCGATGCAGCCAAAGAGCGCCGGACCGAGGCCGAGCGCGAAGC
The DNA here is from genome assembly GCA_017540905.1 of Kiritimatiellia bacterium. Lineage (GTDB taxonomy): Bacteria > Verrucomicrobiota > Kiritimatiellia > CAIQIC01 > Lenti-01 > CACXEY01. Next base: position 14,229 of record JAFYAC010000062.1, on the reverse strand, counting down.
CGGATTCGCCGAAGAGCTTGAACATCAGGGCGCTGGCCGAGGGTTCGAGGCTGCCCATGTAGCTTTGGCCGTAGAAGAAGAGGGGGAAATCGGTGCCGTGGGCCATGTGCCGCGCCATCAGGGCGACCACCGACTGGTCCATGTCCAGCGAGACGCGCCCGGCGTAGGCCCGGGCGACGCGGGCCAAAATGCCGATTCCCAGCGCAACCAGCGACAGCAGGTCGGGCAGGGGGATGCGGCGGGGGGAGGCAGTCGTTTTCATGTCGGGAAAATATAAGAGAAGATGATGATTTGGTCAAGAAAGCGCCCCCGGGGGCGGGAAGAGTGTACGACAGGACAGTGACTTTGGGTGCAACGACAGGCAAAGAAGGGGATGAACTCCGATTTGCCCGATGCCTGCGCCAACGCTCCGGTTGGCGAAATAGTGCGACCGTTTTGGGAGGGCCGCGCTTTGTCGCGGCCGTGTGCAAGGGCGAAAACCAGGCCCGGACGAAGCCGGGCCCTCCCCGACTTGCGGCCACGCTTTTTCTAGATTTGCTCTTGCGGAACCACGCAACAGACAAGCGGCAGGGGCCGCGACGGGGGGAGTACTGCGGTCGGCCGTCGCGGCAAGCACGACTTCCCACCGCCCAACAAACGAAACAATCCCTCTGCGGATGGACCACGCGAAAGCCTGGTTCGACGGCCCCCCCGCAGTACTCCCCCCGCCGCCCTTTCCTTCCGCTCCGCACCCGCAATCCGCACGCCATCTTCCTCCGGGCGGCACCCCCCTCTCGGAGGGGGGCGGATGCTCGCGCAATCTCCATTCTCCACAGACGTTTCCCGCCCACAAGGTCGCGCGGAAGCGCGACCCACCCGGTGCGCTCTCCGCGGGGAGGGACGCGCTTCTGCGCGTCCGCGGTGGAAAATGGCTGGTGAGACAACGGCTCGAAGCCACACTATTTTTGAACCCGCTCCGGCGGAGGGATTGGGCAAAGCGGGGGGAGGTTTTTCAGGAGCGCCAGCGGGGGCAGATGCGGAGGAAGGGGCAGGCGGGGCAGGCGTCGGGTTGGGCCGTGCAGTCGAAGGCGTCCGGCGTCGGGGCGCGGTTGGACTCGGGGTCGTCCAGCGGGAAGAGCATTTCGTCGGCGCTGTCGCGCACGAAGTCGCGGATGTTTTCGACGTCGTCCGCCGTGTAAGTAAAGTCCGCGGTCTCGCCGGTCACGGGGTTGCAGGCGGTTGCGCGGACGGCGGCGGGGTCGTCGGTCCAGCGGCCCAGGGCCAGCAGGAGGTAGGTCCCGAGTTCGAGACGGTGTTCGGGAAGGGGTTGGCGGTCGGACTTCCAGTCGTAGAGGTGCAGGACCCCGGCGTCGCGGAAGGCCAGGTCGGGAAGGGCCCGCACGGGCAGGCCGTCGAGGTCGAAGGTGGTCTTGCGGTCGATCGACAAAATCGCCCCTTCGGGGAGGGCGCGGAGTTTCTGCCAGAGGGGGGCGGCGCAGAAGGCGGAGACGGCGGCGGCGACGCGGTCGGCGGCGGCTTTCCACTCGGCGATGGGGACGTCGAGGTTGTATTCGTGCTCGAAGAGGCCCGACATGGCGGCCTGCGGGGGCTGCACGGCGCCGGTCCGGGAGTCGCGGAATTCGTCGCGCATGAAGTCGAGTTCGCGGGTGGTGGTGCGCGCGGCGAGTTCGGCGGGCGGCGCGGGGTCGGCGATGTGGTGGGCGACGAGGTTTTCGAGGGCCTGGTGGATGTGGCGTCCGGTCCACTGCTGGCGGGTGAAGAGGCGCTTCAGGTGGTAGAGGGTGCGGGCCGCGGGGGTGGCGTCGGCGCGCCAGCCGCCCCACGCGCCGTAGTAGGAGTACCAGTAGCGGCGGAGGCAGGTCTGGAAGGTTTCGTGGCGCGCGAAGGACCAGACGAAGGGCGGCGCGGCGGGGCGCGCGGGGGCGGGGGACGGGGCGGGGGCGGGGGTGTCGGCGGGGGTGTTCATCGGGGGCTCCTTCCTCTCGCGCCGAGGCCGAGGCGCTGTTCGATGTCGCGGCGCCAGAGGCTGGCCAGGCCGCCGGTCGAGGTTTCGCGGTAGGCCGCCTGCAGGTCGCGGCCGGTCGAGGCCATGACGTCGATGACGTCGTCGAAGCCGACCAGGTGCCGGCCGTCGGTCATCAGCGCGAAGATCGCGGTCTCGACGGCGCGCAGGGCGGCGTTCATGTTGCGCTCGATGCAGGGGATCTGGACGTAGCCTTCGATGGGGTCGCAGGTCAGGCCGAGGTTGTGCTCCATGGCCATCTCGGCGGCGTACTCAATCTGGCTCAGGCTGCCGCCCATCAGTTGCGCGGCGGCGGCGGCGGCCATGGAGCAGGCGGAGCCGATCTCGGCCTGGCATCCGGCTTCGGCCCCGGAGACGGTGGCGTTGGCGCGGATGGAGGAGCCGAAGAGGCCCGCCGTGGCCAACGCTTCGAGGATGGCGCGGAGGGGGCGTTTGCGGACGTTCTTGTAGAAGTAGAGGACGGCGGGCAGCACCCCGGCGGCGCCGCAGGAGGGGGCGGTGACGATCTGGCCGCCGGCGGCGTTTTCTTCGGCGACGGCGAGGGCATACGACGCGATGAGCCCGAGCTCGCCCGCGGTCCCCTGCATGGCCTCGGCGCGGTGGTGGATGACGCCCGCGCGGCGCGCGAGTTCGAGGGTGCCGGGGAGGATGATCTGCTGGCTGGTGAGGCCGCGGCGGACGGTTTCTTCCATGGTGTCCCACACGGCTTCGAGGCGCGGCCAGAGGTCGGACTCGGTCTGCTCGACGAGGCCCCAGAAGGGCATGTCGTTGGCGCGGCAGTAGGTCATGGCTTCCTGGATGCCGGTCACGGGGTAGTCGACGGGCAGCGCGTCGGTCTCCACGGGCGTGCCGTCGGCGTTGCGGAGGTTGCCGCCGCCGATGGAGCAGACCGTCCATTCGCGGTACGGGGTGCCCGCGGCGTCGATGGCCTCGAACTTCATCGTGTTCGGGTGCGGGAGCGGCGCATCGGAGTGGTCGAATACGACCTCCGTCGGCACGGGGTCGAGCGTGCGGACGACCGTGCGGTCGGTCCAGTGTCCGCGGCCGGTCGCGGAGAGCGAGCCGTACAGCGTCACGCGCACGCGCGCCGGCGCCGTCTCCAGCGACCGCAGGAAGTGGCGTGCCGCGCGCTGCGGCCCGATGCTGTGCGTGCTGGAGGGGCCGGCCCCCTCGGTGTAGACGTCGAAAATCGTTTGCAGCGGCTGGTGGTTCATGGGTTCTCCGGGGACGGGGTGCGGGGGCGGCGGGCGAAGAAGGCGTCGGCGAACACGGCGGCGGCCAGCGCGAATAGCGCGGCGTTGCGGGCGAGCGTGGTCCATCCGCCGGCCGCCGCGTCGGCGCGGAGCGTGAAGCATCCGCACGCGATGGAAAGCCCGCGGGCGAGCGCGGCGGCGTAGGCCGCGGTGAAGGCCGCCAGCATTCCGGCCGCCAGCGCCGCGCCCGCCGCGCGCCAGCGGCGCCCCGGCACCAGCAGCGCGAGCGCCGCCAGCACCTCGATCCACGGCAGCCAGAGCGCGAACGCGTTGACCGCCCACGACGGCAGGATGCGGTAGCGGTACACCGCCAGCGCGAAGGCATCCGGGGCCGCGATCTTCCCCCACGCCGCCCAAAGGAACACCCCCGCCAGCGCCAGCCGCGCCAGCAGCAGAACAATGCGGAGCGCGCGCCTCACGGTGCGGCCTCCGTTTCCCCCGTTTCCCCCGTCTCCACCGCCCCGCCGTTCGCCGTCCACTCGCTCCAGCCCCCCGGATACAGCCCCACGCGTGCGAACCCGCGCGCCTTCAATTCCAGCGCCACTTCCAGCGAATCCGCGCAGGCGGCCCCGTCGCAGTAGACCGCCACCGGCGCCGCCGGGTCCAGGTCCGCCACGTGCTCCGCGAGCGACGCGTCGACGTCCCCCGCCGGACACGGCCACGCGCCCGGCACGTGCCCCGCCCGGTACAGCTCCCGCGGCCGCGCGTCGAGCACCGCCGAGGGCACCCGGTCCGCAAGCTCGCGCATCGTCACGATGCCGATTCCCGCCGCGAGCGCCTTCGACTCCACGTACGAATCCCAGTCGCCGACCCACGGAAGGCCGCCGCTCCCGCCGCCGCGCAGCTTCCACGCATTCACCCCCGCCGCGAGCGCCGCGGCCAGCGCCAGCAGCACCGCCGCGTCCACCGCCGTGCACCACGCCCGTTTTTCCAACGATTGGAAACTTTTTTTCCAACCATTGGAAAAATCCCCGCGCCGCATGACGTCCCCGTCCGTCACGGCTCCCCGGCCGCTGCCTGCGCCGCCGCCGCTTCCGGCGCCACGAACGCCTGCACCGGCACCGACACCACCTTCTCCAGGCCGTCCACCAGCATCCGTATGCTCACCGTGCCGCGGACGTCGCCCGCGGGCGCGCCATCGGCCAGCGACACGCGGTACGACTTCACCGCCGGGTCCGGATTCTCCTCCCCCTCCTCCAGCGAAAGCCACTGCGAATCCACCTCCGCCGAGAGCACGCCGAAACGCCCCTTCGACGACACCACCTCGAACGTCCTCGACCGCACCGCCCCCGCCCCCACGCGCCCGAAGAACACCGACGAGGGCACCGCCCGCACCGACTGCACCGCCGTCCCGTGGAGGCGCAGCAGCAGCGTCGGCCGCGCCGGGTCGTTGCAGGTCACCGTGATGCTCTTGTCCTGGTAGCCGCTGCGGTTCTGGAGCCCGAACGTCGCATGCACGCTCCCCTCGCCGCCGGGAGGGATGATCTTCTGCGACGGCGACGCCGCCGTGCACCCGCACGACGGCTTCACGCTCAGGATTTCCAGCGACAGCTCCCCCTCGTTGCGGATCACGTAATCATGCTCGACGGTCTCCGTGTTCTCCAGCTCGCCGAAATCGTAATCCGGCTCCGGGCACACCGCCCTGGGCGCCAGCGCATCCGCCGCCGCCGCCACCGACACCGCCAACCCGCACGCGCACACGCACGCGACCAACATCTGTTTCGCATTCATGCCGCCAGCATACCCCACCCGCCCCTCTTCCGCAATGCCCCAAATCCCGGTGGGGCGGCGCCGCCTCCCTGCGCCGGGCGGGAGGGACAGGACGGCCGGATATGACCGTTCAGGTTTGGGCGCAATGGGGGCCCCAAGGGAAAAAGAACAAACTCCGATTTGTCCGATGCCTGCGCTGGAGCGGTTCAAGAAATTGCGTGTCCGATTTTTGGGAGGTGCGGCTTTCAGCCGCGCCCTGACGGATGGAGCGCGGGGGGGAAAGAGACAACCTGGACAACCCACAATCTCCCATCCAGCGACGCGGCTGGAAGCCGCACCTCCGGAAGTCGCGCGACGCTTTTTCAGAAGGTCTCGCGCCACTTGTCCAAGTCCATGGCGCGGCTGGAAGCCGCACCTCCCGGGGCCAGCCACACCATTGCTCAAACCGCTCCAACGCTCCGGACAAATCGGAGTTCATCCCCTTCTTTGCCTGTCGGTCACCATTCCGTCCCACAGCCCCGGGCCGTGCGCGCACTGCAAGCTTGCGGGGGGCGGGGGAGCGGAGTAGGATGGAAAGAAAACATGGAACCTTAACCCGGAAAAGGAGCGTATCTCATGTACCTGCAAAACTGCATCTTCACGTCGGAATCGGTCTCGGAAGGCCACCCCGACAAAGTCTGCGACGCCGTCTCGGACGCCATCCTCGACGCGTGCCTCGCCCAGGACCCGCAAAGCCGCGTGGCGTGCGAATCCCTCGCCAAGACCGGCCTGCTGGTCGTCGCCGGCGAAATCACCACCAAGGCCCAGTTCGACTACGCCGACGTCGCCCGCAAGGCCGTCCGCGCCATCGGCTACGACAACGACGACGTCGGCTACAACGCCGACCGCGTGAACGTCGTCATCGCCCTCCAGAGCCAGAGCCCCGACATCGCGCAGGGCGTGGACGCCCGCAAGGCCGTCGGCAAGGCCACCGCCGAGCAGGGCGCCGGCGACCAGGGCATGATGTTCGGCTACGCCTGCGACGAGACGCCCGAGCTGATGCCGATGCCCGTCTCCCTCGCCCACAAGCTGCTCCGCGAACTCACCCGCCTGCGCAAGTCGAAGAAGATCAAGTGGCTCCGCCCCGACGCCAAGAGCCAGGTCTCCGTCGAATACAAGGACGGCAAGCCCGCGCGCGTGGACGCCGTCGTCATCTCGACCCAGCACGCCCCCGACGTCTCCCACGCGGAAATCGAAAAGACGCTGATCGAGCAGGTCGTCAAGAAAGTCCTCCCCAAAAAGCTGCTCGACAAGGACACCAAGTACTACATCAACCCGACCGGCCGCTTCGTGACCGGCGGCCCGCAGGGCGACTGCGGCGTCACCGGCCGCAAGATCATCGTGGACACCTACGGCGGGATGGGCCGCCACGGCGGCGGCGCGTTCTCGGGCAAGGACCCGAGCAAGGTGGACCGCAGCGCGGCGTACATGGCGCGCTACATCGCGAAGAACATCGTCGCGGCCAAGCTCGCCAAGCGCTGCGAGGTGCAGCTGGCGTACGCCATCGGCTACCCGGACCCGGTGAGCGTCCTCGTGGACACGTTCGGGACGGGCACGGTGGACGACGCGGTCCTCGCCAAGGCCGTCCGCAAGGTCTTCGGCCTCAAGCCCGCCGAAATCATCAAGCAGCTGGACCTGCTGCGGCCAATCTACTCGAAGACGAACCAGTACGGGCACTTCGGGCGCAAGGCCGGCGACAAGGACTTCGAGCTGTTCGCCTGGGAACAGACCGACAAGGTGGCCGACCTGCTCAAGGCCGTCGCCAAATAACCCCTCCGTTAGGAGAGGAACGGGAGCCCCGGCGTTGCGTCGCCGGGGCTTTTGCGTGCCCGGGCGCGGCGGGCGGGGGCGGGCGCCGCCGGGGAGGGCGCGGCCTCGCCGGGCGGCGCGGCCTCCATCTGGCGGGCGATCCAGGCCATGAGCACGTCGGCGACGTAGCGGCGCTGCGCTGCGTCCAGTTCGACGCCTTCGGGGATACCGTGCCACTTGCGGAGGCAGCCGCGGCAGCAGCAGGCGGTGGCGTGCTGGGCGACGAACACGGGATGTCCGCGCATGGGGGTCTGCTTTCCGTCGTTGCGCGGCGCGGCGGGGGCGAGACGGCCGCGTACGAAGTCTTCGGCGTGGCTGCGGATGGCGTCCACCCCCTTTTCCCGGACGTAGGCGCGGTCGGCGGGCGAGAGCCGGAAGCGCCGCCGGAAGGGGGAGGTCTCCAGGCGGGCGAAGAGGGCGTCGAAGGATGGGGAAAAATCGGCCACGGGGGGACTGTAATCCAAGTCGGCCACGGGGACAAGTCATGGGGGGAAGGATGGGTGGAATCATGGAAAACACCAATGTTTTCCATAATCTCGCGATATGGGTGGACGGTGGAAAACGGGGGGAGGGGCGGGGCATGGGCAAGCGTTTTACCGGAGGGGGGCGGAAGGGGGTGCGCGGGGGTGGAAAAAAGGGGTAGAATGGCGGAACGGACGGGGCCCGTTCGGGGCCGTCCGGGAACACAGGAAGCGGAAGGACATCCGATGAAGACGAACAGTTGGGCGTGTTGGCTGGCGGCGGCGGCATTCGCGGCCGGGACCTTGGCGGGCGCGGCGGAGGGGCCGCGGGCGAGGGTGGCGTTCGACCGGGCGGGAGGGTTCACGGTGGAGAGGGGGGCGGAGGCGTCGGTGGCGGCGCGGGTGGAGGGCGGGGGCGGGTACGGGATTTCGCGCTGGGAGGGGAACGCGCCCGGACATGCGGAGGGGCGGCGGAACGGGACGTGGGTGATCGACACGGCGGTGCCGGGGGAGTACTGGCTGCGGGCCGTCGGGTGGTGCGACGGAACGGACGGGGAGGTGCGCGGGACGATACGTTTCCGGGTCGCGGAACCGGCGCGCGCGGCGCGGGCGGCGGGCGAGGGGGAGTCGGTGGTGTGGAGCGAGGATTTCTCGACATTGGACACGGGGGGGAGCACGGCCTTGACCAGCTGGAACGGATGGACGCTGACGAACGCGTTCAACGGGACGAATTGTTTCAAGGTCGGAAGCGGTAAGAAGAGCGGGGAGGCCATTTCCCCAAGCGTGTCCATGGGCGGATCGGCGGGGCGCGTGGAGTTCTCCCTCCGGGCATACGGGTCCGACAGCACGACGGTGGCGCTGTCGGGAAGCGTGGACGGCGGTGCGTGGAGCGAGTGGGGAACGTACAACAGCCTGACAGACCCGGCGACGGAATACAGCGTGGATGTCGCGGCGTGCCAGACGGTGCAGTTCAAGTGGACGGGAACCGGCAAACGGTTCCATCTGGGCCCGGTGGCGGTGTACGCCGCGGGCGGCGGGGGCGGGGAGGAGCCGCCCGTGGAGGAGTCCCGGCCACCGGTGCTGGACTTGGACCCGGACGTGGAGGCGGTGGAGGTGTTCGTAGGGCAGGCATGCGAGATCGAGGTGACGGCGACGGACTACGACGGGGACGCCATCACGCTGTCGGCAAGCGGGGAACCGGTGACGGCAGACACGTGGGAGGCCGAGGACGGAACGGGGAGCGCAACGGGGTATTTCATCTGGACGCCGCAAACGACGGGGACGTGGAACGTGGTGTTCTCCGCAACGGACAAGGACGGGACGACGAACCGTACGGTGGCCATCACGGTGGTGCCGGAGGGGCCGGGCACGCTGGCGTTCGACAGCGACGGGGTGCACGTGCGGGAAAGCGCGGGGTCGGTGACGCTGACGGTGGAGCGCACGGGCGGCGCGGCGGGCGCGGTGACGGTGGCGTGGACGACGGCGGACGGAACGGCGGCCGCCGGGAGCGAGTACGTCGCGGGCGGCGGGGCGCTGGCGTTCGCCGCCGGGCAGACCCGCGCGTCGTTCCAGGTGGCGCTGCTCGACGACACGGCGGCGGAGGACAACAAGTCGTTCTCGGTGACGCTGGGCAACGTGACGGGCGGGGCGTCGCTGGGGGACGTCGCGGCGTGCACGGTGACCATCGTGGACGACGACGACGCGAACGCGAGCTACTACGCGAGCTGCTACAAGAACGGCGTGCTGAAGACGGGCGACGAGCTCAAGGACACGCTGTGCCGCATCCTCAACACGGGCGTGAAGACGAACTCGTACGGGAGCAAGCTCGACGACATCCTGCAGGTGACGGACCGCCACTCGACGAACGGCAGCAGCAGCGCGGTGCGGTGCATCTACCTGCAAAGCGGCATCACGTCGTTCAACAAGGAGCACCTCTGGGCGCAGTCGCACGGCATCGACGAGAGCGGGCCGGCCTACAGCGACCTCCACCACATCCGGGCCTGCAACAGCACGATGAACAGCTCGCGCGGCGACAAGGACTTCGACAACCGGCAGAACGTCGGCGGGGCGGAGGAAAAGAACGGGTGCTGGTACACCTCCAAGGCGTGGGAGCCGCCGGACGCGGCGAAGGGCGACGTGGCGCGCGCGGTGCTCTACATGGACGTGCGCTACGAGAACAAGTACAACGGCAAGGTGGACCTGGAACTGGTGGACAGCATCGGCACCAGCACCGACGGCAACCAGCTGGGCAAGCTCTCGACGCTGATCGCGTGGAACGAGCTCGACCCGCCCGACGACTTCGAGAGGCGCCGGAACGAGCTGATCTACACGACGTACCAGTACAACCGCAATCCGTTCATCGACCACCCGACGTGGGTGCGGGCGGTGTTCGATCCGGACAACTTCCAGGAAGAAGCCATCACGTGGACCGTGAACGTGACGGTGGAGGGCGCGGGGTGGGTCAACGGAAACGCGTCGGCGTGTTCGGTGGACGTGACGAACGGGCTGACGAAGGCGTTTTACGTGGCACCGGACGTGGCCGGGCATTGGCACATCGGGAGCATCTCCTGGAACGGAACGGCCCAGCCCTTTGCCACGAACTCGTCGGGCGGGTGCAACTACACGTGCCCGGCGGTGACGAACAACGCGACGCTCGCGGTCGTCTTCGCGGCGGACACGGCGGCGCTGGGGACGCCGGTGTGGTGGCTCGTGCAGTACGGGACGAACGAGACTTCCGTGACGAGCGGGGACTGGGATACCGCGGAACTCGAAGACTGGAACGACGACGGGGTGCCGAACTGGCAGGAGTACCTCGACGGGACCGACCCGACCGCGCTTTCGCTGCGGCAGGTGACGGGCGTCGCGGTGGCGGGCGAGACGGCGGACGGTTTCACGGTGTCGTGGAACGCGGTGGACTACGCGGACGGCTACCGCGTGCGCGTGTGCGAGACGGCGCGGGTCGCCGCGGCGTCGGCCACCTTCGAGGGCGGGGCCGTGGATGCCGGATGGAGCGTGCCGGCGGCGGGGACGTCGGTCGCGACGAACGCCGCGATGGACGGGGAATGGGGCCTCGCGCTCTCGACCAACGGCGCGTGGCTCGCGTACGGGGCGGACGTGGAGAATCCCGCGGCGGTGACGTTCCGGTACAAGCGCTCGGGCAACAACACCGCGTGGGCGCTGGAGGCGCAGGTGAGCGAGGACGGCGGCGTGACGTGGGCCCCCGCCGGCAGCGTGACCGACGCGACCACCGCCGCGAAGTCCGGCGAAATCGACCTCTCGGCGTGGGCCGGCAAGACGGTGCGCGTGCGGCTCGCGGACGCGCGCGAAAGCGGCAACGCCGCGCGCTACGTGGACTCCGTGACGATCTGGACCGGCGGCGGAACCGCCGCCGAAGGCACGACCTCCGCCACCGCGTGGACCGCCACCGGCCTTGCCGCCGGGACCGCCTACGACGTCTTCGTGCGCGCCGAAGCGACCACCCTCGGCGAAGCCGCCGGACCGTGGTCCGCCGCCGTGCGCGCGGCGACGCTGTCGGACGAAGACACGCGCTCGGAGCAGAGCATCGCGTTCCCGGAAATCGCCGACCAGACCGTCGGCGCGGCGGTGGCGCTCCAGGCGACGGCCAGCAGCGGGCTGGCGGTGGAATACGCGGCGAGCGGCCCCGCGGCGATTTCGGGGACGACGCTGATATGCACCGGCGCGGGCACGGTCACCGTGACCGCGAGCCAGCACGGCAACGAACAATGGCAACCGGCGGAGGACGTCACGCGCACGTTCGTCGTGACGGAGCTGGAGCTGTCGGTGCCGTCGGCGGTGTGGGCGTCGGCGACGAACGCCATGGACTTCACCGCCGCGTGGAGCGCGGTGGACGGCGCCACGGGCTACGAATTGTCGGTGTGGACCGTGACGGCGGGCGGAAGTGTCGCGGTGACGAACGAGACGGTGCTGTTCAGTACGGCCTTCGAAGACATCAGCGGCAACGGCAACGCCCGCCTGAACGCCGATGCCATCGCGGGCTGGACCTTCACGAACGCCTTCGCCGCCACGAACGAGATCAAGGTCGGCGTCAGCGGCGCGGGCGGGGCCGTGACCTCGGCGACGTACACCGCGTCGGGCATCCTGCGTGTCGTGACCGAAGCCCATGCATGGGGCAGCGACGGCACCGTCCTGTGGGTCGGCGCGACCGGGCAGGACGCTCAGTCGAACCAGCTGGACGCCGCGAGCGGACGCTTCACCAACACCTTCGAAGGCGTGGACGGCGAAGTCGCGGTATCGTGGTCCACCACGGCCGGCAAGAAACGCTTCCTGCTGGAAGCCGTGGAAATCTCCGTGCTGACGGAGGGCGAAGGCGAAGGCGGCGGCGAGGCCGTCCCCGTGGACGCCTACGACGCGCGCCCGGTGGATGGCACCTCCTGCGCCGTGACCGGGCTGGTCGCGGAGACGACGTACTTCTTCCGGGTCCGCGCGACGGCCGGTGCAATCGCCGGACCGTGGTCCGACGTGGCCGAGGTGACCACCCTTGCCGAGGAACCCGGCCCCGGGCCCGAGCCCGAGCCGGGAACGGCGGAAGCCTACGCAGCGTGGCTCGCGGACAAGGTCGGCCCCGAGACCGCCGCGGAACTCCCCTGCGACACCGCCACCACCGAGGACTTCGACGGCGACGGCGTCTCCAACTGGGACGAATACGTGTGCGACACCGATCCGGCCGACTCCAACGACATGTTCCGGGTGACGACCGCGATCCTCGATCCGGCCTCCGCCGGGGAATGGACGCTGGAGCTGCGCGCCACCGGCGCGAGCGCCTCCCGCGGCTACCAGAAGCTCGTCTGGACGGACCTCCTCTCCGACCCCGCCGAAGGCGACATCGAGCCCGGAGCCCCCGAAGGCATGAGCTACGGAATCCCCGTCGGCGAAGGCTGCGTGTTCGGGAGCGTCCGTGTGCTGCTGGAGGCGGGGGAATAGGGGCGAGCGCCGCGCAAGGCGGAAAACCCTTGTGCGGACGGAGGGGGGCGGGTAGGATGCCGGAACATGAACGACAACGGTCATTTTACGGGTCCGAAACGGTTGGTGTTGCGGGGCACGGCGGTGCTTTGCGGCATCCTTTTGCTTGCTTGCGGGGCGTTGGTGACGCGGGCGCAGTCCGTCGACGGGGAGGCGCAGGCGCTGATGGAACACGTGAGGGGGGCGATGCCCGAAGTGCCGCTCGACATGGAGGCGCAGATCCGCGTGCTCGATCCGAACGGCAAGCCGGTGTCCAAACTCCAGGCGCACGTCGTCTGGACGCCGCGGCGGGAGGGCGGGCGCGACGTGCAGTACGATCTGCTCGGGCCGGACGGGGAGCCGGCGGAGCGGATGGAGGTGTCGCTGTCGGACCTCGGGTCGGCGTTCTCCTACCAGGCGGGCGCACCGCTGCAGGCCGCGCCGCTGCCGGACCTCTTCGCGCCGGTGGGGGGGAGCGACATCAACTGGATGGAGCTGAGCTTTTCGTTCTTCTTCTGGCCCGGGCCGCGCATCGTGGGGGAGGAGCGCGTGGCGGGGCGCTGGGACTGCAAGATCGTGGAGATTCCGTGCCCGGCGGACCTCGGCGGCGGCTGGTCGCACATCCGGCTGTGGGTCGTGCCGGCCTACTCGGCGGTCATCCGCGGCGAGGCCTGGAAGGACGGACGCGCCATCAAGCGCTTCGACGTGGACAGCATCCGGCGCCTCCGCAAGGTGTACATGATCGGCGACATGACGGTGCGCGACCTCGACTGCGGTTCGCGTTCGCTGCTCAAGGTCGGCAAGATGAAGATGTTCGCGCCCGACCTCACGCCCGAGGAGCTCGAGGAGCTGAATTCGCCCGTCGTCTGGTGACGCGATGCCCGCCGCCCCCGCCAGTCCCGTCCCCGCCTCCCTGTTCCCGCCCGACGCGACGCCCGCGGCGTCCGGCGCGAAGGTCTGGAAGGTCTCGGAGCTGAACCGCTCGATCAAGCGACAGCTGGAGGGGGCGTACGGGATGGTCTGGATCGAGGGCGAAGTGAGCAACTGGCGCCGCCCGGGGCCCTCCGGCCACGCCTACTTCTCGCTCAAGGACGCGTCGGCGCAGATCAAGGCGGTGATGTTCGCGGGCGACTTCCGGCGCGTGCGCTTCCCGCTGGACAACGGCGTGCTGGTGCGCGGCTACGGCGCCGTCACCGTGTACGAGGCCGGCGGCGTCTACCAGATCCGCCTGCTCAAGCTCGAACCGATGGGCGTCGGCGCGCTGATGCTCCAGTTCGAGGCGCTCAAGCGCAAGCTCGCGGCGGAGGGGCTGTTCGACCCGGCCCGCAAGCGCCCGCTGCCGGTGCTGCCGCAGCACATCGGCGTGGTGACGTCGCCGACGGGCGCGGCGTTCAAGGACATCCTGAAAGTCCTGCACCAGCGCTTCGCGAACCTCCACATCCTGCTGGCCCCCGCGCGCGTGCAGGGGGCGGGCGCGGCGGAGGACGTCGCCGCCGGGATACGCGCCCTCAACGACTGGAGCCGCTCGCACGAAAAGCTCGACGTGCTGATCGTCGGCCGCGGCGGCGGCAGCCTCGAAGACCTCTGGTGCTTCAACGAGGAGCCCGTCGTGCGGGCGATCGCGGCCTCGGAAATCCCCGTCATATCGGCCGTCGGCCACCAGATCGACACGACCCTCAGCGACTACGCCGCCGACCTCCGTGCCGCCACCCCCAGCGACGCCGCCGAACTCGTCATCAAGAGCAAGACCGAACTCCTCGCCCGCATCGACGCCGCCCGCAAGCGCCTCGCGCTCGCCCCTTCCGCCCGCATCCAGGCCTGGCGGCGGCGCCTCGACGCCGCGGGCCGCACCGTGCGCACCGAGCCCGCCCGCCGCCTCCGCGACCTCCAGCAGCGCGCCGACATGGCGGCCCTCCGCCTCCAGCGCGCCCTCGCCGGCCTCCCCGACCGCGTG
>JAFYAC010000061.1 GCA_017540905.1 Kiritimatiellia bacterium | reverse complement strand
CCGAAGCCCAATCCGCCTACGAAGCCGCCGCCGCCGCCGCTTCCGCCAAGCAGGCCGAACTCGAAGCCGAACTCGCCCGCCGCGAAGAAGCCGCCCGCGCCGCCGCCGCCGAAGCCGAAAAACAGCGCGCCCTCGAAGCCGAGCACCGCGCCCGCACCGAAGCCGAACTCCAGTCCCGCTCCGACGCCGAACGCGCCGCCCGCGAAGAAGCCGAAACCAAGGCCGCCGCCGCCGAAACCCGCCTCGCCGAACTCGAAGCCGAGCTCGCCCGCCGCGAAGAAGCCGCCCGCGCCGCCCGCGAAGAAGCCGCCGCCCAGGCCGCCGCCGAAGCCGAATCCCGCCGCGCCGCGGAGGCCGAAGCCGCCGCCCGCGCCGATGCCGAACGCGCCGCCCGCGAACAGGCCGAATCCCTCGCCCGCGACCTCGAAACCCGCCGCGCCGCCCTCGAAGAACAACTCCGCGCCAAGGAACGCGAAGCCGCCGCCGCCCGCGAAGCCGCCGAAGCCCGCGCCGCCGAACAGGCCGCCGCCGAACAGACCCGCCTCGCCCAGGCACAGGCCCTCCAGGCCGCCAACGACGAAGCCCGTTCCAAAATCCAGCAGGCCGAGTCCCGAATCGCCGAACTCGCCGCCCAGCTCGCCACCCTCACCGAAGACGCCCGCAAGGCCCGCGCCGAAGTCGAACTCCAGGCCCGCGCCGCCGACGAAAAAGCCGCCGAACGCGCCGCCCGCGACGAAGCCGCCCGCAAGGAACGCGAAGCCGCCGAGACCCGCCTCCGCGAAGAAGCCGACCGCCGCCAGGCCCTCGAAGAACAACTCCGCCAGCGCGAAGCCGAGGCCGCCGCCGTGCGCGAGGAAGCCGAGCGCAAGATCGGAGAGGAAGCGCAGGCCCGCCTGCGCGCCGAAGAGGAATACAAAGCCTCCCTGGCCGCCGGGCAGAAGGCCCGCGAGGAAGCCGAGGCCCTCGTCGCCGCCGCCGACGAGCGCCGTTCCCGCATCGAGGCCCAGCTCCGCGCCAAGGAACGCGAGGCCGCGGCCGCGCGCGAAGAACTGGACGCCCGCATCGCCCAGTGGTCCGAGCAGGTGGCCCAGTCCGCCCAGTCCGCCCAGCAGTCCATCAAACAGCTCAAGAGCGAGCACGAAGCCGAACTGGCCCGCGTCCGGCAGGAAGCCGAAGCCCGGGTGCAGACCGCCGTCGCCGAGGTCGAAAAGCGCTACCGCGACGAAATCCGCCGCCTGCGCCGCAGCGCGAAGGGGCAGACCGACCAGTCCGCCGACCTCGCCTCCGGGCTGTTTGCCGCCGCCCCCGCCGCCCCCGCCGAACAATCCTCCAAAACCTACCCGGCGCTTGCCGAACCGGTGCGTCCCGCCGCCGCCGCGGCGGTCGCCTCCGCCCCTGCCGCCAAGCCCGCTCCCCGGCCGACCCCGCTCCTTTCCGCGCCCGTGCCGAAGAAGCCCGCCGCCCCGGCACCGGCGGCGCCGCAATCCCCCGTGCGCCCGACGGCCACGGCCGCCCCCCGCCGGCACATCCGCATCCCGTGGCAGATTTGGCGCACGCTCGGCATCGTCGCGGTGGTGGTCCTCCTGGCCATCTTCGGCGTGCGCGCCTGCCGCCACCGGCACGGTGGCGAGGGCGATGCACCCCCCGCGGACGCCGCCGGGGCCGACGCCCCGGCCAAGTCCGCGCCCGTGACCTCCACCCTGGTCGCCGCTCCCGAACCCTACCTCGACTGACCGCCATGAAACGCAAACGCATGAACCTCCCCAACACCCTGACCGTCAGCCGCCTGGTCGCCGCCGCCATCGTCATGCTGGCGATGGCCATCCCGTTCCCCTTCTCCACGACCCTCGCCTTCGTCCTCTTCCTGGCCGCGTCCATCACCGACTACCTCGACGGCCACCTCGCGCGCGGCAAATACGGCATCACCGCCTTCGGCAAACTCATGGACCCGCTGGCCGACAAAGTCCTCGTCTGCGCCGCCCTGGTCGGCTTCGTCGGCATCCACCTCCCCAACGAGCCCGACTACTCCGTCGTGCCCGCCTGGGTCGTGGTCGTCATCATCGCCCGCGAATTCGCCGTGACCGGCCTGCGCCTGCTCGTGGCGACCAGCGACGACTCCCGCCGCATCGTCGCCGCCAACACCTGGGGCAAGCTCAAGACCGTCTGGCAGATCGTCGCCATCTGCGCCACCTTCCTCCTCCTGGCGGCGCGCCTCGACTTCATCCCGGCGCTCTTCCCGGCCCTCGACGCCGACGCCGCCTTCCTCCGCGCCTACGACAACATCTTCATCATCGTCTCCTGGGTCCTCTCCACCCTTGTCGTCCTCATCACCCTCCTCTCCGGCATCAAGTACTTCAAGGACCACTGGGACCTCGTCACCCGCGAAATGTAACACCCGCCCGCCCGGGGTGGACGAGGACGGGGGATTGGGGTAAGGTACACGCATGCACACGCTCGTCGAACATCCGTTGCTCCAACACCGCCTGGCCCTCCTGCGGTCGGCGGACACCGGGACGAAGCTGTTCCGCCAGCTCGTCCGGGAGATGACCCACTTCCTCGCGTTCGAGGCCCTCCGGGACCTGCCCACGCGGCCCGTCGTGGTCCGCACGCCGCTGGGCGAGGCGGCGGGCGCGAAACTGGCGGGGCACCTGGTCGTGGCCCCCATCCTGCGCGCGGGCCTGGGGATGCTCGACGCGATGCTCGAAATCCTGCCGCTGGCGACGGCCGGCGTCATCGGCATCCGGCGCAACGAGGAGACCGCGGAACCGATGCCGTACTACCTCAACCTCCCCAAGGCCCACCCGGACAGCATCGTCGTGCTGGCGGACCCGATGTTGGCGACCGGCGGGAGCGCCTGCGACGCCATCGCGGCGCTGAAGGCGAACGGATTCAAGCGGATCGTGTTCCTGAACCTCATCGCCTGCCCGGACGGCCTCGCCCGCATCGACCGCGAGCATCCCGACGTGCCGGTCTACACGGCGGCCATCGATCCGGTCCTGGACGACCGCCACTACATCGTCCCCGGCCTCGGCGACGCCGGCGACCGGCTGTTCGGGACGCTGTAGGGCCCCGGCGGGCGGGCCGCCCGGAGCCGCCCGCGTTTCCTCCGCGCTTCCTTTTTTCTTGGCAAGCGCGCGATTTCGGCTACATTCCCTCCGACATTTTCCACAACCAACCAACGAAAGAAGGACCACCATGGCATACACCGCATCGGATTTGCGCAAGGGGCTGAAGATCGAGATCGACGGCATCCCCTACGAAGTCACCGAATTCCAGTTCGTCAAGCCCGGCAAGGGCCAGGCCATGTACAAGTGCCGCATCAAGAACATGCTCGCCGGCAACACCATGGAAAAGACCTTCCGCGCCGTCGACAAGATCGACACGCCCAACATCGAGTCCCGCACCCTCTCCTTCTCCTACCAGGAAGGCGAGAAGTACGTCTTCATGGACAACAAGACCTACGACCAGGTCGAGCTCCACGAGAACGTTCTCGGCGACCAGAAGTACTTCCTCATCGAAGACCTCGAATGCGAAGTCCTCTTCCACAACGGCCGCGCCGTCTCCGTGACGCTGCCCGCCTTCGTGGTCAAGGAAATCACCGAGACCGAGCCCGGCGCCCGCGGCGACACCGCCACCAACGTCCTCAAGCCCGCCAAGATCGACAGCGGCTACGAAATCGGCGTGCCCATCTTCATCAACCAGGGCGACTGGATCCGCATCGACACCCGCACCGGCAAGTATGTCGAGCGCGTCAAGCAGCCTTGACCCCGCGGCCACCGCCCGCACCGCGGGCCTCCGCGCGCGCCTCATGGGTTCCATGAGGCGTTTTTTCGACGCCCGCGGCTTCCTCGAAGTTTCGACCCCCGTCTGGCTCCCCGCCAACGCCCCCGAGGACAACATCGACGCCGTGCCCGCCGCCGGCGGATGGCTCCGCACCTCCCCCGAGCTGGCAATGAAGCGCCTCCTCGCCGCCGGCCTGCCCGCCATCTACCAGGCGGGCCCCTGCTTCCGCGCCGGCGAACGCGGCCGCATCCACCGCCCCGAGTTCACCCTCCTCGAGTGGTACCGCGCCCCCGCCACCTCCGCCGACATCCTCGACGACGCCAAGGCCCTCCTCGCCGCCCTCGCCCTCGCCCTGCGCGGCACCCTCGACTTCGAATGGCTCGGTGCGCCCGCCACCCTCGACCCCGCCCGCTGGGAACGCATCTCCGTCTCCGACGCCTTCCTCCGCCACGCCGGATGGGACCCCGCGCTCACCTTCGACCCCGACCGCTTCGACCTCGACCTCGTCAGCCTCGTCGAACCCGCTCTCCCGCACGACCACCCCGTCGTCCTCCACTCCTATCCCGCGCCCCTCGCCGCCCTCGCCCGGCGTCTCCCCGACGACCCGCTCCGGGCCGACCGCTGGGAACTCTACCTCGGCGGCGTCGAACTCGCCAACGCCTACGGCGAGCTCACCGACCCCGCCGAACAGCGCCTCCGCTTCCGGGCCTCCAACGCCGCCCGCGCCGCCCGCGGGGCCGAAGAATATCCCCTCGACGAAGCCTTCCTCTCCGACGTCGGCCGCATGCCGCCCGCCGGCGGCATCGCCCTCGGCCTCGACCGCCTCCTCATGATCCTTGCCGACGCCCCCGACCTCGACGCCGTCCTCCCCTTCCCCCCGCCATGATCCACCACGACCGCTGGACCCACGACGGCCCCGCCGGCATCCGCCTCGACCGCGCCATCGCCGCCCGATACCCCTGGCTGTCCCGAGCGCAGGTGGCGGCGCTGCTGGACTCGCGGAGCGTGCAACTCGGCGGCCGTCCCGCCCCGAAGGGCGCCAAGCTGCCGGCCGGCGCCGTACTTGAAGCCGTCGGCATTCCCGAACCCTCCGACCTGCGCCTGCAAGCGAACCCGTCGCTGCTCTTGCGCGTGGTTTGGGAGGACGATTGGCTGCTGGCCCTCGACAAGCCCGCCGGGATGCCGACCCATCCCCTGCGCGCGGACGAAACGGACACCCTGGCGAACGCCCTCGTCGCCCGCTACCCCAACCTTGCGGAAATCGGCAACCCGCCGCTGTTCCCCGCGATGCTGCACCGTCTGGACACCGGGACGTCCGGCCTCGTGCTCGCCGCGAAGACGCAGGCTGTGTTCCTCGCCCTGCGGGAGGCGTTCCGCCGCCGGGAAATCGAAAAACACTACCTCGCCTGGGTGTACGGCGATGTCGCCGCCCCGGGTCGCTGCGATTCGCCCCTGACCCACCGTACCCGTTCCCCGTGCCGGATGCGCATCCTCGCCCCCGGCGAAACCGCATCCGGGCGCGAAACCTTCCCCGCCGCCACCGAGTGGGTCCCCATCCGCCGCGAAGAGGGCCGAACGCTCCTCGACGTCACCATCCGCACCGGCGTGACCCACCAGATCCGCTGCCATCTTGCCGCCGCGGGCCACCCGGTCGTCGGCGACCGCATCTACGGCCCGCCGACCGGGTTGCCCCGCCACCTCCTCCACGCCCACACCCTCCGCCTGGTCCATCCCGCGACTTCGTCCCCGTTGCTTCTCGCGGCGCCGCCGCCGGCGGACGCCGCGTGGGGAAACGGTTAGAACGGTTTCATTTTTTCCGTGGCTTCCCAGAAGTTTCCCGGTTCTTCGGGAATGAATGGTGGACGGGGAGGATTGCCGGGGGAGCGTGGAGAGAGATTTGGAGAACGGAGAGCGCGCGAGCATTCGCCCCCCTCCGAGAGGGGGGTGCCGCCCGCTGGAAAGATTGGCAATGGGATTGTGCCTTCGGAGCAAATGGAAAGGGCGGCGGGGGGAGTGCTGCGGGTGGCTGTCGATGCAGGCTTTCGCATGGTCCATCCGCAGGGGGATTGATTCGTTTGTTGCCGGTGGAAAGTCGTGATTGGCGCGACGGGCGACCGCAGTACTCCCCCCGTCGCGGCCCCAGCCGCTTGTCTTTTGCCAGGCATCCGCCTTCCATTCATGGCCGCGCCACCCCCCTCTCGGAGGGGGCGGGGCCTGTCGCCCTTCTTGCTCCTTGCATTCGTGGGATTCCAGAGGGGGTTCCACTATAATCCCCGAAGAACCAATTTCCCACCCACATGGTCGCGCGGAAGCGCGCCCCTTGCGCTCTCCACGGCTTCTGCGCGTCCGCAAAAGAGATGGAGACACAATGGTCGCCGTCCCAAAAAACAAACTCCGATTTGTCCGATGCCTAGGCTAACGCTTCGGCCATGTTTCCCAACAGCTTCTTCTGTTGCAATCCAATGTGCGCAAGGACGGATGCCCCGGACACGAGGCCTCCGTCGCTGCCCGCGTTGTTGGGGATGCCATTGGACCAGTCATTGGGAAGCATCAGCGTTAGAGCGGGTTAAGAAAAAGTGTGGCCGCAAGTCGGGGAGGGCCCGGCTTCGTCCGGGCCTGGTTTTTCGCCCTTGCACGCGGCCGCGACAAAGCGCGGCCCTCCCGAAACAGCTACACCATTTCTTAACCCGCTCTAGCGTAGGCATCGGACAAATCGGAGTTTTTCCATCTTGGCATGGCTATGCCTTTTCTGTAACCGCTCTCGTGCACACGCAACCCGCCTTTTTCCGTGTTCTCTCCAAGCCCGTTCCACGGGCAGAATGCCCGCGCTCCGGTGCACCGCAGGCTCGACTTTTTGCGGGCGGTGGCCCAAGCTTGCGGTCATGCGCCGTTGTTGCCAAAAGATTGCTTGCGTGGCCGCCGTCCTGGGGATGGCGGCGGCGTGTGGCGCACTCCCGGCGCGGGGGGAAGACGGGGCGGGGGCGGTCCCGCGGGTGTGGTCGCTGGAGGATGCGATCGCTCAGGCGCTGGAGCACAATCTCGATCTGGCGCGCGGGGCGCTGGGAGTGGAAGCGGGCGCGCTGGAGGCGGAGCGGGCCCGCGAGGCGGTACGGGGAATCCGCGTGGCGCCGGCGGGGGCGGCGGAGACGGGGGATCGGTCGTCGCTGTGGAAGGCGGGGCTGGAGACCTCGGCGACGTTGCCGTGGGGGACCCGGGTGGGGGCGGGAGTGACGGCTTCGCAAGTCGACCTGGACGGGGCGGACATGACCCGGCGCGCGGAGGTGTCGGTATCGGTGTCGCAGCCGCTGTTCCGCAACTTCGGCACGCTGATGCGCGACGAGCCGGCGGTCCTCGCGGCGGAATCCCTGCGTGCCGCGCGGCGGGCGTGGGAGCGCGACCGGTCGGCGCTGGCGCTGGAGGTGGCGCGGACCTTCGAGGAACTCGTGTGCCGCACGCGGCAGCTGGAATGCAACGAAGCGCAGGCGGGCCTGCTCGAACGCCTGGAAGCCCTGGCGGAGGTGCGGGAGCGCCGCGGCCGCGCCTCCCGCACGGAGGTGCTGCGGCTGGGGTTGCAGCGCGGCGAGGCGGCGTCGCGGATCGAAACCGGCCGCGCGCAGCTGGCGGCGGGCTGCGAAGCCTTCGCGGACCTGCTCGGCCTGCCCAAGGACACGGCGTTCGAGCTGCTGCCGCCGCCGCTGCCGGACCTGGGCGAGACGCCGCCGGAGGAGGCCGTCGCGCTGGCCCTGCGGGAACGCCCGGACTACGCGCAGGCGCTCGACGACATCGCGTCCGCCGACCGCCAGGCCCGCATCGCCCGCCGCGCGCTGCTGCCCGACCTCGCGCTCACGGCCCGCCACTCCCTGTACGGCGAGGACGCCGCCTGGTCCGATGCCGCCCGGTTCGACGAAACGGACTGGCGCATCGGGCTCGAAGGCGCGGTCAACCTGGATGTGCGCGAGGCCCGGCTCGGCGCGCGCAAGGCCGAAACCGAGGCCGAGGCGCGGCGCCGCGCGGAGGAAATCGTCGTGCGCCGCCTGGCGCTGGAGGTGCATGCGGCGCAGACCGAGTACCGCCGCGCCCGGCGCGAGCGCGAACTCTCCCGCGAGAACCTCGCGCTGGCGGACCGCCGCGCCGAACTGGCGCGCGCGCTGTTCGAGGCGGGCCGCGGCACGGCCGACGCCGTGTCCGACGCCGAAGCCGACGCCCTGTCCGCGCGGCTGCGCGAACTCGACGCCCAGCGCGCCGCCTCCACCGCCGCCTACGCGCTGCTGCACGCCCTCGGGACCCTCGTTCCGGCGCCGCCGGACCTGCTCGCCCCCGCCCCCGCCGCCCCCGTACCCGCCCACGATCCCGCAACCGGAGATGCCCCATGAGCGCACGCCTGCCCGCCGCCATCCTGCTGAGTGCCCTCGCCCTGTCCGCCTGCCGCCCCGGCGCGGACGATCCCGACACCCCGCGCTGGGTGGCCGTGGAGCGCGGCGACATCCGCCAGACCGTACCCTTCCAGGGCGAGCTGGAGGCCCGCAACATGCTGCAGATCGCGGTCGGATTCCAGGGCTCCGCCGTGCTGACCGAACTGGTCCCGGAGGGCGCGCGCGTGGAGGAAGGCGACATCCTGGCCCGCTTCGACACCGCGCAGATCGAGCAGGACCTCGCCCGCCAGGAAAACGAATGCGTGCGCACGCGCCAGGAACTCGAAAGCCTGGAAAAGGCCGAACTGCCCCTCGAACGGCTGGAGCTCGAAACGCAGCGGGCCGACCTCGAAGCCGAGCTGCAGGCCGAGAGCGCCTTCCTGGAAACCGCCCGCGGCCTGGCCGAACGCGGCCTGATGTCCGGGACCGAAATCGCCCTCGAGGAGGAGAAGATCGGCGCGCTGCGCGCGAAGGCCGAGCGGGCAGGCACGCGGCTGCGGCTCACCGCCGACCACCTGCACGCCGCGCGCCTCGCCAAGGCCCGCGCCGCGCTGGCGGCGGCCGAGCGGCAGCGCGACTTCACCGCGCGGCAGCTGGAGCTGTGCGAAATCCGCGCGCCGGCCGCCGGGACCGTTTCGCACGTGCCGCTGCCGGTCGGCGGCGGCTACCGGACGGCGCACGTCGGCGACACCCTCTTCCGCAACCAGGTGTTCCTCTGCATCCCGCAGGACGCGTCGTTCGTCGTGCGCGGCTACGTCGAGGAATCCGCGCTGCCCTCCATCGTACCCGGCGCGGCCGCGACGGCCACGCCCGCCGCCTTCCCCGGCCTGCGGCTCCCCGGGCGCGTCGAGAGCGTGGGCGCGATGGCCCGCTCGCGCCCCGGCCAGCCCGCCTGGCGCAAGTACTTCCCCGTGACGATCGCCCTCGACCCGCTGCCGCGCGAGCTGCCCACGGGCCTTTCCGTGCATGCCGAAATCACCGCCGGCGAAGCGTCCGGCGTCCCGTGCCTCCCGCGTACCGCGCTGGAAGGGCGGGGCGGCCGCCTCGTCGCGGTGCGCCGCGGACGGGGGGGCGCGCCCGAAACCGTCGATGTGGAAATCGGCTGGACCGACGACGCCCGCGCGGAAGTGCGTTCCGGGCTCCGCGAAGGGGACCTCGTGCAATGTCCCTGAACGCCCTGCGCGAATGCCTGGCCGACGCCTGGGCGGGGCTTTGCGCGGCCCCCGCCCGCGCCGTGCTGTCGTTCGCGGCGCTGGCCGCCGGACTCGCCGCGGCCACGCTGCTGCTCGCCGTGTCCGCGGGACTCGAGAGGCAGGCGCGGACGTTGACCGCCACCTTCGGCGCGGACGCCTTCGCGCTGCTCCCCGCGGAACCGGACGGCGCCGTCGCGCCGCCCCCCTGGACCCGCGGGGCGGTGGAGACGCTCCGGCTCTGGTTCGGGGACCGCGCCTGGGTCTCCGGCGCGCGCGCGGTGCGGGCGGACGGACGCCTCTTCCTGGCCGCCGACGAGCATTGGGCCGCCGCGCACGGCTGGCGCATCCTCCGCGGACGCCCCCTCGACGCCGCCGACGTGCGCGCCGCCGCCCCGGTACTCCTCACGCACGGCGCCGCTTCCGTTCCGGAAAACCCCGGGGCGCCCGTGGTGGTCGGCGGCGTGGGGCTGCGCTGGATTGGCGCCACCGACGCGCCCGCCGACACGCCGCCGTGCATCCCCTGGAGCGCCGAAAGCCTGGACGACGCCCCCGAGCCGCCGGGACGCACGGTGGACCGCATCTGGTTCCGGGCGCGTCCCGGGCACTCCCCCGAAGCCCTCCGCCGCATCCTGGAGCCGCGGCTGGCCGTGGCCGGGATTGCCGGCGGCCGCTGGGTCACGCCCGAAAGCCTGCTGGGCGGCATACGGCGCTGGCAACGCACCATTGCCTGGTCGGCCGGGGGAGGGGCGTTGCTGGGTCTGCTCCTCGGCGCGACCTCCCTGGCGGGGCTGCTCCTGTCGGGCGTACGCGAGCGGATTCCCGAGATCGGCCTGCGCCGCGCCATCGGCGCCTCCGCGGCGGACGTCGCCGCTTTGTTCGTCGCCGAAGCGTTCATCCTGACCACGGGGGCGACCGCCGTCGGGATTGCCGCCGCCGGGCTGCTGCTCCGGCTCGCCGGGGATGCCTTGCCGCTGCCGTGGAGCTTCACGCCGGGCCTCGCGGCGCTTCCGGTACTGCTCTCGCTGCTGCTGGCGGCGGCGGCTTCCGCGCTGCCGGCGGCCGCGGCCGCGCGCCTGCCGCCGGCGGAGGCGCTGCGGAACGAGTGAGCGGGGTGGGGGACGTCAGCGGGCGAACACGTTCCAGAGTCCGGTCGCAAAGATGGCGAGGATGGCGAGGGGGAGGATCCAGGCGCAGTAGGGGCGCATCCAGGAGGCGAGGCGCAGGCCGCGGCCGGTGTTGGCTTCGGCCGTGAAACGGTCCCAGCCCCATCCACAACGGTGGCAGCAGAAGAGGATGTAGACGAAGGCGCCGATCGGGAGGAGCAGGTTCGAGACCAGGAAGTCTTCGGCCTCCAGCACGGTGGACCCGCCGCCCATCGGGTGCCAGCCCGCGAGGAGGCTCCATCCCAGCGCGCACGGCAGCGACAGCACCAGGATGCCGGCGGCGCACGCGGCGGCGGCGCGGGGACGGTCCCATCCCGTGAGGTCGCGCACGCAGGCGAGGATGTTCTCGAAGACCGCGAGCACGGTCGAGAAGGCGGCGGCCGCCATGAACACGAAGAAAAGGCTCCCCCACAGGCGGCCCGCCGCCATGCCGTTGAAGACGTTCGGGAGCGTCACGAACAGCAGCGAGGGGCCGGAGTCCGGTTCGACGCCGAAGGCGAAGCAGGCGGGCAGGACGATCAGTCCGGCGCAGACGGCGACGACCGTGTCGAGGAGCGTCACGCGCAGGGCTTCCCCGGCGAGGGCGTGGTCGCGGTTGATGTAGCTGCCGAAGATGGCCATCGCGCCGATGCCGAGGCTCAGGGTGAAGAAGGCCTGGTTCATCGCTTCGCGCACCAGCGCGGACCAGCCGCCGTGGGCGGCGACGGCGGAGGCGTCGGGGACGAGGAAGTAGCGCACCCCGGCGCCGGCGCCCGGAAGGAGGACGTTGCGGACCGCGAGCACCGCCATCAGCGCGAGGAGGGCCAGCATGATCCACTTGGTGGCGCGTTCGAGGCCGTTGCGGAGGCCGATGGCGCACACGGCGAAGCCGGCCAGGACGACGAGCGCCATCGGGCCGGCCTGCTCGGCGGGGGAGGCGAGGACGGCGCCGAACTTCGCGCCGACCTGCTCCGCGGCGAAGCCGGCGAAGGCGCCGGTGGCGGAGAGGAAGAAGTAGGTGAGCATCCAGCCGGCGACGGTGGTGTAGTACATCATCAGCAGGACGTTGCCCGCGAGCGAGAGCGCGCCGTGCCAACGCCATCCGCGGTGGCCGAGGGCCTGGTAGAGGAGGGCGGGGCTGCGGCGCGCGGCGCGGCCCATCGCGAATTCCATGGTCATGACGGGGAGCCCGAGCAGGGCGAGGCAGGCGAGGTAGACGAGCACGAACCAGGCCCCGCCGTACCGCCCCGCCAGCCACGGGAAGCGCCACACGTTCCCGATGCCGATCGCGCACCCGGCCGACAGGAGGATGAAGCCCAGCCGGCTGCCCAGCGTTTCGCGTTTTTCTTGCTTTGCCATCTCGAATCTCCTTGATCGGGCGCAAACAGTACCTTCCACGGCCCGCGAACGCAAACGCCGATTTCGCGGGAGGGGTGGGGATGGCGGACTTTTCGCTTTCTCTTTCCCGTCCCACGCCCTACCATGCGAGGGCGAAAGGAAACCCCTCCATGATCGATCTCCACTGCCATTCCACCTTCTCCGACGGCTCCTTCACCCCCGAGCAGCTGGCCGACAAGGCCGATGCCATCGGCCTCGCCGCCCTCGCCCTGACCGACCACGACACCCTCGCCGGGCTGGCCCGCTTCGAGGCCGCCGCCGCGTCCCACGCGTTCCGCGCCGTGCCGGGAATCGAAATCAGCGTCGACTGCCCCTCCGGCGTCATGCACATGCTCGGCTACTGGATGGACCCCGCCGACGCCGAACTCAACCGCCAGCTCGAATGGGTCCGCGACGGCCGCTCCGCCCGCAACCGCGAAATCCTCCGCAAGCTCAACGAACTCGGTTTCGCGGTCACCGAGGAGGAAGTCCGCGCCAAGGCCGGCGAGGACGTCGTCGGCCGCCCGCACTTCGCGCAGGTGATGATCGAGAAGGGGTACGTCAAGGACAAGTACGACGCCTTCGACAACTGGCTCGGCGACGGCAAGCCCGCCTACGCCGACCGCCCGCGCCTGACCGCCGAGGTGGCCATCGACCTGCTGCGCGCGGCGGGCGGCGTGCCGGTCCTCGCGCATCCCTTCACGCTGCACCTCGGCAAGGAGAGCATGGAGACGCTCCTGCGCTCCCTCAAGGACCGCGGCCTGGTCGGCATGGAATGCTACTACTCCGAGCACTCCGCCGACCTCACCCGCGACTACCTCGAACTGGCGTCCCGCCTCGACCTGGTCCCGACCGGCGGCAGCGACTTCCACGGCGAAGCCTCCCCCGGCGTCGAAATGGGCACCGGCATGGGCGGCCTCAACGTCCCCGACGAAACCGTCCCCGCCCTCGAAGCCCGCCGGCCGTAGGGGTGCTTTCCCCGCTGGAGGCGTGGCGTCCGCGGAAAGGTGGGGTGGGGGAGGGGAAGCTCGGCGGGGCCGGATTTCCGGTAGGGCCCGACCTCCGGGCGGGCCGTGCTGCAGGATGGCCCATGACGCCCCGCCCGGAGGTCGGCCCCTACCGACCAGCCCCCCCATGCAAAAGACAAGGTTTTCCCCTGCCACCCCAAGGAATCGAGCCCACACTATTTCTGGAGCCGCTCCAGTACATCGAAAATTCTCTCTTTCGAATGTTTTTGGGGTAGGGCGGCGAGTCCCTTCGCCGCCGTGTGCCTGCCAAGCGCATGGAAAGCTTTGCATTTGCCTTCATGCCGCGGCCATTTCGCACGGCGGGCAGGGGACTGCCCGCCCTGCCCACAGCCCGGCAAATGCGAATGTTTTGACTTTACGATGCACTATGGCGGTTTCGGAAATAGTGTGGCCGCCGTCCATTGTGTCTCCACCTTAGCGCGACCCTCCCCCTGGAGAGCGCTCGGGAGGGTCGCGCTTCCGCGCGACCTTGTGGGTGGAAACCGTCTGAGAAGCTGGTTCTTCGGGAATTATAGTGGACGGGGAGGATGGCCGAGAGCGTGAAGAGGTATTTGGAGCATGGAGAGTGCGCGAGCATTCGCCCCCCTCCGAGAGGGGGGTGTCGCCCGGAGAAAGATGGCTTGTGGATTGCGAGTGT
>JAFYAC010000009.1 GCA_017540905.1 Kiritimatiellia bacterium | reverse complement strand
CGGCCCGCCCGCCCAGAGTTGCACCTTGCGGTGCACCACCGCTTTCTCGGTGACGCAGTAGAAGCCGGCGGGGGCAGTCGCGGGGTCGGAATCCTCGACGGCGAACTGGCCGTTGGTTCCCGCAAGGCCGGAGCCGACCGCCTCGCCCCACGGCGGGAGGGCGCCCAGGGCATCCGTCCGGTACAGGTCGTAGCGGGCGCCCGCCGTCCCCGACCCGCGCACGGTCACGCCGCCGCCGGGCGCGACCTCAATGCCCGTCAGGCTCGGCGCCTGCGCCGCCGCCGGACGGGCGGACGCAACGAGGAAGAGGGCGGCAAAAGCGACGGCGCAAACACGATGGAGCGGGGGCATGGCATCTCCTTTCTGGGGCTGGTGGGAAAGACTTTCTCGGTGCGGGCGGCAGAATTTGTAAAGAACTATTGTTCCCTTATAGGGCCTGTCCCTTTAATCCCCCCTAATTCCCTAATTTCTCTTATTTAAACCAAGGAATGAATGCACCATAAATTATATTTGTATCTTTTATGATACAACTTGATATATTATTTTGAACCATATTTGTTTCCCCGTTGTAAACATACAGCTCCTCTCCGATTTTCAAGCAGGTTCCATTTTCAAAAATAATTACATCCCCAGTTTTGACATGCGTCCGCATATATTCAAAAGAGTCATTATCAACAAAACGACACATCATATATGAATAAAAATCAATACGGTTTTCTCCGCGCGTATAAATCAAACGTGTCGAAGAAACTTTTCTGTGCTGAAGTTGATCCGCCGTGGCTAATCTACACGCAAAAATCAATGCTGATAATGAAGCTATCGCAAATATTAATCTATGCATTAATTTACTCTCCAACTCTCCACAATCATTAGCGAACGAATTGAGTTTTCAATCGTAATCAGCAATATTTATAATGAATTTGTGATATTGTACCTCAATTTAAAATACACGCAAGGCGTTGAAGAACCCAGACTGGCTAATGATTTGTTCCTAATTATCACTGCAATCCAAATCAAGATTATCCAATATATCCATCACTTCATGTTCTACTACTGGTTTTCCCCCTTCAGCCATCATATGCCCCTCATGCCCAGGATTCGCAACTGACCCCATGTCCGGGTCATCTGTATAATCATCATCTAATCCCATCAGATGCCCGGCCTCGTGCGCATACACCCACTCATCATCGGGCGTGGGGCAGGCCGACCAACACCCACGATTCCCCTCCAGAACATAATCGCGCAATTCCGGATCTGATGATATAGCTATCAAATTGTCATCATCCAGACCATCAGGACCAATCTGATTAGCAATATGTACATTCGCAACAAAGACTACAGTGCAACAGTCGTAAGTCCAAGAACCCGCATTCCATTCATCTTCAATTCTTTGTTTTATTTTTTGCGCAACTTGGCCCAGGTCGACATCATCATTTTGGGTTCGATCATCTGCATAATATATTGTGATATTTAATGTTATAGTGATTTCATTTTCATTTTTCTCAACTGCAACATCTTTTCCATGCGAATCAACATTTGATATTGGGTTATTAAAACAGTATTGTTTTAGATTCTTTCCCCCTCTCTCTTTAATGGGGTCGCTATTAATCCATCGATTGATAATAGGAGCATAATACCTAAAACCAAAGTAAATAAGACCGACAGCGGAATCTACTTCTTTTGTACTAAATTGGTACCGAGGAATAAATCGATATTCGGATACAAGGAGCGATCCGAATGGAGCATAAAGACAACCAAAGAGTTTGGCTTGATACGGGGAAGTTAGAATTGAAATGTTACCATTATAATCATAGTGATAATTTACATTAGCATTAGTGTGGGTTGATGTAAGGATGCCACCAATGCCCCCTGCAGCACCACCCAAATATCCAGAAAGATCGGCCCCATGATAGTAGTTTTCGAGTAAGGTTCCGGTAGAGTCAGTGATGACAAGGACGAGCCAGTCCTTGTAGATGTAGCGGTTGGTGATGGCGGTGCCATCGGGGGCGTATTCAATCTTCTCACGGCGGCGCCAGAAAGCGTCGTAGCGGTTTTCTTGGACTAGGGCGCCGGTTTGGGCGTCATGGACGGCAGTCAGGCGGTTTTCGTAGTCCCAAGAGTAGACAAAGCGGGAGTCGTTGGTGAGGTTGCCGTTCAGGTCGTAGCCGTAGGTTTTGGGAGAGATCGTGACGGTTGTTTCGGTGTTGGTGGTGCGTCCGAAGGGGTCGGTGAAGACAGAGGCGAGGGTATTGGTGCCGAGGGCGATGGGGATGCCGGGGGCGGCGAAGGTGCCGTCGGGGGCGATTTGGGCTTGGACGTTGTTGACGGTGGCGGTGCCGAAGGGATAGTTCACTTCACCAAGGACTGTCAGGGTGCCGGAGGGGATAGTATCGACGTTCTGGTTGAGGTTGTTGAAGGAGTTGGAGTAGACGAGGCCGTTTTTGTTTTGCTCGATGGGGTTGCCGGTGGCGTCGTAGGCGTAGGAGAACTGGTAGCCGGGCCAGGGGGTGCCGTCGGGGAGGGCGGCGGAGGCGTTGGTGAGCTGTCCGATGGCGTCGTAGGAATAGGTGTAAATCTTGCCGTCTTCGCGGATGACCTGGGTGCGCTGGTCGGCGTCGTCGAGGGTGAGGGCGAAGGAGGAGAGGACGCCGGCGTCGGCGCGGTTGACGAGATTTGTTAGGCGGAGGAGGGGGTCGAAGGAGCGTTCGGCGGTGGTGCCGTTGGCGAGGGTGAGGTTGGTCCAGAGGGTTCCGGCAGCGGCATAGGCGTAGGTGTTGGTTCCTTCGGCGCCGATGACGGTGGAGAGGCGGCCGAGGTTGTCGTAGGCGTATTCGACCGTGTAGAAGGAGGAGGTGATGGCGGCAAGCTGGCGGTCGGAGGTGTAGTCGTAGTAGAGGGTGTCGTTGGCGAAGAGGCCGTCCTCGACGATGAGGTTGCCGAGGGCGTCGTAGATGTAGGTTACGGTGCCGATGGAGTCGGTCATGGGAGCTTTACGGTTCATGTGTCAGTGTGGAGGACCAAATTTCGGGTCTGTCACCTTTTTCAAAAAGTTTTTACGGGAACGAAGATTCTTTTAATGGGTCTGTCCCCTTAATTCTTTCCAATTCCGTAATGAGAGCATCAATGTTGCTAGGTGACGGAAGGTTGGTTTTCCATTGACTGTCGAAGTCAACAACAAATTCAGCAAGCTCCTTATACCGACCTTCACGCGAAAGATTGGAAAGTACTGTCGTGTACCGGGCAAAATCCCGGACATAAGTTCCAAAACAGAGAAGCTTCTCACAGGCGCGACCATAGGCGTACGCACCCCATACGGAAAGGATGAAGACCAGTAGGGCAAAACAAACTCGGAACCACGTACATGCTTTTGCCACAACAAATCCGAAAAATGATATCAATAGAAGAAACAGAATAAGGAATGCGGCATTCATGGGAGATTAGCGGGGATATCCGTAAAGATTAGGCTTCCAGTTGGATTGCAAACAACAGGCTGCAAGGCGGTTCACCGTGTTCGCTTGACAGTTATCGCCCCAGTTACCAGTGCCAGCCGAATAGGGATGGCGAGCAAGGCATGCAGAAATGTCTCCGCTATCTGCACATCGGCAAGGTTTTCCATCATCCATTTCCCCTGAACTCGATTTTGAAATGTCATAAGACTCCCAGTCGGCACCACAATTCCCACTTTTGATTTCGCAATGGCGAATCCTAGGATACAGCCACTTTGCCCACCAAGGATCTGTTTGGGGATCGTATGAAACGGCACGACAACAGACCTTGTACGGCGTTGAGGACTCCTTGACCACAGGAATGATTTTATTGTTGTGGCAACAACTTTGTTTCGGGTCATAAACCTTTCCATCGCAACATGGGGTGGCGTCTTGAGAATTCGAGTTGTCGCCACAAAGACCCAAATAATCAAAGTTATTGACTGGATTGTTACTAACAAACCCATAAAGCAGAATTCCCCCTGCTTCTCCAATAGGATCACGGCAAAGCCAGCGGCCCATGTATGGCGTGTAATATCTAGCACCATAGTGGATGAGGGCGGTAATTAAATCATGTTCTTTTGTGCTGAACTGCTGTTTAGGAAAGGACAAACTAGTGGGAGTTAAGACTTCACCGAAGGGGGTGTAATTGAGAGACATAAAAGAGAATTGATTGGAATGGGTAACGTTCACAACGTTACCGTTGAAGTCGTAGTGGTAGTATGTTCGGTTCGATCCCATGGCAGACAGAATTCCCCCAACATCACCAGCGGAACTACTTGAGGTGCCAGATAGGTCGGCGCCGTGGGTGTAGGTTTCAAGGAGGGTGCCGGAGCCGTCGGCGATGGCGAGGACGAGCCAGTCCTTGTAAATGTAGCGGTTGGTGCTGGCGGTGCCGTCGGGGGCGTATTCCACTTTTTCGCGGCGGCGCCAGAGGGCGTCGTAGCGGTTGCTTTGGACTAGGGCGCCTGTTTGGGCGTCATGGACGGCAGTCAGGCGGTTTTCGTAGTCCCAGGAATAGGCGAAGCGGGAGTCGTTGGTGAGGTTGCCGTTCAGGTCGTAGCCGTAGGTTTTGGTGGAGAGCGAGACGGTGGTCTCGGTGTTGGTGGTGCGTCCGTAGGGGTCGGTGAAGACGGAGGCGAGGGTATTGGTGCCGATGGCGATAGGGATGTCGGGGGCGGCGAAGGTGCCGTCGGGGGCGATTTGGGCTTGGACGTTGTTGACGGTGGCGGTGCCGGAGGGATAGTTCACTTCGCCGAGGACGGTCAGGGTGCCGGAGGGGATAGTATCGACGTTCTGGTTGAGGTTGTTGAAGGAGTTGGAATAGACAAGGCCGTTCTTGTGCTGTTCGACGGGGTTGCCGGTGGCGTCGTAGGCGTAGGAGAACTGGTAGCCGGGCCAGGGGGTGCCGTCGGGGAGGGCGGCGGAGGCGTTGGTGAGCTGGCCGATGGCGTCGTAGGCGTAGGTGTAGACCTTGCCGTCTTCGCGGATGACCTGGGTGCGCTGGTCGGCGTCGTCGAGGGTGAGGGCGAAGGAGGAGAGAATACCGGCGTCGGCGCGATTGACGAGGTTCGTGAGGCGGAGGAGGGCGTCGAAAGAGCGTTCGGCGGTGGTGCCGTTGGCGAGGGTGAGGTTGGTCCAGAGGGTTCCGGCGGCGGCGTAGGCGTAGGTGTTGGTTCCTTCGGCGCCGATGACGGTGGAGAGGCGGCCGAGGTTGTCATAGGCGTATTCGACGTTGTAGAAGGAGGAGGTGATGGCGGCGAGCTGGCGGTCGGGGGTGTAGTCATAGTAGAGGGTGTCGTCGGCGAAGGGGCCGTCTTCGGCGACAAGGTTGCCGATGGCGTCGTAGGCGTAGGCCACGGTGCCGATGGAGTCGGTCATGGCGGTCTTGCGGTTCAAGGCATCGTAGGCGAACGTGACGGTGGAGGCGTCGGGATAGAGGATGTTCGTCAAGTTACCGTTGGGGTCGTAGGTGTAGGTGGTGGTGATTCCTTTGGCGTCGGTGCGGGTGGAGAGGCGGCCTTCGGCGTCGTAGGTGTAGTCGTAGTGGGTGCCGTCGGCGTAGGTTTTGCGGGTCTGGCGGCCTTCGGCATCGTAGGTCCAGGCGGTGACGGTTCCGGCCTGGTCGACGAGGTTGGTGAGGTTGCCGACAAGGTCGTAGCGGTATTGGACAACGCCGCCCGCCGGGTCGGTGACGCGGACGGGGCGGCCCGCGAAGTCGCGGTCGGTGGTGGTGGTGCGCCCGGCGCGGTCGATGGTCTGCCAGAGGAAGGCGTTGGAGTAGGTGTTTTCGGTGTAGGTGCCGTCGGGCTTGACAATTTTCCAGAGGCGCCCGGCGTTGTCGTAGACATTGGAAACGACGAGGCCGTCGGCGTTGCGGGTCCAGAGGGCGCGGCTGGCGGGGTCGTAGGCGGAGGAGGCGACGGTTTGGCCATTGAGGCGGGTTTCGATGCGGCGGTTCAGGGCGTCGTAGAGGAATTCGTTGGTGAAGCCGCCGCTGCGGACGGTGGCGGCCAGGCGGCCGTAAGCGTCGTAGGTGTTGGTTTGGGCGAGGCCGGCAGCGTCGGTGACGGAGGTGACGTGCCCGGCGGGGTCGAAGGTCTGGGTGGTGGTGTGGCCGAGGGCGTCGGTGACGGCGGTGCGGCGGCCGAGGATGTCATAAGTGTAGGAGGTGGTGTTGCCGCGGGCGTCGGTGACGGCGGTGAGGTGGCCCTCGAAGTCGTAGGAGTTTGACGTGACGTTGCCGAGGCGGTCGGTGTGGGTGGAAATGCCGTCGTAGACGTAGGTCCAGGATTCGGCGGTGCCGTCGCTGGAATAGGTACGGAGGACGAGGCGGTCGAGGGTGTCGTAGGTGTTGCTGATTACCAGACCGAGCGGAGTGGTTTCAGTGAGTTTGCGGCCTTTGGCGTCGTAGGTCCAGACGGTGACGGCGCCGAGAGGCTCGGTGGTGCGGATGCGGTTGCCGCGTTCGTCGTATTCGTGGGTGGTGACGCCGCCCGCGCGGTCGACGGACTGGGTGACGCTGCCGTAGCGGTCGTAGGCCCAGCGCTGTTCGGTACCGTCGGGGTGGAGGGTGCGGGTTTTGCGGCCTTCCCAGTCGTATTCGTGGCGGGTCACGAGGCCGACGGCGTTGGTTTCGCTGGTGGCGCGGTCAAAGGCGTCATAGCCGTAGCCGGTCCAGGCTCCGGCAGGGCCGGAGACGGCGATTTTGCGGCCGCGGGCGTCGTAGGTGTTGGTCCAAGTCGTGCCGTCGCGGCGGCGTTCCCAGAGAATTTGGCCGTTTTCGTTGTAGCCGAAGTAGGCACTGCTTCCGTCAGGATACAGGATGGCCGTGGGGCGGTGGCGGGAATCGCGCTGGTAGGTGGTGGTGTTGCCTGCGGCGTCGGTCTTGGTCGCGAGGTAGAAAGGATAGGTTTCGTCGGTGTAGGTGTTGACATGGTCGCCCTGGCAGGAGCAGCTGTTGGAGACGGAAAGTTCCGCCCCGAAGTGCCAGGTGCGGGTGTAGGTCGTCACGCGCCCCTTCGGGTCGGTGCGGGACTGGAGCATGCCGTTGCCGCCGAAGTAGGTCCAGGCGGTCGTCTGGCCGGCGGCGTCGGCGGTCTGCGCGAGGTTGGCTGCGCCGTCGAGGAAGCGGAAGTCGTTGGTGGTGCCGTCCGCGGAGAGGACATGGCGGATGAGGGGGTCGGCTTCGTCGTATTCGAGGGCCGCGAGGACGGCGTCGGTGGAGAGCTGGCGTTCTTCGTGGATTTGCCCGGAGTAGTCCCGTTCGGTGTGGTAGGTGTAGCGGATGGCGCGTCCGGCGGCGTGGCCGTGGGGGTCGTCGGCGGATTTCAGGAGGATGGAACGGCCTTGGTCGGTGGAGGCGGGGTAGTAGTCGTAGAGGGCGCTTTCGCCGGTGCCGTAGGCGACTTCGCGAAGGCGCATGGCGAGCATGTACTGGGTGGGGTTCCAGTCCCAGTCGTAGGTGTACGCCACTTCGCGGCCGTCGCCGCCGGTGGCCCTGGAGATGATTTTTTCGGTGCTGACCACGGCCAGGGAGTTGGAGTCGGAACCGACGGTGATGGGGTTGTCCGGGTCGGAAACCATGTGCCAGATCGAGCTGCCGGTTTCGCGGACGGCGAACTTGTATTCGAAGCAGCCTTCCGAAAGCGGCACGTCCGCCGTCCAGACGCCCGTGCCGTCGCCGTGCATGGGCGTGGCGGAGCCCGTCCAGCCGTTCCAGGAGGCGGGGAGGAGGACTTCGGCGGCGGCAGCGTTGGAGTAGGCGAAGCGGACGGTGCCGGGAGGGACCGCGCCGTCGAGGGGGCGGTATTCGAGGGCGAAGTAGTGGTTCGTGTTGGGGCCGGTGACGCGGGTGAGGTAGCCGTCGGCGTCGTAGGCGTAGCCGTACCAGTTGGAATAGGCGTCCCAGAAGCCTTCCATGCGGAAGGCGGGTTCGTTGGTGTCGCCCCATTGGGTGATGTGGTACTTGGTGCCGTCGAGTTCGTAGAGGTAGTAGTTGGTAGCAGAGCCGTCCACCTCCACGCGCGAGTGCGTCGAGGGAAGATAGGTCAGGAAGAGGTCGTCCGGGGATTTCTTGTTGTAGTAGGAGACGCGTCCGTCGGGGGCGATGACTTGCAGCTTCCGGCAACCGTTGGTTTCGCCATCGTCCAGAATGGTCCACTGGTGGCTGTGGCGCCAGTTGCCCGCGCGTCCGAAGGGGAAGTCCGTGCGCTCCTGCACCGCCCAAGACGTACGGCTCGATTGGGTGCGGGCGAAGGACAGCGGCTTTTCGCCGACCTGGACGGGGAGGTGCATGTCCTCGATTTCGCGCTTCACATTCGCCGAATAGACGTTGAATCGGTTGGGGCCGGCGGAATTCGAGCAACATGTCCCGGGAGGGCATTCCGGCGGGTCCTGGTTGTCGCAGGAGGGGTTGTTGGTTTCGCCGCCGCCGCCGCCGTCGCCCGTGCGGAGGAAGGACACCGGCGTCACCGCATGGACCAGAAGGAGCGTTTGCCGCTGGCCCAGGAGGGTCGCTTCGATGGGTTGGGCCCCGAAGGTGCCGTTCCGGAAGGAGAAGCGGAGAACGCCATCGGCGGAAACGGGCACTTCGGCGGTCAGGGCTCCTTCCACAAACCCGCCGCAGGAGCAGGAGAGCACGACTGTGCGGCCGGGGAGAAGGCCGGGACCGGATATGGCGAAGGCACAGGTCTCCCCCGCTTCCAGTTGAATCGGGAGGAAACGGCCGGAAACGTTTTGGAGGGCCCGCTCGGAACCATCGGCCAACTCCATGCTCCCCGTCCAGCGGGTACGATCCACCACGGACGCTTTCGCGGCCGCCTTGGCGGCGGTCTCCCGCCCGCGGCTTTCGGGAAGTGTCTCGTATCCCGCGTGCGCGACGCCCGCAAGGACAACCAATCCCATCCAAACGGCAAATGTCTTGTTCATGTTCTCCTTCCCTTCTTTCAGAGGATGGCGCCGTCGGCGGGCCAGGTGATGGTGATTTGGGGCCACGGGTCGGGGGTTTGGGGGTCGAGGCCGTGGAGGTATTCCTGGAGGTTGGAGATGCCGTCGGAATCGGCGTCGGCGGAGGCGTCGTCGGCGAGGGGGTCGAGGCCGTGGGCGGCTTCCCAGAGGTCGGGCATACCGTCGGAGTCGGAGTCGGCGGGCACGCCGTCGGGGAGGACGCGGAGGGGGAGGGTCCAGCCGATGCCGCGGTTGCCGTCGGCGAGGGAGCCGGAGGAGAAGGAGACAATCTGGCAGACCGTGCCCGTCGCGGAAAGCCAGACGGTGCCGGACCAGCGGCCCGTGGCGTCGAGGGCGAGGGTGGTGGTGGAGCCATCGGCGAAGGCGGCAGTGATGGTGTCCGGGGGCGGGGTCAAGCCGCCGAAGGCTTCGGGGGCGGCGGAGAGGAGCAGGCTTCCGCCCTGCTGCGGGAGGGAGGGTTTCCAGAGGAGCGGGAGTTCGGCGACGGCGTTGGAAAGGGCGGGGTCGGTGCCTGCGACGCATTCCATCCAGTTGTCGAAGGGCATGGAGGGGAGGCCGTCGCCGTCGGGGTTGGCGCGGGCGGTAGTGGCGGAGGGGGGAGCGAACCAGTAGGTTTCCCAGTCATCGGGGAGGCCGTCGGCATCGGCGTCAACGGGGCTGCCCGCCACATGGGCGGAGAACGGGAGTCCGGAGGCGGGGAGGGCCCATGCGTTCCCGGCGCCGTCGAGGGCGTCGAAGGCGTACCAGACGGAGGCGGAAGGGGGCATCGTCCCCAAGTCCGCGTGCCACCACTCGTTCGTGCCGTCCATCTGCCAGAAGGCGAGCGGCGCGCGCTCCCAGAGCCAGCCGTTGACGGTGTAGTCCGCGTGGGCCGACACGAGCGACTGCGAGGGGCTGGCGAAGACGTTGAGCCAGAGGTCGTCGGCGGAGGTCAGCGCGCCGTCTGCGGGCCAGTGGTAGGCGCCGCCGAAGAAGGCCAGCGGGGTGCCCGCCGCGACGGTGAAAGCGTAGTTGCTGCCGAGGTTGTTGTCGTAGTGGGTGGTCCCGGCGCCGTCTTCAACGCCAGCCAGCCACTCGACTTCCGTGCCAGCGGGGAAGCGGCCGAGGTCGCCGCGCCAGAGGTCGTTGCCGTTGGTCGTCCCGGCCTTGGCGAGCGGGACGCCGCCCCAGAGCCCGTTTTCCGAATAGAGGGCAACGCCGCCCTGCCCCGCGCCGCGCGGCCAGGTCTGGGTCCAGACGCGGACGTCTTCGCCCGCCGCCGGGGCCGCCGGGGTCTGCTCCGAGGCGCCGATCCAATCGATGGCGGCGGGACCGGCGATGAAGGAATAGTTGGCGCCGCCGTTGTTGGCGTAGATGTTGCCGCCCCAGTCGTCCCAGCCGTGGAAGTAGTACTGGACGGAGGTCCCCTCCGCCAGCGCTTCGCCGGGGCGGAACTGCCAGAGGGAGTTGCCGTCGGCGTTGCCCATGTAGTCCATGGCGTGGGTGGTCCAGGAACCCGCGATGCCGATGCCGACCTCGGCATGGAGGCCCCAGTAGTCTTGGTTCATCAGGATCGTGTAGGTGCCGGGGTTCGCGCCGTCGTGCGTTTCGTAATCCCCGTACACGCCCATCCACCCGGGGAATCCCCGTGCGGCCCCCACACCGGCTGCGACGAGCAGCGCGGTGGTCAAGAAAGGTTTCAATTTGAGTGACATCCTGGAGTTCCCTTCGGGGTGCAATCTTTCTTTGATTTTCAACTTACGGGACTCCGCATCGGGTGTCAACTGTTTTTTCGGGAAATTTTGAAATCACGTGATTTCACAGGAAATATTGGTGTTTTATCACGGTCGAGTGTGAATCACCTTGAAAACAAAGGGGAAAACGGACGTGCGGGCCGGATGGAGCAATGAAGGATGGAGGGAAAAGCGAGGAAGAGCGCGAAAGAAGAGCGGTGCGCCCTGCAGGCGGGGACGTGGGAGGGGCGGGAGAGA
The DNA here is from genome assembly GCA_017540905.1 of Kiritimatiellia bacterium. Classification (GTDB taxonomy): domain Bacteria; phylum Verrucomicrobiota; class Kiritimatiellia; order CAIQIC01; family Lenti-01; genus CACXEY01. Next base: position 13,496 of record JAFYAC010000009.1, on the reverse strand, counting down.
CGGAATGTCCCCCCCCCGAAAGAGGTCTACCAAACAGTCTGGACCGGATATTGGGGAATCAGGCGGTCGCGGGTGATGATGGCAAGGCCTTCTTCCAGAGCTTGGGCGACGAGCAGGCGGTCGAAGGGGTCGCGGTGGATGGAGGGAAGGGTTTTCAGGCGGTCAAGATGGGGAATGGTGATGGGGAGGCGCTGGAATCCCGCCCGGCGGCAGCAGGTGTCCAATTCCGCAATCGGGGCTTCGAAGCCGATTTTCCCGAGAGACTGCTTGATTGCGAGTTCCCAGAGGGAAGCAATGGAATAGAAACATTCGCACTCCTGCATCGCCCGGCGGGCGGTGTCCGGCACCTGGTCGCTCCCCCATGCCGTCCAGAGAATTGCATGGGTGTCGAGAAGGCAACGCATCACATGTACTCCGCAAAGTCTTCCAAGGGTTCGTCGAAGTCCGGGGAGATGAACGTGATTTTGTCCTTGAGTGCACCGAACAACGAGACCCTGCTGGCGGGCGCTTCCGGTTGTTGGGTGGAATCACCATCATCGGGGGTGGCATGCGGCTGTGCAGCGAGAAAGCGCACGAAGAGCGCCACGGCATTCTTCTGCGTTTCGTCCAGTTGTTCGATTTCCTGTGCCAGGGTTGCGGGGGACATGGTTGCATCCTCTTGTTGCGACATTCACTCCATACCACATTCTTCGGAGGTGCACCACCGGAATCCAAAAGTTTGCCGGGCATGGGTGGGACGAAAGGGTGGGAAAGAAGAATTGTACACAAACTCCAATTGTCCACAAATATCAATATAAATCAAAATATGAATTGGCGTGGGGACGGAAAAGGCCGCCCGGTGAGGGGCGGCCTTGGGCAACGCAACGCCGGGTCAGGCGACGGGAGCGGGTTCGGCTTCGGGAGCAGGGGCCGCGGTGGGGAGGGTGTCGGGGAGGAGTTCTTCGGCGGGGATGGGTTCGGCGAGGGGGACGAGTTTGATGTTGCGGTACATGCTGAAGCCGGTGCCGGCCGGGATCATGTGGCCCATGATCACGTTTTCCTTGAAGCCGTGGAGTTTGTCTTCGCGGGCCAGGGTCGCGGCGTCGGTCAGGACGCGCGTGGTGTCCTGGAAGGACGCGGCAGAGATGAAGCTCTCGGTCTCGAGGGAGGCCTTGGTGATGCCCAGGAGCAACGGGGAGGCCTCGGCAGGGGTGCGGCCTTCTTCGGCCATGCGCTGGTTGACTTCGAGGAAGGTCTGTTTTTCGACCTGTTCGCCCCAGAGGAAGCCGGTGTCGCCGGGTTCGGTGATGCGGACCTTTCTCAGCATCTGGCGGACGATGATCTCGATGTGCTTGTCGTTGATTTCGACGCCCTGGAGGCGGTAGACTTCCTGGACTTCGTTGACGAGGTATTCCTGGAGTTCCTGCGGGCCGCAGACTTCGAGGATTTCCTGCGGGACGACGGGGCCTTCGGTCAGGGGCTGGCCCTTGCGGACGTGGTCGCCGGCGTACACGACGATGTGTTTGTTGAGCGGGATGAGGTGCTCTTCGACATCGTTGGTCACGGGGTCGCGGACGAGGAGTTTGCGGCGGCCGCGGGCGTTGCCGCCGAGCTCGACGATGCCGTCGATCTTGGCGATTTCGGCCGCGTCCTTGGGCATGCGGGCCTCGAAGAGTTCGGACACGCGCGGCAGACCGCCGGTGATGTCCTTGGTACGGGCCTGTTTGCGCGGGGTCTTGGCGATGACGGCGCCGGCGTAGATGGAGGAATCCTTGGCGACGACGACGTGGGCGCCGGCGGGGATGGTGTAGGAGGCGAGGATGTTCTTGCGGTCGGCGGGGTCGCGGACGAGGACCTGCGGGTGGATTTCGTCGCGGTGTTCGAGGACGACGATGTCTTCCATGCCGGTGGCTTCGTCGACTTCCTTGCGGACGGTGACGCCGACGATGAAGTCGCGGAAGTCGATCTTGCCCGCGAATTCGCTCAAAATCGGCACGTTGTAGGGGTCCCACTTGGCGATGGATTCGCCCTTCTTGACGGTGCCGCCGTCGGGCGCGGCGAGGATGGAGCCGAGCTGGATGGCGTGGCGTTCGAGTTCGCGGCCGTCCTTGTCGTAGAGACCGATCATGCCGGTCTTGTTGAGGACGATGTCGTGTCCGTCGGGGCCCTTGACGGTGTAGAGTTCTTCGTAGCGGACGGTGCCGTCGTGCTTGACGAGGATTTCGGGCTGCTTGAAGGTGCTGGAGGCGGTGCCGCCGATGTGGAAGGTCCGCATGGTCAGCTGGGTGCCGGGTTCGCCGATGGACTGGGCGGCGATGATGCCGGTGGATTCGCCGAGGACGGCGGGTTTGCCGTTGGCGAGGTTGCGGCCGTAGCACTTGGCGCAGATGCCGCGCTTGGATTCGCAGGTGAGGACGGAGCGGATCTTGACGGATTCAAGGCCGGCGCGGACGATTTTCTCGACGACGCGTTCGTCGATTTCGTTGCCGGCGGCGACGATCATGTCGCCGGTCTTGGGGTCGCGGATGTCGTCGAGGGCGGTACGGCCGAGGATGCGCTGGGCGAGGGGGACGAGTTCGTCGTCGCCCTGCATGATGGCGTGGACTTCGATGCCGTTGAGGGTGCCGCAGTCTTCTTCGACGATGATGACGTCCTGGGAGACGTCGACGAGTTTGCGGGTCATGTAGCCGGACTCGGCAGTCTTCAGGGCGGTGTCGGCGAGGCCCTTGCGGGCGCCGTGGGTGGAGATGAAGTATTCGAGGACGCTGAGGCCTTCGCGGAAGTTGGCGAGAATGGGGCGCTCGATGATTTCGCCGGAGGGCTTGGCCATGAGGCCGCGCATGCCGGCGAGCTGGCGGATCTGCTGTTTGTTGCCGCGGGCGCCGGAGTCGACCATCATGAAGAGGGGGTTGACGTCGTCGCGGGATTCGTTGAATTCCATGGCGCGGAACATCAGGGAGGCGATTTCGTCGGTGGCGTGGGTCCAGATGTCGATGATCTTGTTGTAGCGTTCGCCGTCGGTGATGATGCCCTTGCGGTACTGGCCTTCGGCCTCGTTGAGCTGCTTGCGGGCGGCTTCGATGGTCTTGGCCTTGGCTTCGGGGACGATCATGTCGACGATGCCGATGGAGATGCCGGCGCGGGTGGCGTTCTCGAAGCCGAGGTTCTTGACGCGGTCGAGGGTGTGGACGGTTTCTTCGTGGCCGGCGACCTGGTAGCAGTGGCGGATGAGCTCTTCGAGGCGCTTCTTGGGGACGGGGGCGTTGTAGAAGCCCATGCCGACGGGCCAGATTTCGTTGAAGAAGACGCGACCGACGGTGGTGGTGATGACGGATTCGTCTTTCTTGCCGTACTTGGTCTCGGTCTGGTAGTCGGGGTTCTTGAAGCGGATGCGGGAGTGCATCTTGAGGGCGCCTTCGTCGAAGGCGGTGTGGACTTCGGCGGCGTCGTTGAAGAGGGGCAGGTGCTCGGGGACGGCGTCGGCCTTGGCGGCGGACTGCTGGCGGGCCTTGATGCGGTCGGCCTGGGAGTCGACGGTGAGGTAGTAGCAGCCGAGGGCGATGTCCTGGGTCGGGGTGGTGATGGGCTTGCCGGAGGAGGGGGAGAAGATGTTGTTGGGGGCCAGCATGATGAGCTTGGACTCGAGCTGGGCCTCGACGGAGAGGGGGACGTGGACGGCCATCTGGTCGCCGTCGAAGTCGGCGTTGTAGGCGGTGCAGACGAGGGGGTGGATGCGGATGGCTTCGCCTTCGATGAGGACGGGCTCGAAGGACTGGATGGAGAGGCGGTGCAGCGTCGGGGCGCGGTTGAGCATGACGGTGTGGCCGCGGGTGACTTCTTCGAGGATGTCCCAAACCTGGTCCTCTTCGCGCTCGATCATCTTCTTGGCGGAGCGGACGGTGTGGACGACGCCCATGGCCTTGAGGCGGCGGATGATGAAGGGCTCGAAGAGGACGAGGGCCATCTTCTTGGGCAGGCCGCACTGGTTCATGTTGAGGGTGGGGCCGACGACGATGACGGAGCGGCCGGAGTAGTCGACGCGCTTGCCGAGGAGATTCTGGCGGAAGCGGCCCTGTTTGCCCTTGAGCATGTCGGCGAGGGATTTCAGCGGGCGGTTGGCGGCGCCGGTGACGGCGCGGCCGTGGCGGCCGTTGTCGAAGAGGGCGTCGACGGCTTCCTGGAGCATGCGCTTTTCGTTGCGGACGATGACGTCCGGGGTCTTGAGCTGCAGGAGGTTCTTGAGGCGGTTGTTGCGGTTGATGACGCGGCGGTAGAGGTCGTTGAGGTCGCTGGTGGCGAAGCGGCCGCCCTCCAAGGGGACGAGGGGCCGGAGGTCCGGCGGGATGACGGGCAGGACGGTCAAAATCATCCACTCGGGGCGGGTGTGGGAGGTGCGGAAGGAGTCGATGATCTTCATCCGCTTGGTCAGCTTCTTGCGGGTCTGCTTGGAGCGGGTCTTTTCGAGTTCGCCTTCGAGGCGTTCGAGCTGCTCTTCGAGGTCCATCTTGGCGAGGATGTCGCGGATGCCTTCGGCACCCATCTTGGCGACGAAGGATTCGCCGTACTTGTCGAGCATTTCGTGATATTCTTCCTCGGAGAGGGTCTGGCCTTCGCGGAGGGATGTGTCGCCGGGGTCGACGACGACGAATTTTTCGTAGTAGAGGACGCGCTCGAGTTCCTTGGTGGGCATGTCGAGGACGGCGGCCATGCGGCTGGGGGCGCACTTGAAGAACCAGAGGTGGGAGATGGGGACGGCGAGCTCGATGTGGCCCATGCGCTCGCGGCGGACGCGGGCCTGGGTGACTTCGACGCCGCAGCGGTCGCAGACGATGTTCTTGTTCTTGATGCGCTTGTACTTGCCGCAGGAGCATTCCCAGTCCTTGGTGGGGCCGAAGATGCGCTCGCAGAAGAGGCCGCCCTTTTCGGGCTTGAAGGTGCGGTAGTTGATGGTCTCGGGGTTCTTGACCTCGCCGTGGCTCCACTGCCGGATGGTCTCCGGGGCGGCCAGGGTGATGGTGACGGAATCGAAGCCGGGACGGGACTCGAAGCCGAAGGGGGCGACGGGAGCGACGGGAGCGACGGGCTGGACGTTGGTATCAGTTGTTTCCACCGGGATGCCTCACTTTCAGAATGCCATTCTCACTGCAAAACGGGTGCGGGGAGGGGGGACGGCGCGGCCGTCCCCTACTCCACCTCGGAGTGCTTCACGCGGATGTCCAGGGCGAGGCTCTGGATTTCCTTCATGAGCACGTTGAACGACTCGGGGATGCCGGCGTCGAGGGTGTTGGTGCCCTTGACGATGGACTCGTAGATGCGGGTGCGGCCGGTCACGTCGTCGCTCTTGACGGTCATCAGTTCCTGGAGGGCGTAGGCGGCGCCGTAGGCTTCCATGGCCCAGACTTCCATTTCGCCGAAGCGCTGGCCGCCGTACTGGGCCTTGCCGCCGAGGGGCTGCTGGGTGACGAGGCTGTAGGGGCCGACGGCGCGGGCGTGGATCTTGTCGCTGACCAGGTGGTGCAGCTTGAGCATGTACATGACGCCGACGACGACGCGCTGGTCGAAGGGTTCGCCGGTGCGGCCGTCGTAGAGGACGGTCTTGCCGTCTTCGGGCAGGCCGGCCTTCTTCATCATGGCCCAGATCTCGGACTCGGGGCAGCCGTCGAAGACGGGGGTCGCCGCGTGGACGCCGAGGATCTTGCAGGCGATGCCGAGGTGGGTCTCGAGGACCTGGCCGACGTTCATTCGGGACGGCACGCCGAGGGGGTTCAGCACGACGTCGACGGGCTGGCCGTTGGGCAGGAAGGGCATGTCTTCCTCGGGCAGGATGCGGGCGACGACGCCCTTGTTGCCGTGGCGGCCGGACATCTTGTCGCCGACGCTCAGCTTCTTCTTGCTGGCGATGTAGACCTTGACCTGCTTGATGATGCCGGCATCGGTCTCTTCGCCGCTTTCGAGGCGGAGTTCGAGGTTTTCGCGCTCTTCCTTGAGCTGTTCGAAGCGGCCGGTGTATTCGCCGATGATGCTGGTGATCTTCTGCTGGATGGGGCTGGGATCGATGGCGATGACGTCGTAGGCGGCGGCGAGCTTGCGGAGGAGGGTCTTGGTGATCTTGCGGTTGGCGGGGATGACGACTTCGCCGGTCTGGCCGTTGAGGACGTCCAGCGGGATCTTTTCGCCGAGCAGGATGTTGGAGAGGCCGTCGGTGAGCTGCTCGCGGAGGTCGGCCTCGCGCTTGGCGAGTTCGTCTTCCTTCTGCTTCTTCTGCTTGCGCAGGTCGGCGGAGGAGACGGTCTTGCCCTTGGGCTGGATGTCGCGGCTGGTGGCCTTGACGTCCATGACGATGCCGTAGGTGCCGGAGGGGACGGTCAGGGAGGTGTCGCGGACTTCGGCGGCCTTTTCGCCGAAGATGGCGCGCAGGAGCTTCTCCTCGGGGGCGAGTTCGGTCTCGCTCTTCGGGGTGATCTTGCCGACGAGGATGTCGCCGGGCTTGACTTCGGCGCCGATGCGGATGACGCCGTCGGCGCCGAGGTTCTTGAGGGCCTCTTCGCCGACGTTGGGGATGTCGCGGGTGATTTCCTCGGGGCCGAGCTTGGTGTCGCGGGCGCCGCATTCGAACTCCTCGATGTGGATGGAGGTGAATACGTCTTCGGCGACGACGCGCTCGTTGATGAGGATGGCGTCTTCGTAGTTGTAGCCGCACCAGGGCATGAAGGCGACGACGGCGTTGCGGCCGAGGGAGAGCTCGCCCTCGTGGGTGAGGGGGCCGTCGGCGAGGACGTCGCCCTTGGCGATCTTCTGGCCCTTGGCGACGATGGGGTGCTGGTTGATGCAGGTGCCGCCGTTGGAACGGGTGAACTTGCGCAGCTTGTATTCCTGGTAGTCGGCCTGCGGGGTCTTCTTGGTCGGCATGGAGCCGTCCTTGGAGACGACGATGCGGCCGGCGTCGACGTAGGCGACCTTGCCGGCTTCGCGGGCGGTGACCATGACGCGGGAGTCGCGCGCGACGCGGCCTTCGATGCCGGTGGCGACGAAGGGGGCCTCGGACTTGAGGAGCGGGACGGCCTGGCGCTGCATGTTGGCGCCCATGAGGGCGCGGTTGGCGTCGTCGTGCTCCAGGAAGGGGATCAGCCCGGCGGCCACGGAGACGACCTGCTTGGGCGAGACGTCCATGTAGGTGACGCGGGAGGATTCGAGTTCGAGGAATTCGCCCTTGTAGCGGCCGGCGACGGTCTTGCGCTGGAAGGAGCCGTCCTCGTTGAGCGGGGCGTTGGCCTGCGCGATGACGTACTTTTCTTCCTGGTCGGCGGTGAGGTAGTCGACCTGGTCGGTGACCTTGCCGTCGACGACGCGGCGGTACGGGGTCTCGATGAAGCCGAACTCGTTGACGCGGGCGTACATCGAAAGCGAGGAAATGAGGCCGATGTTCGGACCTTCCGGCGTTTCGATCGGGCAGATGCGGCCGTAGTGCGAGGAATGCACGTCGCGGACTTCGAAGCCCGCGCGCTCGCGGCTGAGGCCGCCGGGGCCCAGGGCGCTCAGGCGGCGCTTGTGGGTCAGCTCGGCCAGCGGGTTGGTCTGGTCCATGAACTGGCTCAGCTGGCTGCGGCCGAAGAAGTCGCGGATGACCGCGGCGAGGGCCTTCGGGTTGATGAGCTTCTGGGGGGTGAGCTTTTCGGTGGTGGAGTCGAAGACCGTCATCTTCTCGCGGACCAGCCGCTCGGTGCGGCTGAGGCCGACGCGGCACTGGTTCTCGACGAGTTCGCCGACGGTGCGGATGCGGCGGCTGCCGAGGTGGTCGATGTCGTCCAGCGTGCCTTCGCCGTTGCGCAGGCCGATGAGGTAGCGGATGGCGGCGACGAAGTCCTCCTTCTCCAGCGTGCGCGTCTCGTTTTCGGCGGGGCGGCCGAGGGCCTGGAGGAGGGCGCCGAGCTTCTGCTGGATCTTGTAGCGGCCGACGCGGCCGAGGTCGTAGCGGCGGGAATCGAAGAAGAAGCGCTTGAGCATCTGCCGCGCGTTGGAGGTCGTGGCGGGGTCGCCGGGGCGCAGCTTGCGGTAGAGGTCCTTGAGCGCGTCGTCCATGCTCGCGGTGGGGTCCTTGCGGACGCTCTTGAGGAAGAGTCCGCCGTCCCACTCCACGTTCACGGCCGCCAGCGTCGAGATGCCGGCCGCCTTGAGCTGCTTGAGCAGGTCGGCCGTCACCGGCTCGAACCGCTTGACGAGCACCGTCTCGCTGTCGGCGTCCTTGACGTCGGCCTTGACGACGCGGTTCTCCAGCTGCTCGGGGCGGGGCCTGGAGACGTTGATTTCCTCGAAGGTGTAGAACAGCCCGAGGAGCTCCTCGTCGGTCCCGTATCCCAGCGCGCGCAGGAAGGTGGAGGCCAGGAATTTCCGGCGCCGCTTCTTGCGGTCGAGGTACACGTTGAGCAGGTCGGAGGTGTCGAACTGCACTTCCACCCACGCGCCGCGGTCCGGGATGATCCGGAACGAGTGCAGGAGGGTGCCGTTGGCGTGGACGCTGCTTTCGAAGCAGATGCCGGGGCTGCGGTGCAGCTGGCTGACGATCACGCGTTCGGCGCCGTTGACGATGAAGGTGCCCTGCTCGGTGATGAGCGGGACTTCGCCCATGAACACGGTCTCCTCGCGGACTTCCGACTCGCTCTTGAGGCGGAACGTCACGTGGAGGGACGCGGTGTAGGATTCGCCTTCCTTCAGGCTGTCCACCCACGACACCTTCGGCGGCGTGATTTCGTACTTCACGAAGTCCAGCGAATAGTTCCCGTCGTAGCTCTCGATGGGGAACGTTTCCTTGAACACCGCCTGCAGGCCGATGTCGCGCCGCTTGTTCGCGGGCGTGTCCAGCTGCAGCAACTCCTCGTAGGACTTGGTCTGGATCTCGATGAGATCCGGCAAGCCCACCACATCCTTCAACGTGCCAAAATTGATCCGATCGACCATGCCGTGCACCTATCTTTCGTAACGGGACCCCAAAAAAACGAAACGACAGCCGAACCCCGGCGCGCCTTCCTGGCGGCCGGGGAACGACTCGATGACAACCGTTCGGGTGTTACTTGATGGTGACTTGGGCACCGGCAGCTTCCAGCTGCTTCTTGATCTTCTCGGCTTCGTCCTTCGCCACGTTTTCCTTGACGGCCTTCGGGGCGCCTTCGACCAGTTCCTTGGCTTCCTTGAGGCCCAGGCCCGTGATCGCGCGGACTTCCTTGATGACGGCGATCTTGTTGCCGCCGACGGCGGTCAGCTCGACCGTGAACTCGGTCTTCTCTTCGGCGGGGGCGGCGGCGCCGGCGGCCGGGGCGGCGGCCACGGCCACGGGGGCGGCGGCGGAAACGCCGAGGCGCTCTTCGAGGGCCTTCACCAGCTGGGAGAGCTCGAGGACGGAGATCGTCTCGATCCAATCCACGAATTCGGCCATCTTTCCTTCAAGTTTGATTTCTTCGCTCATGACGTTATGTCTCCTGTTTGTTTTTTAAACCGATTGTGTTTTCTTGTTCCGGCGCGGGGGAATCCGCGCCGCGGGTTCAGGCCGCGCCTTCGCCCTTCTTGTCCGCCGCGGCCTTGAGCACGTAGACGAGGCTCGCGAGCTTCTGGCTGAACACGCCGACGAGGTTGCTCATCGGGGCGGCCAGCGTGGCCACGAACATGCCCTGCAGCGTCTTCTTCGACGGCAGCGTCGCCAGGTGTTCCACCTGCGCCGCGGTCAGCGCCTCGCCGTCCATCCAGCCCATCTTCACCGAGAGGATCTTCTGTTCCTTGATGAAGTCCTGGACGATCTTGGCGGTGGCGGCCGCGTCTTCCGCGCCGAACACCAGGGCGGTCGGGCCCTTGAGGGCGGCGTCGAGGCCGTCCATCCCCAGTTCGCCGGCGACCACCTTGAAGAGGCGGTTGGGGACGACCTGGAAGCGGGTCTTCTGCTCCGCGAGCTTGCGGCGCAGCGCGATTGTCTGCTCGGTGTTGATCCGGGAGAAGTCGACGAAGATGATGTACGTGGCTTCGGAAACCTGCTGCTTGATTTCCGCGACGATGGCTTGTTTCTCTGGTCTCATGGATTCCTTGCTCCGTTGGATTGTGGGAAGGGGGTGTTCCTCACGCCGTCACGCGCGGATCCAGCCGCAGGCCGGGGCCCATCGTGGAGCTGACGCTCGCGCGCTTGATGAAGAGGCCCTTGGCCGCCGCCGGGCGCGCCGCGTTCAGCGCGTCGATGACCGCCTTGCAGTTGGCGCAGAGCGCGTCGGCCGCGAAGGACATCTTGCCGAAGGGGACCATGACGTTGCCGTGGCGGTCCATGCGGAACTCCACGCGGCCGGCCTTGCAGGCCTTGACGGCGGTGGCCGTGTCGTCGCTGACGGTGCCGGTCTTGGGGTTCGGCATCAGGCCGCGGGGACCGAGGACCTTGCCGAGCTTGCGGACTTCCTTCATCGCGTCCGGCGTGGCGATGGCCACGTCGAAGCCGGTGAAGCCTTCCTTGACCTTGGCGAGCATGTCCTCGAAGCCCACGTATTCCGCGCCGGCTTCCCGGGCCGCGTCGGCGGCGGGGCCGTTGGCGAAAACGAGGACAGTGACCTTCTTGCCGGTCCCGTTGGGGAGGACGACGGTGCCGCGGACGGCCTGGTCGCTCTTGGTGGGGTCCACGCCGAGGCGGAAGGCGACTTCGGCCGTGGCGTCGAACTTGGTCGTGGGGTTGTCCTTGAGGAACTGGATCGCCCCTTCGAGGGTGTACAGGGTCTCGCGGTCGACCTTTTCGGCGACCTTCGTGTATTTCTTGCCGTGACGTGCCATGATGCTGTCCTCTATTCCACTTCGATGCCCATGCTGCGGGCCGTGCCGGCGACCATGCGGGCCGCGTGCTCGGCGTCGTCCGCGTTCATGTCCTTCGCCTTGATCTTGGCAATCTCCAGCAGCTGCGCCTTGGTGACCTTGCCGACCTTGTCGCGGTTGGGGACGCCGGAACCCTTGGCGATGCCGGCCGCCTTCTTGAGCAGGCTGGCCGCCGGGGGGCTTTTGGTGATGAAGGTGAAGCTCTTGTCCTGGTAGACCGTGATGACCACCGGGATGATCATGCCCGCGTCCTTCTGCGTGGCGGCGTTGAACGCCTTGCAGAACTGCATGATGTTCACGCCCTGCTGGCCGAGGGCCGGCCCCACCGGAGGCGCGGGATTCGCCTGCCCGGCCGGAATCTGCAGTTTTACGATGCCTGTGACTTTCTTTGCCATTTTTCCGTCCAATCCGGGCCTAGTCTTCGGCCCGTTCCACTTGCCAATATTCCAAATCCACCGGGACCTCGCGGTCGAAGATCAGCACCGACACCTTCAGGCGCCCGTGCTCCGGATCGACTTCTTCCACCACCCCGGACTGCCCCATGAACGCCCCGTCGGTCACCTTGACCTTCTCCCCGGGCTCGAAATTCACCTTCAGCTTGATGCCCCGGTCGCCCTGGTCCTGGATCTGGGCCATCATCTGGTCCACCTCGCTCTGGCGCATCGGCTGCGGGCGGTTGCGGTCGGAGCCGACGAACCCAATCAGGCCGGGCGTCGCCTGGATGTAGAGCCAGGGCTTTTCCATCAGCGCCCCGTCGTCGTCGTAGAGCGCGAGCTCGATGAAGACGTACCCGGGGTAGAGCTTGCGGACCACCGTGGTCTTCTTGTTGTTCTTGATCTCGGTGACCTTCTCCGTCGGCATGAGCACCTGGCCGACGTATTCCTGCATTTCTTCCTGCTGGATGCGCTTCTCCAGGTTTTCCCGCGCCTTCCCTTCCTGGCCAGAAAGCGCCTGCAGGACGTACCACTTCTTTTCCATGGCCGCTTCCCGCCTTTACCCGAGGATCCAGCGGACCAGCTGCCGCAGCACCACGTCGCAGACCGCGACGAACCCGCCGAGCAGCGCCACCGAGATGATGACCACCACCGTCGAATCGAACAGCTCCGGGCGCGTCGGCCAGGCGCTCTTCTTCAGTTCCGCGTTCACCTCGCCGACGAAGCGGCGGATGCCGTTGATGCTCTCTGTCAGTTTGCTCATGGGACCACTGGGTGTTCGGTCGTGTTGCTTGCGCTTCGGTTCGGGAAAAATGGCAGGCCGGGAGGGACTTGAACCCCCAACAACTGGTTTTGGAGACCAGTGCTCTGCCGAATTGAGCTACCGGCCTGCGTGATCGTTCCTACTTCGTTTCGCGGTGCAGGGTGTGCTTGCGTTCCGTCGGACAATACTTCTTGAGCTCCAACCGTTCGGTCTTCGTCTTCTTGTTCCGGCTGTTCGTGTAGTTGCGGCGCTTGCACTCCGTGCAGGCCAACTGGATGATTTCCCTGGGCATGTCCGCGCTCTCCTGCGCTTCCCGGCTCCGCCGGGCGGCCCGTCAAGGCCGCCCGGCATCCCGGAAAACCGCTTGTCTTATTCGATGATCTCGTCGACCGTGCCGGCGCCGACCGTGCGGCCGCCTTCGCGGATGGCGAACTGCATCTTCTCTTCCATCGCGATGGGGGTCAACAGCTTGACTTCCATTTCGATGTTGTCGCCCGGCATGACCATTTCCACGCCTTCCGGCAGCGTGACGTCGCCCGTCACGTCCGTGGTGCGGAAGTAGAACTGCGGGCGGTAGCCCTTGAAGAACGGCGTGTGGCGGCCGCCTTCGTCCTTGCTCAGGACGTAGACCTGGGCCTTGAAGTGCTTGTGCGGGTGCACGCTGCCGGGCTTCGCCAGCACCTGGCCGCGTTCCACGTCTTCCTTCTTCGTGCCGCGCAGCAGCGTGCCGATGTTGTCGCCGGCCTGGCCCTGGTCGAGCAGCTTGCGGAACATTTCCACGCCCGTGACCGTCGTCTTCTGCGTCTCGCGCAGGCCGATGATCTCGACTTCGTCGCCGACCTTGACGGCGCCGCGTTCGACACGGCCCGTCACCACGGTGCCGCGCCCTTCGATGGAGAAGACGTCTTCGATCGGCATCAGGAAGGGCTTGTCCAGCGGGCGGACAGGTTCCGGGATGTAGCTGTCGAGCGCATCCATGAGCTCCTGGATGGGCTTGCAGGCGTCGCTGTTCGGGTCGTCGCTGTTGATGGCGGCGAGGGCGCTGCCGCGGATGATCGGGGTGTTCTCGCCGTCGAACTTGTACTTGTCGAGCAGCTCGCGGATTTCCATCTCGACAAGGTCCAGCAGCTCGGGATCGTCCACGAGGTCGACCTTGTTCAGGAAGACCACGATCTTCGGCACGCCGACCTGGCGGGCGAGCAGGATGTGCTCGCGGGTCTGGGGCATCGGGCCGTCGACCGCGCTGACCACGAGGATGGCGCCATCCATCTGGGCCGCGCCGGTGATCATGTGCTTGACGTAGTCGGCGTGTCCGGGGCAGTCCACGTGCGCGTAGTGGCGGTTGGCCGTCTCGTACTCGACGTGGGAGGTGGCGATCGTCAGGATCTTGGTCTTGTCGCGGCGGCCCTGGCTCTCGGAAGCCTTGGCGACCTCGTCGTAGCTGACGTAGTTCGCGAGGCCCTTGAGGCTCTGGGTGTGGGTGATGG
>JAFYAC010000060.1 GCA_017540905.1 Kiritimatiellia bacterium | reverse complement strand
TTCGACGCGGGAGAGGATGCGGAGTTGGAGGAGGGTGAAGCCGATGAGGAGGGTGGCCAGCATCCAGGCGGCCGCCGTCGCGGGGCCGGGGCGCAGGAAGAGGAAGGCCTGGTAGAAGATGCGCAGGCCCGCGACTTCGGTGCCGGCGGCGCCGGCCGTCATCGCCAGGATGTTCGCTTCGGCCTGCCACGCGGCGATGAAGACGCCCACGAAGTTGATGACGAGCAGCGGCCGGAGGACGGGGATGACGATGAAGAGGATCTTGTCGGTGAAGGTGGCGCCGTCGATGTCGGCGGCTTCGTAGAGTTCTTCGGGGATGCCTTTCAAGGCCGCCAGGTAGATGAGGCATCCGGGTCCCATCCCGGCCCAGAGGAGGGGGAGGACGCAGGAGAAGAGGGCGGTGCGGGAGTCGTCGAGCCAGCGGACGGGTTCGGGGAGGCGCGCAGCCAGGAAGGGGAGAAAGCCGGCGGGGGCCGACGGGGCGATGTCGCGGAGGGGGGAGAGGGCACCCGCGGCGAGGAGGAGGCCATAGAGGAGGGTGAAAAGGGCGGGCAGGCGGCGGGCGTGGCGGAGGAGTCGGCGGGCGATGTGGAGGGCGAGGAGGAGGGGGATCAGGGCGAGGAGGATCCATCCCCAGGCGGGAACGGAGAGGACGAGGCGGTTGGCCAGGCCGGTGGGGTCGGGGGCATAAAAAGTTTTCCAGAGGAGGATGACGACGAGTCCGCTGATGGCCGCGGGGAGGTAGTAGATGACGCGGAAGAGGATTTTGCCGCGCGGGACTTCCTGGAGGAGGATGGCCAGGCCCACGGGCGGCAGGAAGGTCAGGCCGATGACGAGCGCGGCGTAGCGGGCGGAGGCGAGGAGGGCGCGCCACCAGTCGGCGTCCCAGAGGAGGTTCGCGAAGTTGTCGAGGCCCACCCACGCGGAGGGGCCGTACAGGTGGTAGTCGTAGAACGCCATCGCGGAGCCGCGGACGAGGGGGATGTAGGCCCAGACGAGGATGGTCAGGGCCGCCGGGGCGATGAGGAGGAGCGGCACCAGGATGCGGCGGCGGGGGCGGCGCCCGGCGTCGGCGTCGGCGGCGGGCGCGGCGGAGGGCGCGCGGAACCATCGGGACATGAGGCGCAGGGCGAGGAGGACGGCCGCGGCGACGAGGGCGAGGAGGACGGCGGCGGCGGTGCGGCGGCGGCGCATCTGGTCGGGGGGGACCTGGCCCAGGAGGTCGGTCTCGGCCTTGGTGCGGGCTTCGGCGAGGAGGGCGCGGAGCTGGGCGAGGCGGCGGGGCGGGTCGTCGGAGAGGGCGCCGGTGCGGTAGAGTTCCTCGGCGCGGCGGATGGGGGGCGTGAGGAGGTCGTAGAGGGCGTTGGCGTTCCGGCCGTAGGGCTCGGGGCGGCCGTCGCGCAGCGCGATGCGCTGGCACTCGAACCACTCGTCGGGCACGGTCCCCGCGAGGTGCGCGACGCCCGCCGCCGCCAGGCGTTCGGCGGAGACGAAGCGGCCGTAGCCGCTCTCGACCAGGGCCCGCACGCGCAGGGCATCGGCTTCGGCCGAGGTCTGGAACCGGATGTACTCCCACGCGGCGTCGCGCACGTGCGGGTCCTTGACGCCCGCGAAGATGCCGAGCATCCGGCAGTTGATTTCGGTTCCGCGCCCGGCGGGGCCGACGGGCAGCGGCGCCATGCCCGTGAGGTCGGGGTTGAGGGAGGCGAAGAGCGCGTCGTCGAGGTAGGAGAAGATCATGCCCAGCTGCCCGCGCTGCCACTTGAGGCGCACCAGCGCGGCGTCCTTGACCGCGTAGCCGCGCTGGAGGCGGCCCGCGGCGTCGCGCCAGGGCTCGGAGGTGAGGCGGATGTAGAAGTCGAGGGCGCGCGCGCCGGCGTCGCTGTCGAAGACGGCCCGCCAGGGTCCGGCCGGGTCGGGGCGGGCGAGGATTTCGCCGCCGGCGCCCCACAGGAACGGCATCCAGAGGTAGGACTCGTGCTTGCCGCGCGAGAGGCCGAGCGCGTACACCCCGGCGGCGGGGTCGGCGATGGCGCGGCAGGCGGCCAGAAAATCGTCCCACGTCCAGTCCGGCGAGGGCGGGGGCAGGTCCGCCGCCTCGAAGAGGTCGCGCCGGTACAGCACCACGCGCCCGAGCAGCGGACCGCCGGGGAGCATCCAGAGGCGGGGCTCGCCGTCGGGCCCGGCGCGGCGCGCGACCGGCTCGATGGCGCCGGGCAGCGCGCGGGCGCGGTCGGCGGCGGGGAGGGCGGAAAACCACCCGTCGGCGGGGTCGTCGAGGGGGGACAGAAACCCCTGGCGGATGTACGTCTCGCTCTGCCGGAAGTTGACTTGCAGGATGTCCGGCGCGACGTTGCCCGCGATGGCGAGGAGCGTCGATTCGACGCCCTCGACCTGTATGCCGGAGAAGCGGTGGAGGCGGATCTGGAGGTCGCCGGGCGGCGTCTCGCCGCGCGCGCGCCAGCGTTCGGCGAGCCGCGCGGGGGCCTCGGCGAGGAACGCGCGCTGCACGGCGAGCTCCGCGCGCGTCGCGGGATCGGTGCGCGCGGGGTCGGGGAGGTCGTAGAGCGTCAGGTGGACGACGGCGGAGGTGGGGGAGAGGGGGACGTATTCACCGGCGGTCGCGGAGAAGACGGCCAGCGAGAGAGTGAAAAGTGAAAAGTGAAAAGCGAAAAGAGTGCGGTGCGCGCCTGCAACGCGGGAAAAGATTGGTTTTCCGGGGAAATTCCACGGATGCAAGGAGCAAGAATGGCGACAGGATTCCCCCCCCTCCGAGAGGGGGGTGGCGCGGCCATGGATGGGATGTCCATGATTGGGAAACGGCAAGTGGCAGGGGCCGCGACGGGGGGAGTACTGCGGGATGCCGTTGCGGCAAGCACGGCTTGGCGAGAGCAACAAGCAACTCATGTTCGTGGCGGATGGAGCATGCGGAAGCTGGCATCGACGGCCACCCGCAGTACTCCCCCCGCCGCCCTTTTCATCCGCTCCGCATCCGCTGTCCAGGGACTCTCTTCCTCCGGGCGGCACCCCCCTCTCGGAGGGGGGCGGATGCTTGCGCACGCTCCATTCTCCGAATTCCGCCACGCCATCCCGGCAGCACCATCTCCATCCACCAGAGCGGCTTAAGTTATTCTGTGGCTCCCCGGACGTTTCCCGACCACAAGGTCGCGCGGAAGCGCGACCCTCCCGGTGCGCTCTCCTCGGGGAGGGACGCGCTTCCGCGCGTCCACAGTGGGAAATGGCTGATGAGAAAACGGCTGGAAACCACCCTGTTTTTGAAGCCGCTTCAAATGCCCCGAAGAAACAAAAGTTTTCCAATGATTGGAAAAAAAGTTTCCAATGGTTGGAAAACTTTTTTCCAATGGTTGGAAAAAACGGGAAAATTTTCCAATGATTGGAAAAAATTTTCCGGAGTTTTCCAATGATTGGAAAAAAAGTTTCCAATGGTTGGAAAAAATCTGGACGGCGGCGGGGCATATCAGGGGAGTGTGCCACAGGGGGGGACGAGAATCAACTCCGCGCGCCGGGCGCGCGGGCGGCAACGGATGGGGTGGGGGAGGTGGGGAAAAAACCGGCGGGGCAGGGGAGGTGGGTCCCCTGCCCCGCGCGGGCAGCCGGGTTTGGCGAATTCTCAGAGGGATTTGACGGCGGCGATGGCGGTGTCGGTGTCGATGCCGAAGTAGCGCCAGAGCTCGAGGTGGCCTTCGGAGGGGGCCACGCGCGGGTCGGTGATGCCAAGGTGCCGCAGGGGGATGTCCTTGCCGAAGGCCGCCGTGCGGACCAGGCCGGCGAAGCCGCGGATGCCGTCGGACAGCGTGCCGACCAGGCCGTCTTCGACGGTGACGATGCCGTCGGGATAGCGGTTGAACCACGACTCGAGGCGGTGCTCGGAGAGCGGCAGGCCGTTGACGGACCAGGCGTCCACGTCGATGCCTTCCGCCGCCAGCTTGTCGGCGGCTTCGGCCGCGACGCAGGCGGAGGCCCCGAAGCCGAGGATGGCCTTGCGGGCGCCGAGGCGTTCGCGCAGGAGCGAGGCGTCGGTCCAGGCGGTGGTGTTCTCCCAGACGGGGGCACCGTCGGGGCCGGTCAGGATGGGCAGGTTGTCGCGCGGAACGCCGATGATGTGGGCGCCGTTGCGCGCGGCGAGGTCGCGGATGGCGACGAACGCGGAACGGGCGTCGGCGGGGGCGTAGAACCGGTCGAGGTACGGGAGGTAGCCGATGGCGAGGTTGATCCAGTCGAGCGACCAGCCGCTGAAGTGGTCGCGGCCCGTGCAGCTGCCGACGTGCGAGAGGTGGAACGTGACGTTCAGACCTTCGTTGGCGCCGTTGAGGTTGCGCTGGTAGCGCCACATCTCGAAGCCTTCGCGCGCGATGCCCTCGAAGAAGGCGGCGAACGTCGCGAAGACGACGAGCTTGGGATCGGGAGTGGAGACGGAGAGGCCATTGGCCATCATCGTCGCGAGCTGCTCTTCGATGGAGAGCTGGAAGACGTGGTCGGCGTCGAGGGCCTTCATCGCGGCGTCGACCTTGGTGGAGGGCGCGAGGTCGCAGTCGAGGATGAACATGGAATCGGGATGCGTCTTGGCGACGAGTTCGTATCCGGCGGAGACGCCCGCGCGCGGGGAAACCCACTTGCCGCCGGGCGCCGGGAGGGCGACCTTGGCGGCGGCTTCGTCCGGGATGGGGAGATTCTCGGCGCCGGGGGCCGGGCGGGCGGCGGTGGCGACGGAGACCTGCGGGAGGGCGCGCCAGCGCTCGAGGGCGGCGGTCTGGCCGTCCGTGAATTGGAGCATGGGGTTGGCGAGGACGGCCGCCGGGTCTCGGCCCTTCATGTGGCCGTCGTGGTGCGCCTTGCCGCCGGGGAGGCCGTTGACGAAGAACAGGCATTCCATCATGGACGGCAGGTCGCGGTAGCTCATGAGGCAGCCCGGGAGCCAGATGACGGTTTCCATCGGGACGCCGTTCTTCGCGGCAAATGCTTCGAGTTCGGCGCTGATGCCGAAGCGTTCGCCGGCTTCGGCGAGGGTCGCGCCAGTCTTGCCGACGGGATAGATCAGCGAGGGTACGCCGTTGCGGGCCAGGGAACGGGCTTCGCGCAGGCTCTGCCAGAGGGTCCCGGCTTCGTAGAGGGACGGGGTCTCGAGGATCTGGACGCCGAGGGATTCGAGGATCGGGCGCGGATCGGCGCCGGTCATCTGCGCGGTGGTCCCGGAGAGCTGGATGCCGTTGCGGTGCATGATGAACGAGACGGGCGCGCCCAGCTTCTTGGCGGCGTGGAAGCCGTTGAGGGCCTGTCCGGAAATCCAGCCCGCGTCGCCGCAGTGGCAGAGGACCCAGGCTTCCTGGCCGTAGGCCGCGCGCTTGCCGAGGGCCTGGCCGACGGCCGCCGGGATCATGACGCCGAGGCGCCCGCCGTTGAGCTGGGTGCCGCCGGGAACCCACGAGACGTGGCCCGGGATGTCCAGGCCGCGGCGGAAGGAGTCGATGACGTACTGGCGGTCGAGGAAGCCCAGGGCGGCCAGCGCGGAGTAGTAGCCGATGGAGGTGTGGGCGTTCTCGATGGTGAAGTCGCGTTCGGCGCGGTTGACGATGGCCAGCGTCAGGAGCAGCGGCGGAATCATGTCGAGGCCGCCGCCCATGTGGTCGACCTCGTTGATCTTGGAAAGCGAGGCGACCGACTCGATGGCGATGCGCGCGGCGTCGATCTGCAGCGCCTCGAAGAGCGTGATGTCGTCCTCGGACAGCCGCGGAAGGCCCGCGATGTCCAGCTGGAGCGGAGGGACCGAGGATACGGTTTCGCTGTGCATGTAGCGGCAGGCATCCAGCAGGGCCTGGTTCCGCCGGTCTTGGAGTTCTTGGGGATTGAATGCGTTTTTCATAATGCGGGAGATTATGCCCGAAAGCCGGCGGGCCGTCAATCCAGCGGCGGCGGGCGGAGCGCTGGCGGCCAACTGGGCGCTGAGCGGTGCCGGGGCGACGGGCAAGCAATTGATGGATGAGGGCCGCGGCGGTGCGCGGCCAAGCAGAACCCGGGAACCCGGGAACCCCGGAACCCGGGAAGCTGGGACGCTGGGACCGCGGCTCGGAGATGGGCGGCGGAAGGGCCAACGTTTGGCTTGTACATTCAAAAGACACAATACACTGCACCGCAATTAGATGCGTATTCCGTTTTGCAACATAAGATATATTATGCGACGTTAGTTGGACGGGCGTTCCAGCTGGTCCCTTGGGCTGTGAGCACCACATTGCGGGACGGTCGTTCCCGTTCGGGCCAGCCGCTGAGGGCCTCGTGCGCGCATCCTTGTTGCTTGTCTTCCGTTCCCATTCCTTTTAGATTGCCCTCATGAAAAGGTCCGACTCCCCGAACGCCATGTCCACCATCCGCGCCGCTTTGTCCGGCGCTACCGTTGCCTGCCTGTTGTCGGTTGCCCTGTGGTCGGTTCCCCTCGGCGCGTCCGCCGCCCCGCAGGTGGATGTTGCCGCCGACTGGATGGACGGCGGGAACCTTTGCGTGACGTTCGTTCCGCATCCGCCCGCCCATCTGTCCGACGGATTCGAAGTCCGTTTGCCGGATGGCACGGAGTTGGTGGCTGTGGACAAACCCCAGCCGGACGAAGGAGAGCCTTTCCCTTCCTATTCGTCTCCCTTTTCGGTCCGGTACCTGGTTCCGGACGGCTCCGGCGGGCTGGATTCAGTCCTGGTCACCTGCCAGTCGTGCGAGGGCGAGATGTGCTATCTGCCGGAAACCCGGTCCGTGCGGATTGGCGGCGGCGGCGCCCTCCCGCCGCCGGCCGAGGGACCGGTGGACGCCATCGCTCCGGCATCCGAAGCGGCGGTTGCGGAACGATACCGGACCGCGGGTGTCCTGGACGGATACGCGTCGGCGGACGAGTTTTTGCGTTTTTTGGCGGATTCCCGCGGCAACGAAGCTGCCGGTGAAGTCACGACGGAAGGCGGATGGCGCGTATTTCTGGCGAATCCACGCGCATTCCTGATGAAACAAGGGTGGATTCTGACCATTTTGGCCATTCTTCTGGGGGGATTTCTGCTGAATCTGACGCCGTGCGTGCTGCCGATGATTCCGGTGAACCTGGCCATCATCGGCGCGGCGGCTTCGTCGGGGGCGCCGCGGCGCGTGCGGTTCGGCCTGGGGCTGGCGTACGGGGCGGGGATGGCGGCGGCCTACGGGGGGCTCGGCGCGGCGGTGGTGCGGGCGGGCGGCGTGTTCGGGGCGGGACTGAACGCATCGCCGTGGTTCGCGGCGTCGATGGCGGTGCTGTTCGCGGCGCTGGGGCTGGCGATGTTCGGGACGTGGAACCTCGACTTCAGCCGCTGGCGGCGGGCGTCGCGGGTGGCCGGACGCGCGCGCTTCCCGGCGGCGTTCCTGGCGGGCGGGCTTTCCGCGCTGCTGGCCGGGGCGTGCGTGGCGCCGGTGCTGGTGGCGGTGCTGGCGCTGGCTGGCGGGCTCTATGCGGAGGGGCGGACGGGCGCGCTGCTGCTCCCCTTCCTGCTGGGGGTTGGCATGGCCCTGCCGTGGCCGATGGCCGCCGCCGGGTTCGCGGTGCTGCCCAAGCCGGGCGCGTGGATGGAGCGGGTGAAGAAGGTTTTCGGCGTCCTCATCCTCGCCCTCGCCGCCTGGTACGCCTGGAGCGCGGCCGCCCGCTTCGCGGCCACCCGCACGGAGACGGCCGGCCACCGCGCGCCGCCGGGGTTCGAGGTGGTCGATTTCGCCGAACCGGACGCCCCGGCGCACCTGGACGCGCTGCTCGCGGAGGCGGCGGACGCGGGCCGTCCGGTGCTGCTGGACTTCGGTGCCCGCTGGTGCAAGGTGTGCGCGCTGATGGAGGCGACGACGCTCCGGGACGCCCGCGTGACCGCCGCGCTGGATGGGTTTTTGGCCGTTGCCATCCTGGCGGACGCCCCGTCGGCGCCGTCCGTCGCGCCGCTCCTCGCCCGC
Source organism: Kiritimatiellia bacterium (assembly GCA_017540905.1). Classification (GTDB taxonomy): domain Bacteria; phylum Verrucomicrobiota; class Kiritimatiellia; order CAIQIC01; family Lenti-01; genus CACXEY01. Next base: position 3,011 of record JAFYAC010000060.1, on the reverse strand, counting down.
CACGGCGTCCACGGCTACCCGGCCTACCGCCTGCTGCTCGCCGAGTGAGAAAGGCTGGCTGATCAGACAAGGATTTGCCTTGGGGGACCGACCGGGCTCGCGGCGCGAAACACGGAGGGGACGGAGGAAGGAGGCACGGAGTGTTTTTGGAGGTGGAGTTTGTCGGAGGGGTGTCCACGCTCCGAAAACACACTTCAAACTCTTTTCCGAAGCCCAAGACAGGGAACGAATGGATGCCTCCCCCCCTACCCTGCCAGCGGCAAGATGCCGCACCTCCGGAAGCCACGCAGGAGTTGTGGATGGAGTTGTGCGCCACTTCCGGAGGTGCGGCTTCCAGCCGCGCCGCTGGATGGGAGATTGTGGGAAACAGGTGGGCCATTCCGGGGCCCGCCCCCGGAAATGCCCGAAAATTTTTCCCAATCATTGGAAAACGCGTGAAAAATTTTTCCAATCATTGGAAAACCGGCCGTTTCCCTGCGAGCCACCCGATTGTGCAAAACCCGGGTGCTTCAAGCAGAAGGGGCAAGGGGCCAGACCTTGTTTGGGCAAAAAGGGACGGGCGCGGTTGGAAGCCGTACCTCCCGTCTCACCCTTGAAGAAGGAATTCGTGGGCGGGCACGATGTGCAGGAGGCGTCCGCCGAGATTGGCGACATCGCGTTGGGAACGGGTGACCAGCGTGGCCTCCTTGAGACCGAAACGTTCCATGGCACGGACGGCACCGGCGAATTCGCGGTCTTCGTTGTCCGGGGAGAGGGTCCATGCGACTTGGACGGCGGCGAACGTGCCATCGCGCCGTTCGACGAGGAAGTCGCATTCGGCCCCGTCCGCGGAATCCACGTAGTGGGAGAGCGTGGCGTCGGGGGAGAGGAGCTTGAGGAACACGAGGTTTTCAAGGCGGTGCCCGAGGTCGGATCCGTCGGCACGCCCGATGGCGGAGACGAGGCCGGTGTCGCAGGCATAGATTTTCTTGGGATGCGACAGCCGGGCCTTGGGGGATGAAGCGAAGCGGGGAAGCCGGCGGACCAGATACGTTTCTTCGAGATAGCTGAAGTAGTCGAGGATGGTACCGGCGGAGCGGACGTGCATCGCATCCTTGAGACGGCTCGGGGAAACCCGCGAGCCGACGTGTCCCAACAGGTAGGCCGCGAGGGCGCGGACAGGCGCGGGGTCGCGGAGACGGTAGCGGACCACGATGTCCCGGTAGACGATGTCGGCGAACAGCTCAGAGAGAATCTCGCGGCGGCGGGTACGGACATGGGCGGGGAACCCTCCCACGGCCAGATACTCCGACAGCGTTTCCGGCGAAGGCTCCTGGCGCGTGAAGCGCAGGAACTCGGCATAGGAAAAGGGCTGGAGTTCGAGATTCAGGTGGCGCCCCGTGAGTTTGGTTCCGAACTCGCGGCTCAGGAGTTTCGCGTTGGACCCCGTTACCAGGACGCACCGTCCCGCATCGAGATTGCCCGTGACGTAACGTTCCCAGGCGGGGATGTCCTGGACTTCGTCCAAGACAAGCGTATCCGCGCCCATCCCGCGGACGACGGCATCCAGCAAGCCAAAGTCGGATGTTTCGAAAGCGGAGAGCCGCAAGTCGTCGAAATGCACCGACGCCACGCGGTCCTTGCGTGCCTCGGCCCATTGGTTCAACAGCGTGGACTTGCCCGAACGGCGAACGCCCGTCACGATGGTCGCGAAACCCTCCTCACACACCAAGCCCGGCAAGGAATCGCGCGGCATCCCGAGATGGCGGCTCCGGTCCTGCGCCTGGATTTCGATGGCTTCGCGGATTTCGCTGGCTTTCATGGTTCTGGCTTCTCCTTCGGCCTCCCATTGTAAGCCATTTCGTTCGCAATGCAACGATCATTCCAAAGCGAATGAAATGAAAAAGGGGCCAGACCAGAGATCAATGCCTTGGGGGAACGGGCTCGCGGCGCGAAACACGGAGGGGACGGAGGAAGGAGGCACGGAGGGTTTTTAGAGGTGAGGTTTGTGGGAGGGGGGGCCACGCTCCGAAAACACACTTCAAACTCTGAATGGAAGGCGGATGCATGGCAAAAGACAAGCGGCAGGGGCCGCGACGGGTCCGGAATTTGCAACTTCAATTTTCAAATTCCGGCATTGCTCGCGGCGACAAGGGGGAAGCTTCCAAATTGTTTCGGGATGTTTTTGGAAAACAAAAGGGCCACCCATAATCCCTCCCCCGCGGCGCGGCTGAAAGCCGCACCTCCCGGGACCAGCCGCAGTATTTTTTTCAACCACGCTGGCACATCGTAAAGTCCATTCTTCCGCATGGTTTCGGGGGTAGGGCGGCGAGTCCCTTCGCCGCCGTGTGCCTGTCCGCATGGATTTGCCTCCATGCCGCACCCCTTTCGCACGGCCGGCAGGGGACTGCCCGCCCTACCCGCGACCGAGAAAGACGAATGATTGGATTGTACGATGTAGCGCGGCGAGACGCCGCACGCCCGGACGGGAGAGAGAAAGGAGGGTGTTTTCATGAGGGGAATGATGGCGTAAGATATGAAAACATATCTGTGTTTTCTGTAATCTCAAATGTGTCTAAGGGAGGGATGGAGGAAAGCAGGGGTGCCGGGTGGGGTCTGCGGAACCATGCCGTCCAGCCGGTCTCCTCCAGCGGCGGCGGGATTTCTTGTCGGGGGCTCCCTCCGGTAGGGCCCGACCTCCGGGCGGGCCATGCGGCGGGATGGTCCATGGCGGGCCGCCCGGAGGTCGGCCCCTACCGGCCGGCCGCACCAGGCAAAAGACAGGGGTTTCGCCCGGCAACCCCATTGGAAAAAACGCGAAAATTTTATCCAATCATTGGAAAATGCGCGAAAATTTTTTCAAATCGTTGGAAAACCGGTGCAACGGAGGTTGCGGCGGGCGTATGGGGTCAGGGATTGGAGGGCAAGGGGAAGAGGAGGTCCGGGATGGATGAGGAAGGATTGGCGGCCAGGGTGTCCAGGGCTTCCACGAAGAGGTCATGGGCCCGGTCGCGGCCGTGGCGGAGGCGAAG
>JAFYAC010000059.1 GCA_017540905.1 Kiritimatiellia bacterium | reverse complement strand
TTAAGAAAAAGTGTGGCCGCAAGTCGGGGAGGGCCCGGCTTCGTCCGGGCCTGGTTTTTCGTCCTTGCACGCGGCCGCGACAAAGCGCGGCCCTCCCGAAACAGCTACACCATTTCTTAACCCGCTCTAGAGCGGTTCAAGGAATGGGGTGTCCGCCTTTTGGGAGGAGCGGCTTCCCCATCCGTTTTCCATCCGCCGCCCAATTGGGGCGGCGCACCTTGGAAGAGTTGTCCCGAGTTGTCCAGGTTGCCTCTTTTCCCTTCCGCGTTCCAGAGCAGGCAAACTCCGATTTGTCCGATGCCTCCGCTAACGCTCCGGCGATGCGTTCCAATCGCTTCTTCAACTGCACTTCAATGTGCGCACCGACGGATGCCCCGGATGTGGGGCATCCGTCGCTGCGCACACGGCGAAGAATTTTTCCGATTCCGGGAAGCGAAACGTTGGAAAACTCCTTTCACGCTTCCGCGTTGTTGAAAGCCATGGAACAGGCCATTGGGAAGCTTTGCCGGAGCGTTAGAGCGGTTTAAGTTTTTCTGTGGCTTCCCAGACGTTTTCCCAGCACAAGGTCGCGCGGAAGCGCGACCCTCCCATTGCGCTCTCCACGGGGAGGGACGCGCTTCTGCGCGTCCGCAGTGGGAATTGGCTGGTGAGGCAACGGCTTGAAGGCTCCGGCAAACTCCCCCTCCACAACCTCTCCGTGCCTCCTTCCTCCGCCCCCTCCGTGTTTCGCGCCGCGAGCCCGGCCAAAAAGGCAAGGGTCTTTGTCCGGGCGCGGCTGAAAGCCGCACCTCCCAAAAGCGGATACGTTATTTCTTGAACCGCTGCAAAGCTTTCCATGCGCCTTGCAGGTGCACGGCAGCGAAGGGACTCGCCGCCCTACCCCCGAAAACGCGCGAAAGGACAAGCTTTGCGCTGCACTACAGCTTCGCCGGGTACTCGCCCCGGTCCACCAGCGCGCGGATGGAGGCCTGGACGCCGGCCTTGTCCTCGCGGTAAGTCACGCCGAACCAGCGGGAGGAGGTTTCCAGCACGTCCACCGTGCCGCGGCCATTGCGGATGCAGGCATCGACCACCGAGGGAATCGTGTACTCGGCCTTGGGGTCCGCCGCGCGGCCGCTGTCCAGGAACTCCGCAAAGCCCCGTTCCAGCTCGCCGAAGAACGAGGGCATGAAGCCCCAGCAGTTCATGCTCACCGGTTCGTCGCCGGTCAGGATGTCCGCGGGCGCGCCGTCGGGGGTGTTGCGCAGGACGCCGTCCGGCCCGCGGGCGACCTTGGTGTATTCGCGGATGCCGGCGAGCCGTCCGGCGGCGTCGCGCAGGCAGACGCCGCGGCTGACGGTCCCGTTTTCCGAGAGCGTCTGGCCGAGCCGGAACGCCACCATGCAGTGGGCCGTGTCCCCGACCGGTTCCGAGAGGCGTTTGGCGAGCGCGCGGAAGGAGTCCGACCCGTAGAAATCGTCGGCGTTGATTGCGGCGAAGGGGCCGTCGACGGCCGTGCGCCCGGCCCGGATCGCGTGCGCCGTGCCCCAGGGCTTGGCGCGCTCCGCGGGCACCGCGCGGCCGGGCGGCAGGTCGGCGAGCTCCTGGAAGACGTAGGCGCAGGGGATGCGGTCCTCCCATTTCGCGGCGACCACCTTGCGGAAGGCTTCCTCGATGTCGCGCCGGATCACGAACACCACGCGGCCGAAGCCCGCGCGGATGGCGTCGTGGATGGAGTAGTCCATGACGATTTCGCCGGAGGGGCCGACGGAGTCCATCTGTTTCAGCCCGCCATAACGGCTTCCCATGCCGGCGGCCAAGATCAGCAAAGTCGGTTTCATGTCCCCCCTATACCACGCCCGGCGCCCGCCGCAAAGTCTTCTTCTTCAGGGGGCCGGCCGCCGGGCCGGGTGCGCCCGCCCGCGGGGGGCCTGCGGCGCCGGGCTCCCGAGCTGCTGGCGGCGGCAGTCGGAAATCAGCTTGTAGCACTGCGTGATGTGGTCCTGGAGGGGGATGCCGGACGGGGCCTGCCCCTTCAGCGACTCGAACTTCTTGGCCGCGGCGAACGCGTCGTCCTCGATTTCCTTCAGGAGCGCCTGCTTCCCGGCCTTGTCGGCCAGGAACTCCCTGTACTTCGCGACGGCCCGGTTGAAGGTGCGCGCCGCCTCCAGGTAGTCGGGGTTCTTCCAGACCTTCGGCCGGCTGGAGAGGTTGTCCTGCGCGGCCGGCGTCTCCGGCTTGCGGGCGGCCGCCGCCCCGGCGCGGGCCGACGGGTCGCGGGCCAGCCGCCGCACTTCCGCCAGCAGCGACCGCGCTTCCAGCACGTCGAACGCCACCTCGGTGCGCATGCCCGGCGGGATGTCGCCGGCCGCTTCCTTCAGCAGCTTCAGCGTTTCGATGGCCTCCGTCTCGGCCACCGCGAGCGGGCGGGAGGACGTGTCGTCCGCCAGGAACGCCTTGTACGCGTCGAAGCCCGCGTTGAAGTGCCGCACCGCCTGCTTGAAGGACTCGTTGTCCCAGCCGGCGGCGGAAAAGTACGACAGCGTCTCCGGCGGCGGCAGCGACCCGCCCTCGAACGGGAGCGCCTCCGGCTCCGCCGCCCGCGCCGCCTCCGCGTCCCCGCCCGCGTCCTCCCCAAGCGCCACGCCTTCCTCCCCGTCCGTCCCCGCGGACTCCGCCGTTTCCGCGCTTTCCGGCGACGGGACCATCGATTGCCAGAACGGCAGCCAGGCCCCCCGGGAGAACCACAGCGCCACGCCCAGGACGACCGCCACGGCGGCGGCCCCGATCCCGAACGCCATCGTGCGCTTCTTCGGCTCCGGTTTCCGCCGCAGGACCTTCAGGTCCGACCGCTTGATGCGGAGGGTCGGCTTGATTTCCGGCTCGACGTTGGGCCTGCGGCCCATCGCCTCGTCCAAGTTCAGTTTTCCGCCTGGTGCGCTCATGTCGTTCCCGTTTGCACAAAAATGGCGGAGAGAGTGGGATTTGAACCCACGGACCGCTCAACACGATCGCCTGATTTCGAGTCAGGTGCCTTAGGCCGCTCAGCCATCTCTCCGCAAGACGCCCGCCCTTTTATATCATCCCCCCCTTCTTTGCAATCCGTTTTTCCCCGCCGGGCGCGCCGTTTTTGGGGCGGGTCGGCCGCCCCAATGCGAAACGGATTGACATTCCGGCAAAAAACACCGACATTTCCGCGCGTTCAAAGCCGATGCAAGCGGCAAACCAAACCAACAAGGAGAAAGAATACATGAAGAAGATGATGACCGCCCTGATGCTGGCCGCCCTGGCCGCGTCCATGGCCGCGCTGCCCGCCCTTGCGGCCGACGAAGTCGTGCAGGAAGAACAGCCCAACTACACCGTGAGCGCCAGCGCCGACATCCTCAGCGCCTACGTTTCCAAGGGCGTGACCGGCAACGACGAGCCCGTGTTCCAGCCCGAGGTGTACGTCGAGATGCCGTACGGCTTCGGCTTCGACGTCTGGGCCAACATGAACATCACCGACGCCAACTGCAACTGGGATCCCAAGACCGGCGGCAAGTGGTCCGAGTTCGACCTGAGCCTCGAGTGGACGGCCCCGATCGAAGGCCCCGTCTCCGTCACCGTCGGCGGCACGTACTTCGTGTACCCGCAGGCCACGGGCGATGTCATCGTCGCCACCGAAGAAGAGGCCGAGAACGTCAAGGCCGGCGCCCCCGCCGACGGCGACTACGAACTGTTCGTCAAGGCCGGCGTGGATTGCATCCTCCAGCCCACCCTCGAGTTCTACCACGACTGCCAGTCCGGCAGCGACTGGTACTTCCTCGGCAAGATCGGCCACGACTTCGAGCTGACCGACCTCCTCGGCCTGCACCTCGGTGCCACCGTCGGCTTCGTCGGCGACGACTTCGCCGAACGCTACAACTCCGACGACGGCGCGGCCTTCTCGCACGCCCAGTTCGACGCCAAGCTCGGCTATGCGGTGACGGACGCCTTCGAAGTCCACGCCAAGGCCAGCTTCAGCACGCTGATCGACGGCGACATCCGCGACGGCGTCGAGGACATGTACGACGACATCGACTGCGAAATCTTCTACGGCGGCGTCGGCTGCGGCTACACGTTCTGATTCCCGCGAAAACGCAAACCGTGCAAGGCGCTCCCCACCGTGGGGGCGCCTTTTTCGTTGCCCGGGGCGTTGGCCCCCGCCGCCGGGCTCGCAAGAAAAGCCACATCCCCGTTCATGTCGCGAGATTATGGAAAACACGCAGAAAACATGCGGTTGCAATGCCATGATCCCTTCTTGAAAACACTCGCCGTCCGCCACCCGGACGTTTGGCGGCGGCGAGGGGGGCATCGCCCTACGGAACATTGCGATTTCTTGTCGGGCGCGTCCTCCGGTAGGGCCCGACCTCCGGGCGGGCCGTGCGGCAGGATGGTCCATGGCGGGCCGCCCGGAGGTCGGCCCCTACCGGGGAGCCGCTCCATGCAAAAGAATGAGATCCACGATGCAGTGGGGCGGATTCCGGAATCGTGTGGACACGGCCCGTTTTCCCTCCGCGGACGCACGACGGCCAAGCGCAGTACTCCCCCCGTCGCGGCCCCTGCCGCTTGTCTTTTGCCATGCATCCGCCTTCCATTCATGGCCGCGCCACCCCCCTCTCGGAGGGGGGCGGGGCCTGTCGCCCTCCTTGTGCCTTGCATTCGTGGGATTCCAGGGGGGGCCACCAGGCGTATCCTGGGAGGGCCCGGCTTCGTCCGGGCCGAGTCCACAGGGCGATTCAGGGACATGCCTTCAACACCCCATCCGCGCGGCCGCGACAAAGCGCGGCCCTCCCCGTGGAGAGCGCAACGGGAGAGGGGGCGGACGGTGCGCTACTGTCCGGGGACGGAGAGCTCGCAATCCTTGGGGAGGCCCCAGATGCGGCCCCAGTCGGTGCGGTCGCCTTCAGGGTTGCCGAGGACCGTCACGCGCTCCAAGCCGGTGTTGAGGAAGGCGTTGTCGCCGATGCCTTCCAGGTTCTTGGGGAGCACCAGTTCGCGGAGGGCGCGGCAGCTGTAGAAGGCGCTTTCCTGGATGACGGACAGCGATTCCGGAAACACCAGCGTGCGGAGCGAGTCGCATTCGCAGAAGGCGTACGGGCGGATCCGGTCCAGCTTGCGGGGGAAATGGATTTCCTTGAGCGACCGGCAGTGGGAGAAGGCGCTCAGGCCGATTTCCTCCAGCGCGGCCGGCCACTCCACCGTCTCCAGCGCGCTGCAGCCGAAGAACGCGTAGGCCCCCACCGCCGCCACCTTGCGCGGGAGGGTGACCGACTTCAGGGCGGTGCAGTCCATGAAGATGTAGTAGCCGTCCATGTCGTCCACCGAATCCGGCAGCTCCACGCTTTCGAGGGAGGTGCAGTTCTGGAAGGCGTGCTCGCCGAGCCGCTTGACGCCCTTGGGGAGGACGATCCGGGTGATGCGGGCGCAGTCGTAGAAGGCATAGTCGCCGATTTCCTCGACCGGGCAGCCGCCCAGGCGGGCGGGAACCGTGACGGTGCCTTCGGTGGAGCGCGGGACGGCCATGGCACCGAGGGAAGCCTTTCCGTCGTCGGTCTCGTAGACCCACTTGATGCCGTCGACCACTTCGTGGTCGGCCAGGGCCGGACGCGGGGCGGCCGCCGCAAGCCACAGGGCCGCGCAGGCGGCCGCCAGGGCGGTTTGCAAAAGGGGCAGGGCGTGTTTCGTCGAATGGTTTTTCTGCATGGGGACACTATCGCCTGCCCGCGCCCGGGGTGCAAGCGCGATTTGACGGGCGGGCGCGCGGGTTCGGGATGGACGGGGGGCGGGGGAGCGGGTATGGTGGGGGCATGAAAAAGACGAAATGCAGGCTGGAACGGGATTCGATGGGGGAACGCATGGTGCCGGACGCGGCGTGGTACGGGGCGCAGACGTCGCGGTCGATCGAGAATTTCCCCTTCGGGGACGGGGAGCGCCTGCCGATGGAGGTGGTCCGGGGCATGGCGCTGCTCAAGGCCGCCGCCGCGGACGCGAACCTCGCGGAGGGGCGGCTCCCGGAGGAAAAGGCGGAGGCGATCGCGTGGGCCTGCGGGGAGGTGGTGTCGGGGCGGATGGACGGGGAGTTCGCGCTGCCGGTGTACCAGGCGGGCTCGGGTACGTCGTCGCACATGAACCTCAACGAGGTGGTCGCGAACCTCGCCAACGTGCGGCTCGGGGGCAAGAAGGGGAGCAAGTCGCCCGTGCACCCGAACGACGACGTGAACATGGGGCAGTCCACCAACAACACGTTCCCCTCCGGCGCGAAGGTCGCGGCCGTGCTGGCGCTGCCGGGCGTGGCGGATGCGCTGGACGGGCTCGCGGACGCCCTCAAAGCGAAGGGGAAGGAGTTCGCCGGGGTGGTCAAGTCGGGGCGCACGCATTTGCAGGACGCGGTGCCGGTCACGCTCGGCCAGGAGTTCGCCGCGTGGGGCGTGGCCGTCGCCAAGGCGGCGGCCCGGCTCCGGCGGGGCGGGGAGCCGCTGCTCGAACTCGGGGCGGGCGGGAACGCGGTGGGGACCGGCGTCAACACGGGGAAGGCTTTCCGTAAGGATTTGATCGCGGCCCTGAACCGGCGTACGGGGGTGCGGTTCCGGGTGGCGGAGGATGGCTTGCAGGCCACGCAGTTTCTGACGGACTTCGCGGCGCTTTCGGGCGCGGTGCGGTGCGCGGCGCTGGACATCCAGCAGATTGCGAACAACCTGCGGTTGCTGGCGTCGGGCCCGAACACGGGGATCGGGGAGATATCGTTGCCGGCGGTGGAGCCGGGGTCGAGCATCATGCCGGGAAAGGTGAATCCGTCCATCTGCGAGGCGGTCAACATGGCGATGATGCAGATTCAGGGGCTGGACCACGCGGTGGCGCTCGCGTGCGGCGCGGGACAGCTGGAGCTGAACACCCACATGCCGCTGGTCGCCGCCGACGTGCTGCGGGAGCTGGAGTTGCTGGAACGGGCGGCGGGGCTGCTGGCGGAGAAGTGCGTGGAGGGCATCGAGGCGCGGGAGGAACGGTGCCGGGCGAACCTGGAACGTAGCGCGGGGTTGGCGACGATCCTGAATCCGCGGCTGGGTTACGACCGGGTCGCGGGCCTCGTCAAGGAGGGACTGGCGCGGGGGATGACGCTGAAGGAGCTCGCGCTGGAGAAGGGCTTGCTGACGGAGGCGGAGTACGGAAAGCTGGTGGCGGAGTCGACGGGGCCGAACCTCTGAGCGGGGTGGGCGATGGCGTGCTTGGGGAGAGAGATGTCGCTGCCCATGCGCCGTGATTCCGTTGCGGCCGTGACGAAGCACGGCCCTCCCGCCTGGGTAGCCGTCCGGAAAGGGGGCGCATGGGGAGGGCCGCGCTCCGTCGCGGCCGCGTGCAGGGGGCGAGTGGCGGGAGGCGGAAAGAGTCCATCGGGAAGGAGGGAGGGATGAAGTTCGCGGCATGGTTGGAGGGGGCGCTGCCGGGGAGATGGAGGGAGGCGGTATGGGCGCGGCGGGCGCTCGACGGGGAAGGGTACGGGGTGGCCCTCCACGAGGCGACGCTCGCGAAGGTGGGCAAGGAACTCGGCGTCACGCGGGAGCGGGCACGGCAAATCCTGGAACGGGCCCGGGAGGCGCTTTCGGGGGAGGCGGCGCAGCGGGCGGCGGACGGGTTGTACGGGGTGGCGCGGGCGGCCCTGGAGGCGGCCGGCGGGGCCATGATGCCCGGGGAATGGACCGCCGCCGCCGGGGGGAATCCGCTATGGGACGGGGTCTCGCCCACGGGGGCGCTGCTGGTGTTGCACGACGCGGCGCCGGGGAGGATTGGGTTGCACCGGGGCGTGTTCACGGTCCTGGGGGAGGAACAGGCCGATGCGGTGGACGGGCGGCTCAGGGATGCACTCCGCCGGGCGGGCGCGGCGGTGCAGCTGGGGACGCTCTCGGGGAGCGTCGGGGATGCGCGGCTCCTGGAGCGGTTGGCCAGGTCGATGCCGGACGCGCTGGTGCTCCGGGATGGCCGGGCGGGGCTGCTGGAACGGGACGCGCCCCGGGTGCTGCGGGAGATTCTGCTCGCGCGCGGGGAGTTGCGGCTGGAGGCGCTGGCGGCGGCGTACAACGCGGCGGCGTTCCCGGAATGCCAGCGGGGCGTGGGCAAGGTCCGCCAGTGGGTGCTCGGGGACCCCGCGGCGGAGCGAAAGGGGCCCGGCGTGTACGGGTTGAAGGCGGGGTACCAGGCGGAGCTGTTCGCGGGCGCGCCTTCGGCGCGACAAGTGACGAGTGACGGGTGACGAGATGCGAGGCGGCCTGCGGCCGCGGCATCTCCGTTTGGGCGCGGCGGAAAGCCGCATCGCCGGAAGCGGCGCACGCCGGGGGCGGATGTTTTTATGAGGGTGATGTTTGTGAATGTGTGTGGAATTTGTGTGTGTTTTCTGTAATCTCACGCGATGGGAGGAAGAGGGGCGAGAGGGGGCAGGGAGGAAGGGTTGGGGGGCTCAGGGGCGGCGGAGGGGGAGGAGGAGGAGGGGGAAGAGGAGGGCGGTCCAGAGGGGGTTGGCGGCGGCGGAGAGGTTGCCGGCCAGGATGGGGCCGAGGGAGGGGCGGAGGAGGAGGGGAAGGTTGTTGACGGTGAAGAGGAGTCCCCAGAGGCCCAGGAGGAGGGCGGGGAGGCGGTAGGCGGGCGGAAGGGCGGAGGGGGAGTGCTTGACGAAGCGGCGTTCGAGGAGGGCCGCGGGGAGGAGGGCGAGGAGGGCGCAGAGGTCGCGGTAGACGCTCTTGGCGTACTGGGGGTTGTCTTCGGGGGGCGGGAGGAGGGCGAAGGCGATCCAGACGGCGGCGACGGCCAGGAGGAGGGCGAGGGCGGCGGCGGCGCGGGCGCGCGGGGAGGTTTCGATGCGGGGGGCGAGGCGGACGGTCGCGAAGGCGACGGCGGCGGCGAGGAGGAAGCCGGCGGAGACGTCCCAGGGGGTGTGGACGCCGAGGTACATGCGGCTCAGGGCCATGAGGAGGGAGAGGGCGATCGCCGCCGGGAGGGCGCGTCGGCGCCAGGGGGCAGGGAGGGAGGCGGCCAGGATCAGGAGGAAGGCGCTGAAGAGGGTGACGTGGCCGCTCGGAAAGGAGTAGGAGGTGGCGGCGGCCTGGGCGGACGGGACGGGGACGAGGGTGGGGTCGAGGATCCACGGGCGGGGGACGCGGGCGAGGGCTTTGACGATGTCGCCGAGGGTGTCGGCGGCCAGGGTGCCGAAGAAGGCGCGGTAGCCGAGGCGTGGGCTGGCGAGCCAGAGGAGGGCGGCGCCGAGGGCGAGGAGGATGTAGCCGTGGCCAATCTCGGAGACGGCCTGGAAGAAGGCGTCGAGGGCGGGGGTGCGGTGGGCGGCGAGGTAGTGGAGGAGGGGCATGGGGGAGTTCGGGGTTTAGAGTTCAAATCTCAAATCTCATATTTCAAATCTCAGATCTCAAATTTCAAATCTCAGATTTCAGATTTCGGGGGGGCGGATTGCAGGAAGTGGGTCATTTGGGCGAGGCCGTCGGGGGTGCCCATGTCGAGGAGGGGAGGGGGGGCGGGGTGGGCGAGGAGGAGGGAGGCGGCGGCCCAGCGGGGGAGGCATTCAGTTTCGAGGGAGACGGGGCGGTCGGCGGGGATGGTTTCGAGGAGGGGGCGGGGGATGAGGTAGATGCCGGCGTTGACGTGGCCGGAGGCGGTGGCGGCTTTTTCGCGGAAGGCGGTGACGCGGCGGGTGGCGGGGTCGAAGTCGAGGGTGCCGTAGCGGGTGGCGTCGGGGACGGGGATGGCCCAGAGGTGGGCGGTGGAAGGGGAAGTAGGAAGGGAGAAGGAAGAAGGAAGAAGTTCGGAGAGGTCAAGGGAGAGGTTGGGGGTGAGGGTGTCGCCGTTGAAGGAGAGGAAGGCGGGGGCGTCGGGGAGGATGGGGAGGAGGTGGCGGAGGGCGCCGCCGGTGCCCAGGGGGGTGGGTTCGCGGGAGAGGGTGATGTCGAGGTCGCGGAGGTCGGCGGGGCGGGGGGCGGCGAGCCAGTCTTCGAGGGGGCCGGCCTTGATGCCGGCGGCGAGGTGGACGCGGCGGAGGCCGTTGCGGGCGAGCCAGAGGAGCTGGTGCTCGAGGAAGGGGCGTCCGGCGACGGGGACGAGGGCCTTGGGGAGGCCGGGGTAGAGGGCGGCGATGCGGGTGCCGGCGCCGCCGAGGAGGAGGATGGCGGGGAGGGGTGGCGGCATGGTTATTCTTTCAGGGCGTCGAGCAGGGAGGCCCTGGGGGCGGAGGCGGGTTTTGCCGTGGGGTCGAAGTCGTCGGGCAGGCGGCGTTCGATGGCGGCGCGGAGGGAGACGGCCGCGGGGTCGTCGGGGTAGAATTCGAGGTAGCGGGCGATGTTGTGCCAGGCTTCCGGTTCGAGGCGGACTTCGTGGAGGGCGTCGGCGCGCCGGAAGTGGCGGACGTAGCGGTAGGGGGCGATGCGGTCGGAGCGCTCCCACGCGGCGGCGGCGGGTTCGGGGTCTTCGAGGAGGCACAGGTGGAAGCCGAGGGCTTCGAGGAGGCCGGGGTTGGAGGGGAGGAGGCCGGAGGCGGCTTGGAGGGGGGCGGGGGCCTCGTCCGGGTAGCCGAGTTCGCGGAGGCATTTGGCCAGGGCGATGGCGGCGGCGGGGCGGGCGGGGTCGGAGTCGAGGACGTAGCGGTGCCAGGGGAGGGCGAAGGGGTAGAGGCGCGCGGCGGAGAGGGTGGCGCCGATGGATTGGGCGGCATCGAGGTCGGCGGGGGTGGGGGCGGGGGGCTTGTTGCCGCGGGGGGGGACGAGGGCGGGGAGTTTTTCGGCGAAGGCCCGGTCGCAGGTGGTCTTGCGGAACTCGCGGTGGCGATCCTTGCGGAGGCCATCGATGCGCATGAGTTCGGCGTGGGAGAATTCGAAGGCCTTCACGGCGCCTTCGGCGGCCCGGCTGGAGGCGAAGGCGCGGAGGGCCTGGACTTCGGGGAAGGGCGGGCCCCAGAGGCCGGGGATGTCCAGGCATTCGATGCGGTCGTCGGCGGCGCCGGCGGCGGTGGTTTCGGCGACGAGTTTGTCGCGGTCGGCGAGCCAGACGTCGCGGATGCGGCGGATGGCCACGCCGGACTCGTATTCGGCGTCCTCGAGCGTGGCGGCGGCTTCGGCGGCGGCGGCGGAGCAGGTTTGGACCTTTTCCTCGGCGGGGCCGATGCGTTTTTCGAGCTTCTGGACGGCGGCGCGTGCGGCGAGTTCGCGGGTCTGGAGCTGGTTGGTCTTGCGGATGAGGTCGGAGATGTTCTGGGTGGCGGCGAGGGGGTCGCGGGAGTAGGAGATGCGGGCCTTGGAGAGGGCGTCCTGGGCTTCCTGGAGATCGGCGGCGGTGGTTTCGGCGGTCTTGGAGGCCTTGTCGAGGTCGGCGCGGGTTTTTTCCAGTTCGGCGTTGGCGGCGGCGAGGGCGTCGGAGGCGGAGGCGTTGGCGGCGGTGGCGTCGTCGAGGTAGCGGAGGGCCCGGCGGGCGCCGACGACGAGGTCGTCGGGCCAGGGGGTGTCGGGGTTGTCGGCGAGGGCGGGGTCGGAGGGGTCGTCTGGGTTGGCGGGGAGGGCGAGGGCGAGGTCGGCTTCGGGGAGGTTGGCGACCCAGGCGGAGAGGCCGTCGTTGATGGCGTCGCGGAATTCGTTGTCGAAGTTCTTGGCGTCGCCGGGGACTTCCCTGGAGGGGCGCTTCATTTCGATGTCGAGGAGGTAGTAGTGGTTGGCGACGCGCTCGCCGATGGGGTCGGCGTCGAGGTCGGGGAGGGAGGCGCTGAGGGAGGCGCGGAGGGCGTCGTCGGCTTCGGCGTCGGGGTCGCGCGCGAGGAGGTCGGCGAGGATGGGGAGGGCGCGGATGTCGGGGCGGTGGGGCCAGGCGGAGAGGGCGGTGCGGGCGGCGTCCGCGGCGGCGGGGAAGTCGCCGGCGGCGAGGAAGCTGCGGGCGGCGAGTGCGGCGAGGGCGGGGTCGCCGGGGGCGGCGGCGAGGCGGCGGGCGTGGATGGCGGAGGCGACGGCGTCCAGGGCCTGGGCCTGGGCGTCGGCGTGCTTCTTTTCTTCCCGGAGGCGGGCGATGGCGCCGTCGCGGCCGGGCTGGTTGCGGTAGGGGGGCTCGCGGAGGGCGGCGAGGACGGCGGCGAGGTCGTCGGCGCGGCCCCAGGGGGAGTAGAGGAGGGTGTCGGCGAGGGCACCGGCGTCGGGGCGGGGCGGGGCGGGGCGGTCCGGGTCGTCCCCGCCGGGGAGGTCGGCGGTGGGGCCGTCGGGGAGGGCGCCGAGGGCGGAAAGGGCGTCGAGGATGGAGGTGGCGAGGAGGTAGTGGCCCTCGAAGGTCATGTGGACGGGGTCGAGGAAGAGTTCGTGCCCGGGGGAGTGGGCTTCGGAGCGGTCGGCGAAGATGGCGGCGGCGTCGAGGAATTCGACTTCGGCGCGGTCGGCGGCGTTGGCCATCAGGAGGTTGAAGGTGGAGTCGCAGCGCATGCGGAAGGCGTCGGCGTCGCGCGCGGCGGAGAGGCGGGTGGCGGCGAGGTCGGGGTGGCCGCGGCGGAGGGCGAGGAGGCCGGAGCGGTAGAGGGCTTCGGCGTGGGCGGGGGAGCGGGCGAGGATGGCGTCGTAGAGGCGGGCGGATTCGTCGGGGAGGGTGGCTTCGTTGGCGATGGCGCGGAAGAGGTCTTCGCGGTCGAGCTGCGAGGTTTCGGAGTCGGTGGACCATGCGGTGGCGAAGGGGGCGCAGTCGCGGAGGTTGACGGGGGTGGTGCAGGCGAGGACGGCGGGGGAGGAGGCGGCGGCGAGGGAGAGGATGGCGTCGAGGTTGTCGGAGTAGGCTTCGCGGGCGTCGGCGAGGCCGGGGTCGCCGGGGCGGAGCCAGCCGGGGGCGAGCAGGGGCTCGCGGGAGGTCCAGACGGCGCGGTCGGCGGCGTCGGGGGCGCGGCGGGCGAGGAGTTCGCGGAGGGCCTGCGCGAGGCGGAAGCGGGTGAGCAGGACGAAGGGCCGCGCGAAGGCGGTGCCGATCCGGAAGCGGAAGGGGGCGGGGAAGAAGGCGGGGGCGGCGACGGGGCCGAAGGGGCCCGCGAGTTCGTCGTTGCCGCAGACGACGACGACGGCGTCGGGGCGGAGTTTGCGGAGGTCGCGGGCGATTTCGCGCAGGACGTGGGAGTTGGCGCCGGGGCAGGTCATGTGGTGGACTTCGACGGGGATGTCCGGGAAGCGTGCGCGGAGGAGGGCTTCGAGCTGGCGCGGGAAGGCGAAGTCGGCGGAGTGGGGGGCGGGGCCGAGGGGGGTGGAGTCGGTGAGGACGCAGACGCGGTAGGCGCGGTCCTCGGAGTCGCGCACGGCGGCCATGGGCGGGGGGAGTCCGGCGGCGCGCGGGAGGGCGAAGCGGAGGGGGAACGACGGGTTGTCCACCCACGCGGGGGAGCCGTTGGTTTCGCCGGGGACGAGGTAGCGGGTGGAGCGGTGCCCGAGCCAGAGGGCGCTGGCCCACTCGGCGGCGGCCAGCAGGAGGACGATGGCGAGAAGCCAGAGGGCGAGGCGGAGGGGTTTGCGGAGGGCGGGTTTCATGGGGAGGGGAGGGGGATGGAAAAGTTTTCCAGCGATTGGAAAAAATTTTCGTCAGTTTTCCAATGGTTGGAAAACTTTGGGCGGGGGCGGGTCATCCGAGGATGTCGGCGGAGTCGATGGAGGGCGGGTCGCCGAGGGATTTCTGGAGGCCGCGGCGCATGCCGCGGACGAGCGCCGGGATGCGCGGGAGGTTGCCGGTGAGGGATTCGCGCGCGAGGAGGTAGGCGAAGTGCAGGGGCAGGAGGCCGGTGCGCATGTGGCGGCGGTAGAAGCGGGTGAAGCTCTCGCCCCAGGCTTCGTGGAAGGCGGAGGGGGAGACGGCCGGGGCGTCGTCGTGGTGGAACAAACGGGCCTCGGGGACGTAGCGGATGCGGTAGTCGCGGGCGCGGACGCGGCGGGAGAAATCCATGTCTTCGTAGTAGCAGGAGAAGCCGGGGTCGAAGAGCCCCGCCGCCTCGATGGCGGCCCGGGAGACGAGGAGGGCGGCGGAGACGGCGTAGTCGACTTCGCGGCTCTTGGGGTAGTCGGCGGCCGGGCAGCCGCGTCCGATGTTCTTGCTGGACGGCGGGAAGCGGCGGAAGCTCAGGCCGATGCTCCAGAGGCGCGCGGGGGCCGAGGCCAGCAGCAGCTGCGGGGCGAGGATGCCCGCTTCGGGGTCGCGCTGGGCGACGGACACCAGCCGCGCCAGGGCGTCGGGTTCGGTGGTGACGCAGCTCTGCGCGAGCATGACGAAGTCGGCGGGGTCGTCGCCGCGCAGGGCGGCGACGATGCCTTTGTTGTACATGGAGGGGAGGCCGTGGCCGGAGGCGTCGTGGAGGACTTCGAGCCCGGGGTAGGCGGCGCGCAGGCTGGGGATGCGGGAGGCGTCCGGGGTGACGGCGAGGAGGCGGAGGCGGGAGTAGGCGGCCGCGCGGAAGGAGTCGAGGCAGCGGAGGAGGGCTTCGCCGTCGCCGGTGTCGGCGACGACGCAGGCGACGCGCGGCTCGACGGCGAGCGAAGAGCGCTGCGCGGCGGCGGCGGAGGCGGTGGCCTCGGCGGTCTGCCCGGCGGTGAGTTCGCGGACGCAGTGGAGGGCGGACTCGAGGCAGTTGTCGATCTCCATGTGCTCGAACTGGGCGGCGCGGCCGACGGAGCGGAGGTTGGCGAACTTGGAGAGGTGGGCGAGGGCGGCGTCGACGTCCTTTTCGTAGTCGCAGCAGTAGACGGGATAGGAGTAGTCGCGGCGGACGACGGTGGTGTCGAGGACGTCTTCCATGCGGTAGATGCCGGCGTCGGCCATTCCGCGGACGGCCGCCTCCTCGAAGCCGGCGGTGTGGCATTCGGTGACTTCGGCGCAGAGGACGGTGGTGTCCTCGGGGCCGCAGCCGGGCCACATGTTCTTGACTTCGCAGACGCGGTTGACGGGCATGGATTTGCCGTCCATGCAGTAGATCCAGTGGTTCGGCGTCGCGCGCGGCTTGTCGAGGTGGACGTAGACGGCGGCCACGGAGCGGTAGGTCAGGGGGGACTCGAAGCCGGTCATGCGGCAGAGCTCGGTCAGGGGGAGCGTCGAGATGTAGGTGTCGGCGACGAGTTCGCAGGGCTGGCCGTCGCGCTCGCAGCGGACGCGCAGTACGCGGGTGCCGGTCGGGTCGAGGTCGATGCCGGTGGCGCGGGTGTTGTACTTGACGAAGTCCTTGACGGGCGCGAGGAGGGCGTCGCCGATGGCGCCGAATGCGCCCTTCTGGGGGTAGTAGAAGTAGTTGAACTTGGTCTTGGAGCCCTGCCGGATGACGTCGAGCGGGCCGGAAAGGCGGGTCTTCTTGCGCGCCCATTCGACGGAGATATGGTCGGCATCGATGCCGAACATTTTTTCGGTGTAGGGGGAGAAGAGGAATTGCTCGAGGCGGGAGCCGTACTTCGCGAGGCAGTAGTTGCGGAAGGAGGTCTCGGGGAGGTGGCGCAGGCGGGTGAGGTAGGTCCACGGGACGGTGAAGGTGTTGTGCGGGAAGAAGCGGCCGCACAGCTGCACGGCGTCCACCGGGTCCTTCAGCCACTTGCCGGCGAGTCGGACGGCGGACACGCGGTCGAGCGTGCGCAGCGGGGTCAGCGACTGGATGAGTTGCAAAATGTGCTCGTCGCGCGTGAAGAGGCGGTGCGCCGCCCAGTCGCAGGTGTGGCCGTTCCAGACGAAACTGTGCGCCGAGCCGCCCGCGATGGGGCCCGCTTCCACGAGTTCGACTTCCACGCCGCGCTTGTGCAGAAAGTGCGCGGCCGCCAAGCCGGCCATGCCGGCGCCGATGATCCCGACTTTCATGATTCCGGTGCGTCCTTCCATAGGCGTTCCAGGGCGTAGTAGGCCCTCATTTCGGGGGAGAAAAGGTGGACCACGAACTGGTAGTAGTCGAGGACCATCCAGCCGCTCTCGGTGGTGCCGGCCGTGCGGTGCGGGGCCAGCGGCGGGTCGGAGGCGCGCAGCTCCTTCGCCACCGCCTCGGAAAGGGCGCGCAGGTGCGGCGCGCTGATGCCGGAGCAGAGGACCATGAAGTCCGTCACGCCGCTGATGCCGCGCACGTCGAAGATGCGGATGTCCTCGCCCTTCTTGGCGTCGAGGATGCCGCGCACGCGCTGGACCAGCGCGAGGAGCGGGTCGGCGGGCGCCTTGGACTTGCGCGGGGCGCGGGGCTTCTTCGCCGTGGCCGGCTTCGCGGCGGCGGCGGGCTTCCTGGCGGCGGGCTTCTTGGCGGCAGCGGGTTTCTTAACCGCAACTTTTTTTGCGGCGCGGGGGGCGGCCGCCGCGGGTTTTTCGGGAGTCGTCTTTTTCATGGGTATACCTGATGGGAGCGAATATACAGGATTGCGGGCTCCGGGACAAGGCCATCGATGCTTTCCCCCCGGGCCAGCCTCGCGCGGACGCCGCTGGAGGAGACGTCGGGGAGCGCGGCCTCGCGGTAGTCCGCCAGCAGGCGCTCCGGCCACGGGGGCGGCAGGCGGATGCCGTCGGGCGCCGGCTTCCCGAAGCCCGCGCGCGCCAGCGTGACGAAGCGGGCCCGGGCGAGGACTTCCAGCGGCTCGTGCCACGTGTGCAGCTGCAGCAGGGTGTCGCCGCCGATGATGAACGCGAAGCGGCGGCCGGGATGCTCCGCGCGGAGCGCGTCGAGCGTGCGGAGGGTCCACGAGGGCGGGGGGAGCCGCATCTCGATGTCCGATACCTTCAGCCAGCCGCCCGGTTCGCCCGCGGCCGCCAGGCGCAGCATCGCCAGGCGGTCGGCGTTGCCGGCCAGCCCGACGGTGGTCTTGTGCGGCGGCACGGCGCAGGGGATCAGCCAGACTTCGTCCAGGCCGAACGCGCGGCGCGCGGCGCGGGCGAGCGCGAGGTGGCCGAGGTGGACGGGGTTGAAGGTGCCTCCGAGGAGACCGGTGCAGGCTGGGGCAGGGGAGTGCCGCCCCCCTTGTGCCTTGCAAGTGGCCGGGATTGCAGTTTTTCTCATTCGCCGGCGGGGGCGATCTGGCCGACCACGACGACGGGAATCTCCGCGTCCTCGTCCACCCAGTATTCCTTGCCGCGGATGCTGACGTTCTTGCCCGTGTAGGGGCGCAGGAGGCCGGTGTCGCCGTGGACGTAGCAGCGCGTCAGCACCTGGCCGTCCTTGCGGACGAGGAGACGGTAGCGGGACGGGGTGGCCGATGCCAGCGGGGCGTTGCGCAGCTGCCCGGTGACGCGGCAGGAATGCCCCTGGTACGGGGCGTCGTCGCGCAGGTTCAGGGCGTCCACCAGCTCCGGGTCCACCGGTTCGTCGGTCATCGCGTCAAGGCCCGGGCGCGGCCGCGGGGCGGCCGGGAAGGGGGCGACCATCGGCTGGAATCCGCCGGCCGCCGGCTGCGGATGCGGCTCCACCGGCCCGGCCGGGAACACGACGGAGGAGGAGGAGGGGGAGGACGCCGGCGGCGTCTGCGTCATCGGCCGCGACGGGGCCACCGGCTTCAGTACCGGCTTGGACGGCTGGGCCGCCGGACGGGGCGGCTGGGCCACCGGCCTGGGTTGCACGGCCAGGGGTTTCGGTTGCACGGCCAGCGGCTTGGCCTGCACGGCGGGCTTGGGCTGGGCCGCCGGTTTCGGCGCGGGCGCGGGTTTCGACGGTTCGACCTTGACTGGGGCGGGAGCGGGCGCCGGTGCGGGGGCCGGCGCCGGGGCCGGCGCTGGGGCCGGTGCGGGGGCCACCACGGGCGCCGGTTCGGGGGCGGGCGCGGGAGCTGGGGCCGGGGCGGGTGCGGGGGCCGGGGCCGCGGGCGGGGCCACTTCGCGGATGGGCTCCGTCTGCTCCGGGACCGCCGACAGCGTGCTCTCCTGCACCCAGACCGTCATCGACGACGGCGGCGATATCTTGCACCACTCGCCCGATTCCTCGAGCGGCAGCACCGGGGCGCCGCGCTGGAGAGTGCCCACGATGTCGTGCTCGATGCCGGGGCCCGAGCGCACCTGGATGCTCTTGGCCACCACGTGCCCGTCCTCGACGAACACCGTGTTGATCCACACGCCGACGCTGGTCGGGGGCGATATGGCCGCCCAGCCGCCCTCGGTGCGCGAGACGAACACGATGTCGCCCCCCGGCACCGTGCCCAGCTGGGGCGCGGACGCCTCCGGACGGGAGTGTACCTTGGCGCCGGGCGAGCGCACCTGCATGCGCCGTTCCTCCGCCTGCGAGCCGGCCACCGCCGCCGCAACCAATGCAACAATCAAAATCGTTTTCTTCATGCCCGCACTCTATCCCGCCCCCCGCCCTCCCCGCAAGGCCAAACCTCCCGCCGCCCTCCCCATCCATATCGCGAGATTATTGAAAACCCTTCCATTTTCCACATATTACCACCCATCCTTCTCCCCTTCCAAACACGGGCCGGCCATCCGCCCCCCGGCGGCGGCGCGCGGCCGCCCCCCCCCGCCGCGGACCGTGAACCCTCCGGCCCGCCGGCCGCGGGGCGAAATCGACGGAAAAGCCCTATTTTCCATAATCTCGCGGGCCGGGACGGTTGCGGGCGGGGAGGCGGAAAGGCCGCGGGCTGCGGATTGGCGAAACCCGTAGGCAAGGAGGCGGGGGTGTGCTATCGTGGCGGCATGCAATGCAGGAGACTTTGGAGATGAAAGCCGTTTGGATCCTTTACGACATCGTGATCGACTCCGACATCCTCGCCGCCCTCCGGGAGGCCGCGCCGGGCGGCTACACGCGCTGGCCCCGCCTCACCGGCGACGGCCCGCAGAGCGGCCCCCGCCTCGACAATTCGGTGTGGCCCGGCGCGAACGCCGCCATCCTGGCGGTGCGCGGGGACGCGGCCGCCGCGGCGCTGATGGCGCGGTTGCAGGCGCTGCGGGACGAGGTGGGGACGTTGACCGGCGTGTGGGCTTTCGCGACGCCAGTGCTGGAGGCGCTGAAGTGAGGTTCCGGCCCGCGGCCGGTTGCAAGGAGGTTGAACGATGAACGATTTTCCCGTGGTATGGGTGGCGTGCGGCACGGTGCTGGTGATGGTCGCGATGCTGCTGTCCAACGTCTGCCGGCGCATCCGTTTCCCCTACACCATCGCGCTCGTGCTCACCGGCATGCTCCTCAACGACCTCGGCGAACACGTGCCGCGCCTCGCCGTGCTCGACACCCTGCACCTGACGCCGAACTTCACGCTCTACATCCTCCTGCCGACGCTCATCTTCGACGCCGCCCTCCACCTCGACGTCCGCGGCATCCTCCGCAATGCGCTGCCCATCCTGCTGCTGGCCATCCCCGGCGTCATGGCCGTCACCGCCCTCGCCGGGCTCGGCCTCGCCCGCTGGACCCCCCTCGGCCTGAACGCCGCCATGCTCTTCGGCGCGCTCATCTCGACGACCGACCCCGTCGCCTGCATCGCCCTCTTCAACGAAATCGGCGCCCCGCCCCGCCTGACGCTCCTGGTCGACGCGGAAAGCCTGTTCAACGACGCGACGGCCATCGTCATGTTCGACCTCGTCTCGGCCATCGTCGCCTCCAGCCTGCTGCTGCCCGATCCCGCCGCCACGTGGAACCTGCACACCCTCGCGCACGTGCCAATCGACTTCCTGTGGATTTTCTGCGGGAGCGCCGTCGTCGGGGCCGCGGTCGGACTGGCCGTGATGCTGCTCATCCGCTGGACGCGCAACGACGCGCTGACGGAGATCGCGCTGACGACCGTGGTCGCCTACGCCGCCTTCACCCTCGCCAACAGCTACCTCGGCCTCTCCGGCGTCATGGCCGCGTGCGGCGCCGGCCTCGCCGTCAAGGCGACGCGCGAATGGCTCTCCACGGAAACCCGACACTACCTCCACGATTTCTGGGGCTTCGCCTCCTACATGGCCAACAGCGTGATCTTCCTGATGCTGGGGCTGACCGAGTCGTACCTCATCCGCGACATGGGCCGCCTGGCGTCCGTCGCCGCGCCGCTGGCCGTGGCCATCGCGCTGGTGCTTGCGACGCGCGCGCTGATCGTCGGCGGCACCGGCGCGTTCTGCAACCTGCTCGCCCGCTGGAGGAAACGGCCCGGCGACCGCATCCCGCCCCGCATGCAGGCCGTCATGGCGTGGAGCGGCCTGCGCGGCGCCCTCCCCGTCGCGCTGGCCGTGTCCGTGCCCACGACGCTGGTATCCCCCGAGGAGCGCAAGCTGCTGGTGCAGCTGACCGTCGGCACGGTGCTGTTCACGTTGCTCCTCCAGGGGACCACCATCAAGCCGATCCTGCGCGCGCTGGGCCTGTCGGGCGCGGACGGGACGGCCGGGAAGGAACACTGAGTGTCCGCGAGCTTGCGGATTGGCCGCCCCCCCGGAACGGGAATCGGCGTGAGATTACAGAAAATGCGGTTGAATACGGAGGAAAACGCGTCGTGAACATACTGGGCGAAGACATCCTCGGGCGCGCAAATCCGGCGGCGGTGCCGGGCATGGCGAGATTTTTCCGGACGGGTCCGGGGGAGTACGGGGAGGGGGACGTGTTCCTCGGCGTCAAGGTGCCGGCCGTCCGGGAGGCGGTGCGGCGGAGGTGGCGGGAGGTCGGGTTCGGCGAAATCGGTGAGTGCCTCGCGAGCCCCTACCACGAGGTGCGGCTGGCCGGGCTGCTGGCCCTGGTCGAAATGTTCGCGCACGCCCGGAAGGACCCGGGGCGACGCGCGGCGTGCGCCGATTTCTATCTCGCGCACACGGAACGCATCAACAATTGGGACCTCGTGGATCTGTCGTGCTATGCCCTGCTGGGGGAATGGCTTGTGGACAGGGACCGGGGCGTGCTGTACCGGCTGGCGCGGGAGGGGAGGAGCGTTTGGGAGCGGCGGATCGGGATTGTCAGCACGATGGCGTTCGTGCGGTGCGGGGAGCTGGGGGATACGTTCGCGATCGCCGACATCCTGCTGCACCACCCGCACGACCTCATCCACAAGGCCGTCGGCTGGCTTCTCCGGGAGGCCGGCAAGCGGGACGCCGGCGCGTTGCGGGCGTTCCTGGAGCCGCGGTGCGCGGAGATGCCGCGGACGATGCTGCGGTACGCCATCGAGAAATTCCCGGAGGCGGAACGGAAGGGGAAGTGGCTGGCGGCGGGGCGGCCGCGGGGGCGGACCGCCCGCTGAGGCATCAAGGGGCGGCCGGGGGCAGCCCGGACAGCCAGATGGCCAGGCGGTTTTGGAGATGCAGGGCCGGACCGGACAGGTTGCGGGCCTTGAGCAGCCTCGCCATCGCGGTCTTCGTCGCTTCGACGCGCCCCGGGGAGACGTTCGCCCGCCGTCCTCGCGAGATTACGGAAAACCCATTGTTTTTCCGTCCTTTTCCGCATCTCGGACCGCGGCTCTTCCGCACGGTCACGAGACGGAGGATGCCAAGCTTGCGTTCGACTTCGCGGGTGAGGGCGGCCAGGGAGGAATTGTCGCGGAGGATTTTGGCCAGGCGGCGGGACGCGGCCGCGAGCTGTGCGGCGAGGTCGGGATCTAGGAATTGGTTTTCGGGGAGGCCGGACATTGCCCATTCGAGCGGGAGGCGGTCGTCGAGCTCCAGCACGCGGCGGAGGCGCTGGGCGAGCTTCTTGTAGCGCATGACGGTGGGATAGGAGACGGCCACGCGGTGGTCTTCCAGCCAGCCTTTCATGCCGCCCTTCCGGGCGCGGATGAGTTTCTTGCCGCTGGGGAGTTCGCGGAGGACGAGCGTGTGGTCGAGCGTGGGGTCGAGGTCGGCCAGCCGGGAGGCGAGGCGCAGGCAGGTGGCGAGGGAACGGGGGCGGTCGGCCCAGTCGGCGGCGATTTCCTTGGGCGTGGGGGTGCCGCGCAGGGAGGGGGAGGCGGGGCGCTTTTCGCGGATGCGGACCTGGTGGCGGATTTCGTCGATGGCCCACATGCCGACTTCGCCGAGGACGAACGCGGCGAAGACCGGCGGCGCGAGGGCCATGAGAATGGGGATGCAGCGGTCGGCGTGGATGCGGCCGACATCCTGGCGGTTGATGCGGTCGAGGCCGTCGAGGACGCGGCCGGTGTTGCGGAGGGCGTTGAGGAGTTGCGTTTTCATGGGCGCGAGAATGGGGCGGGCGCGGGGGGATGTCAAGTGTTTTCCATAATCTCGCGGCATGGGGCGGGGAGATTACGGCTTGCAGGGGGGGCGGGGGCGTGGCATCGTGGCGGGACATGCGGTCCGTGGGACCGCGACAGGAGGATACATGGCTTTCGAAAGTGGATCGATGAGTTTCAGGGTGGTGGCGCTGCCGCGGCCATTCCCGAAGAACTGGCTGGAAAAGTTCGCGGCGAAGCACGCCGGGTCGCTGGATGCGTCCGACCTGGAGTCGCAGTCGGGCTGGGTGACGGGCCGCCACCTGCTGGACACGAACCTGACGGAGGAGTCGGCGCAGTACGCCGGCTACGTGCGGCTGACGTGGCGCACGGCGACGCGGAAGGTCCCTGGCGCGCTGCTGAAGGCGGAGTGCCGGATGGAGGAAATCGCGCGCGCGGCGGCGGAGGGGGTGGCGTTCCTCAAGGCGAAGGACCGCGCGGAAATCCGCAAGGAGGTGAAGGAGCGGCTGACGCCGAAGATGCCGCCGTCAATCCAGGCGCTGCCGTTCGTGTACCAGCCGGGGACGCACCATCTGTTCGCGACGGCGCTGTCGGACACGCTGATCGACACGTTCTGCGGGGCGCTACGGGAGGCGCTCGGCTTTTCGGGCGCGCCGGAGGAGCCGGAGGCGATGGCGCTGCGGCTGAAGAACGTGGATTTGGCGGACCTGCACGGGGACGGGTTCTCGAGGGAAACGGCCGACACGGCGATGGAGATGCTGCCGGGGCGGGAGTTCCTGACGTGGCTGTGGTTCAAGGCGGAGAGCCAGAACGGGCGGGTGGCGCTGGCGGACGGCCGGTCGCTGGACGTGCTGATCGAGGGGCCGCTGACGTTCGCCCACGAGGGGGACGGGGCGCACGTGACGGTGCTGCGCAAGGGGCTGCCGGAACGGAGCGCGGAGGCCAAGACGTGCCTGAAGGCGGGCAAGAAGCTCAAGGCGGCGACGGTGACGTTCGCGCTGGACGAGGCGACGCAGTGGCGGTTCCAGCTGGATGCGGACACGTTCGCGGTGCGGTCGCTGAAGGTGCCGCAGGGGGAGGGCCCGATGGATGCGGCGAGCCGCTTCCAGGAACGCATGATCTACCTGGAGCAGTTCCGGGAGATCTTCTGCGACCTGTACGGGGCCTTCGCGGAGCTGCGGGCGAACCGCCGGCGCTGGACGGGGGAGCTGGACAGAATCCGGGAGTGGGTGCCGTCGCGGCCGAACCGCCGCTGAGGCGGCGGCGCGGTTTGGGATTGCCTTTTTCCCGGCAGACGCATTAAGTTGCACGCATGAATCCGTTCGCAACACCCCGGTTCCGTCCCGCGGCCGCGGCCCTCGCGCTGGCGGCCGCGCTGGCCGCCGCGCCCGCCGCGCTTGCCCAGATGCAGGGGCAGACCATCAAGAATTTCCGGTTGCCCGAATACGGCTCCGACGGGCGCCTGCAGCACCAGCTGTACGGCGAGACCGCGACCTTCCTGGCCGACAACATCATCCAGCTGACCGGCCTGAAGATTGAAATCTTCAACGAGGGGGAAGTGGTGGCGCGGGTGTTCTCGCCGGAATGCGCGTACGCCCCGACCCAGAAGAAGGCCGCGTCCAAGGACCACATCCGGATCGTCACCGGGCGGGGGATCGTGACCGGCGACGGTTTTGCCTGGAACGGCGAGAACGCGCAGTTCCAGATTTTCCACAACGCCAAGGTCATCCTCGACTCGTCGCTCGACGACGCGCTCTCCGAGCCCGCGGCCAGCGAGCCGCTCGAGGACATCGCCGTTCCGCCAGAAGCCCAAAACCCGTGAGGTCCAACATGAAAAGCATCCTGACATGCATCCTTCCCGCCCTCGCCCTCGCCGTGCTGGCATTCGCCCCGCCGGCCGCGCGCGCGGCGAGCGCCCTCGACGACGACGGGCGCAGCCTCGAGGCCAGCGACGACGCCACCATCGTCACGGCGGACAAGCTGACGTTCGACTACACGCAGAAGTTCGCGCTGTTCGACGGCAACGTGATGGTCAACGACCCGCGGATGCAGCTGAGCGCCCAGCGGCTGACCATCGTCTTCACCGAGCACGGCGGGGCCCAGACCGTCAAGGCCGAGGGCCGCGTGCTGCTGACGCAGGGGGACAAGAAGGCGCGCTCCGAGGTCGCGACGTACGACGTGCCGACCGGGCGGATCGTGCTGGCGGGCGGGCCGCCGCAGGTGATGCAGGGGCGGAACATCATGGAAGGCGAGGTCATCACCTTCTGGCGCGACCAGCAGCGGGTCGAGTGCAAGCCGAAGGCGCGGCTGGTCATCTATTCCGAGGACTTCGGAGGGTCGTCGGACGGGGCCGACGGGCTCCTGTTGCCGGGCAGCCGGTAGGGGCGGGGGCAGGGAAAAGGGGGGATGGCCCGCGGAGGAATCCGCGGGTTTTCTCGTGGAGAACGTGCATGGAATCGGTGGATTTCCGCGTGGTTTTCCATAATCTCGCGGACAGGGGAGGAGGGGGGCGGAGTTTTCAACTTTGCAAGGGCGGGTGCGGTGGCGTATAGAACGGGCATGGAAGAAACCCGGGCATTCGATTTCTGGTACGCCGTGCACAACACGCAGATCGTGCTGATGCCGCGCGGCCGTCTGGAGACGTTCGGGGTGACGCTGGTGCGCTACCACCTGCTGGCGGAGCCAATGGACAGCGTGGGGCAGGTGCGGATCCGGGAAGGGCGTATCCAGTCGTTCCGCCCGCAAATCCTGACGCCGGATTCGCTGCGGGAGTCGCCGCTGGAGTCGGGGTTCGCGTCGGAGCAGGCGGAAGCGTTCGCTCGGTGGTTGCAGGAACAGGATATCTCGATCCTCAAGTACGGCTTCAAGATCCGCCAGGAGACGCTGAGCGAGACGGTGGTGCACGATGCGCTGCCGAACGTCCTGGATCGGGTCAAGGCGGATTTAGAGTCGCGGAACGATCCGTATTCGGCGCTGCTGGTGGGGGTGGACGAGCCGTGGGAGGTGAGCCTGCTGACGCTGCTTTTCGGGATGACCCGGAACTCGGCGCCCCTGAATGCGCGGGAGCTGCGGGCGGATCCGGACGGGTCGAAGCACGAGATCGAAGCCGCTTTCCGGCTGGCCGCGCGGGACAAGTCGAGTCTTTCCGCGCTGGCCGGGCTCCTCAAGCGGCGGGGGCGGTTCCAGGAGTACGAGGACCGCTTCTACGCGCTGGTCCGGGCGCACTCCCGTTGAGGGGCGGGGCGGCAGGCGGGCGGGGAAGCGTGGCGGCTGGGGTTGGGCGGGGAAGGGCAAGGGGGATAGGAAGGAATGCTGCGCAGGCAAGGATTCTCCTTTGGGACACGGGCTTGCGGCGCGAAACACGGAGGGGACGGAGGAAGGAGGCACGGAGGGTTTTGGGAGGTGGAGTTTGCCGGAGGGGTGACCACGCTCCGAAAACACACTTCAAACTCCTTTCCGGTGGCCAAGGCAGGGAAAGAATGGATGCCGCCGGAGCGAAGTCCTCTCCCGGAAACCTCCGTGTCTCCTTCCTCCGCGCGCTCCGAGTTTGCGCCGCAGGCATGAACTGGAACAGTCGTTCCCATGTTGGGATTTGTTTTTCGCTGGTGAGGAGAAGCTTGTCTGGTCAGCATTCGGGATAGGGAGGGGAGGAATGGGGGGGGGATAATCATGAAGGAGAGGATGGTGGAAATGTGAGGGGAATGCGCGTGTTTTCCATAATCTCACGACATGGGGGAACGGGGGGGGAAGGGAAGAAAAGGCGGGGTCAGCGGGCGAGGGAGGAGAGGTCTTGGCGGAGGGTGGAGGGGGCGAGGGGGCGGAGGAGGTAGTCGGCGCGGGGGAGGAAGGGGGAGTCGGGGGGGAGGGGGCGGTAGGTGGGGGCGTCGGAGAGGGTGTAGAAGCGGCAGTGGCGGGGGATGATGCGGATGGTTTCGCCGGCGCGGTTGCGGAGGGTTTCGCCGGGGTAGCCGCAACGGCCGTCATGGGGACAGGCGCCGGTCGCGGCGGCGTGGGGGCAGTTCTCGGAGATGAACAACGGCGAGTCGCGGCGGACGGGCCAGACCACGGGGATGGGGACGGAGGAGGCGAGGGCGAGGGCGTTGTCTTCTGTGTCTTCGGGGGAGATGGTCAGGCGGGTGATGCCGCGGTCGCGCCAGGCGGCGGCGGCTTGGGGGTTCAGGGCGTAGAGGGGCCAGTCGGCCGACAGGTCGAGGTCGGGGTGGTTCTTTGGAAGGAGGTCGAGGGAGGAGATGTTCGCGGCTTCCCACAGGCGGTGGCCGAGGTCGAGGTGGTGGCGGATCTGGGCGAGCAGGGGTTCGCGGTCCCAGGCGCGGACGATCATGGGGAGGGCCAGGCGGAGGGCGATGCGGGGCGGCAGGACGGAGGAGAGGCGGGCGATGGCGTCGGTGGTCGCGGGGCGGCCGTCGAGTTCGATGCAGAGTTCGGTGACGCGCGGCGGGAGGTCGCCGTCGGGGTAGGCGGCGAGGAAGGCGGAGGGGGCGTCGGTTTTGACGAGGAAGGGGGTGGGTGTTGGATTGTTTGGGGAGGGGTGGGCGCGGCTGGAAGCCGCACCTCCGGAAGTGATTTCAAGGTCGGAGAGGGCGGTGGAGAGGCGGGCGTCGGCGGCGGACTGGAGGACGGCGGCGAGGGCGGTGGACCATTCGCGGCGCATGTCGTTGAGGCGGGAGACGGGAACGAAGGGCAAGGTGCCGTCGATGTCGAGGGTGGCGAGCGCGAAGGGGGTGTCGCCGAGCTTGGCGAAGGATTCGCGGAGGGCGCTGGCCATTTTGCCGGGGTCTTTGGCGGCGGGGAAGGGTCCAGGCCAGGCGTGGGTGGTGGTGGAGGTTCCGGCGGTGGCGGCGAGGGTGAGTTGGTCGGGGGTGGCGGCGAGGCGGAGGGCGACGGGGGTGCGTTTTCGCCATTCGCGGGGGTTGGGGAGGTCGAAGCGGAGGCGGCGTTTGGCGGTCTGGGAGGAGGCGAGGTGGAGGGGGGTGCCTTTGGGGATGTAGGGGGTGCCGGGCGGGAGGGGGACTTCGAGAAGGGTTCCGGCGGGGGCGGCGTAGACGGTGCGGCCGGTGGAGAGGGTGATTTCTTCGACGGGGAAGCCGTGGGGACGGGTCTGGTTGGGGAGGAGGAATTGGATGCCGTCGTGGACTTCGAGGGGCAGTTCGGTGCGGAACTGGAGGAAGTTGCGGGTGGCGAGTTCGACGCGGCCGAGGGGGGCGCCGAGATGGCCGGTGGCGTCGGGGGAGAGGACGGAGGGGTTCCAGCGGGAACGGAGGTGGAGGTCGGTGGTGGGGCGGGAGAAGACGGTCTGGAGGTCGCGTTCGGCGGCGGCTCGTTCGGCGGGGGTGAAGGTGCCGTCGAGGAGGCCGCGGTAGAGGCGGACGGCGGCGGCGACATACAACGGGGATTTCTTGCGGCCTTCGATCTTGAGGGAGGCGGCGCCGGTACGGACGAGGTCGTGGAGGCAGGGGGCGGTGCAAAGGTCCTTCATGGCGAAGGCGAGGCGGGGCTTGGAGGCAGCGTTGTCGCCGTCGGCGTCGACGGGGGTGAAGGCGTCGCGGCAGGGGTAGGCGCAGGCGCCGCGGTTGCCGGAGCGGCCGCGGAGGAGGGCGGAGTAGAGGCAGAGGCCGGAGTAGGAGTAGCAGAGGGCGCCGTGGGCGAAGGTCTCGACTTCGATGGGGGAGGCGGCGGCGATGGCACGGATTTCGTCGAGGGTCAGTTCGCGCGCGAGGGTGGCGCGCTTGAAGCCGAGGCGGGCGGCCGCGCGGCAGCCTTCGAGGTTGTGGATCGCGAGCTGGGTGGAGGCGTGGAGGCGCAGTTCGGGGTAGTGGCGGCGGGCCAGGCGCGCGACGCCGAGGTCCTGCACGATCACGGCGTCGGCCCCGCAGTCGGCGCAGAGGGCCAGGGAGCGCAGGAGGTCCGCGGTCTCGGCGGTGCGGATGAGGGTGTTGAGGGTGACGTACACGCGGCGGGGCCGGGGCTGTCCGTGGGCGTAGGCGCAGACTTCGGCCAGATCGGCGGGGGTCAGGTTGACGGCTTCGGCGCGCGCGGAGAAGCGGGGGAGGCCGGTGTAGATGGCGTCGGCGCCGAAGGCGAAGGCGGCGTAGGCGGCGGCTTTTTCGCCGGCGGGGGCGAGGAGTTCGGGGAGGGATTTCATGGTTCAAGCTCTCTTGTAGCGGAAATGGGGGGCGATTGCAATCGACTGCAATCGGAAAGCGGGGGCGGCGTCAGAGCCAGGGGCGCATGGCCTCCAAGTCGAGGCGGATCTGGGCGGAGGCGGCGGTTTGGTCGGGGAAGGGAAGGTAGGGGCGGAGGCGGTGGAGGAAATGGACTTCGACGCGGCGGCCGTACCAGTCGCCGGCGGCGCCGAGGATGTGGACTTCGACAACGTCGCCGAATTTGGCGGTCTGGGCGGGATCGGCGGGGTCGGGCACGAAGGCGGCGGCGGGGTGGTCGTCGAGGCGGGCGGCGTAGACGCCGGGCTTGGGGCGTATGGGGAGGGTGGGGCGGACGTTGGCGGTGGGGAGGCCGTGCTGGCGGCCGACGGCGCGTCCGTGGACGACGGTGCCTTCGAGGGCGAAGGGGCGTCCGAGCATGGCGGCGGCGGCTTCGGCATCGCCTTCGGCGACGGCGGCGCGGATGCGGCTGGAGGATACGGGGGCGCCGCGCCAGAGGACGGGAGGCACGATGGCGGCGCGGGGGATTCCGGCGGCGGTGGCCAGGCGGGGGAGGTCGGCGGCGGTGGCTTCGCGGTTGCGCCCGAACGCGAAGTCGGCCCCCGACACGACGCCGGCGACGGGCGCGCGGACGGCGCCGGGCAGCGCGCGTAGGAAGTCCATCGCGGAGCGGGCGGCCCAGTCGCGGTCGAAGGGGAAAACGACGGTGCCGTCGAGGCCGCAGTCGCGGATGCGGGCGGCGTTCTGGGCGGGCGTGGCGAGTTCGAGGGGGGCGCGGGCGGGGTCGAGCACGCGCATGACATGCGGTTCGAAGGTCAGGCACCGGGCCCTCGCGCCGAGCTCCCGCGCCAGGTCGCGCGCGGCGCGAAGGACGGCCTGGTGCCCGAGGTGGATGCCGTCGAACTGGCCGAGGGCCAGGACGGCGGGGCGGGGGGGGTGCAGCGGATGCCGAGAAGGCAGACGTCGTCTTCGAATTCGGTGCAGGAGCCGAATTCGGCGGCGTCGGAGACGATGGCGGAGAGGAGCGCGTCGAGGGGGGTGCCGCCGTGCGCCTGGAGGGAATGGATGAGGCCTTCCTCGGAGAATTCGTCCTGGGCGGCGTTGCGGGTCTCGGTCAGGCCGTCGGTGTAGAAGAGGTACTGCGCGCCGGGCGCCAGCGGGGCCGCGAACTGGGTGTAGGCGGCGTCGGGGAAGAGGCCGAGGGCCGGGCCGAGGACGTCTTCGGGCACCGCCGCTTCGTGCGCGGGGGCGTCGGTCGACATCACGATGGGGAGCGGGTGGCCGGCGTGGGCGTAGGCGATGGCCCCGGCCGCGACATCGATGCGCATGCAGCTGGCCGTCGCGAACATCAGTTCGCCGGCGCGGCCGAAGATGCGGCAGTAGGCCGCGTTGAGGCGGGTCAGGAATTCGCCGGGCTCCTGCGTCTCCTTCGCGATCTGTTCGAGCAGGCCGCGGAGGGTCGCGACGACCAGCGACGCGCGCACGCCGTGGCCCATGACGTCGGCGACGAAGACCATGACGCGGCTGGGCGAGAGTTTCAGGAGGCTGAAGAAGTCGCCGCCGACCAGCCCGCTCGGGTGGTAGACGTGGGCGAAGGAGAGGGTTCCGGCGGGACCCGAGACGGCGGGGTAGCCGGCGGGCAGGAAGGCGTACTGGAGGTCGCGCGCCATGCGCAGGTCCGCCTCCATCTCCTCGTTCTTCTGGCGCAGCTGCGTGGCGTAGTGCTCCAGCTGCTGCTGGGCGGTGCGGGCGGGGGTCACGTCCACGAGGGAGATGACGATGCCGGTCATCGCGCCGTCGGGGTTCAGGTTGGGCGCGAGGGCCGCCTGCGCGAAGAACGGGGTTTCGTCGGTGCGGCGCATCTCGAGTTCGCCCGCCCAGGTGCCGCCCTGCTGCGCGCTCTCCAGCATGTCGGCCATCAGCGCGGGCTCGGCCATGAATTCGTCGAAGCGGTGCTGCATCGCCTCTTCGGCGGAGGCGAGGCCGAGGAGCTGCATCATGGCCGGGTTGACGTAGCCGGCGAGGACGCCTTCGACGTCCGCCACGGCGATGCCGCCGCCGGCGTTCTGCAAGGCGTTGAACCCGGTCTGCAGGCGCTCCTCGCGCTCGCGCCGCAACGTGATGTCGCGCACGAAGAAGCTCAGGTGCTGCTGGCCGCCGATCTTGAGGTGCGATACGGAGATTTCCGCCGGGAACATCGTCTCGTCGGTGCGGCGGCAGAGCGCCTGGATCAACACAAAGCGGTTGTTCTGGAGCGTCCCCAGGATGGTGTCGAGCAGGCTGCGTTCGGCGCCGCAGAGCCAGTCGAAGATGTTCGTCTTGCGGAATTCGGCGCGGGTGGAGTGGAAGAACTGTTCCGCGCGCGCGTTGGCCGTCTGGATGGCCCCCGCGGGGTCGGTGATGAAGACGGCGTCGTAGATGCTCTGGAGCAGGACCTGGAAATCCTCGCCGCCGAGCGGGCGCGCCACCGCGGAGGGGATGCGGATGACGGCGGGCCCGCCGGGCCGCCCGGCGTAGGGGGAGGCCCCGGCGCCGCCGCGCGCGATGCGGGCGGTCGTGGTCGCGACGGGCGCCTGCTGCAGCTGCTCGAGCATCGCGGGCGTGATGTCGATCCGCATGGTGGCCTGGGATTGGGTGGACGCGTCTTCTTGGGGGTTCTGGCTCATGCGGGGCATCCTAGCGCGGGGGGCGGGAGCGGACGAGTGAAAAGTGACAAGTGAAAAGTGAAAAGATGCGGGCGCCATGGCGGGCGGAATGTGGATGGGTGGCAGAGAGGGGGAAAACGATGGGAAACGCGCGGTTTTTCCGTAATCTCACGACATGGGAAAGCGGCGGGCGGGGAGGGGGCGGAGAAGGAGGGGGAATTTCAGATTTTGGATTTCAAATGGTGGGAGTGTTCATGGGGGGAGACGATGGGGAAACGGATGGGAAATGAGGGTGTTTTCCATAATCTCACGATATGGAGGGGTGGGGGAGGGAAAGGGGGGAAAGGGCGCGGGTCAGGAGCGGCGGCGGAGGTGGGCGGCGAGGGCGGCGCCGAAGAGGAAGAGGGCGATGGAGATCCATTGGGCGGCGTCGATGTGGAGGAAGCCCTGCCGGGGATCGCCGCGGAGGTATTCGAGGAGGAAGCGGGCGGGGGGGTAGGCGAGGAGGTAGAGGGCGAAGAGGAATCCGGGACGCCGGTTGCGCGGCCAGGCCCGGAGGAGGAGGACCCATACGGCAATCAGCCAGGCGGCTTCGATCAGCTGCACGGGATAGAGGGGGGTGCCGGGGAAGAGGTTTCCGGGCTCGCTTCCGGCGGGGTAGACGACGCCCCATGCGGGATGGGCCGTCGCCGCCCGGCCGTAGCAGCAACCGTTCAGGAAGCAGCCAATCCGTCCGAGGGCATGGCCGATGGCCAGGCCGGGGATGGCGACGTCGGCCATGCGCCAGAGGGAAATCCGCTTGCGGCGGGCGAAGACCACCAGCGCCAGCGAGGCGAGGATCAGGCCGCCGTAGAAGATGAGCCCGCCCTGGTCGATGCGGACGATTTCGGCGGGCACGGCGCGGTAGTAGTCCCAGTTCGCCACCACGTAGGCGATGCGGGAGCCGGCGATGCCGGAGAGCATCAGCCACACCCCGAGGTCGACCGCCATCTCGGCGGTGAAGGCCGGTTCGCGGCCGGTGCGCGCCAGCCACGTCCACGTGGCGACGGCGGCCAGGAAGCCCAGCGCGGCCATCACGCCGTAGGAACGGACGGGGAAGTGGAAGACGGTGAAGAGGATCGGATGCATGGCGGGGCTCCGCGGTCAGAGGTAGGCGGCAAGGTCGATGACGACGGCGAGGATGAAGAGGGAGGCGATGGAGCGGAGGACGCCGCGGGCGGCCGCGATGGGGACTTCGGTGACGGCGGGGCCGACGCCCAGGCCTTCCTCGCAGCAGCAAGCGCCGGTGAGCATGCCGGGCAGGATGGACTTGGCCAGCAGCGTCGCGACGTCGGCCTGGCGGACGGCGCCGAGGACGTTCGAGAAGAAGCGGCCCATGTCCAGGTCGCCCCATTCCAGGAGCCAGAGGCAGGCGTAGCCGCCGAGGAGGGAGACGGCGGCGAAGACGATCGTCAGGCAGAAGGTCGAGGCGGCCACGCCGAGGACGCGGGGCATCACGAGGTAGACGAAGGGATCGAGGCCCATGGCGTCGAGGGAGCGGACCTCGCCGTTGACCTTCATGTTCGCGAGCTCGGTGGAGATGGCGGTGCCGCTGCGGGCGATGACCACGAAATTCGTGAGCAGCGGGCCGAGTTCGCGGATGACGACGGCGACGAGGACGGGGCCGATGAGGTCGCTCTGGCCGAACTTGGCGAGCCAGATCTGGGCCTGGACGACGGCCAGCACGCCGAACAGGAGCGCGATGAGGGAGACGAATCCGGTGGCTTCGTAGCCGGTAAACAGCACCTGGCGGGCCAGGACATTGCGGAAGGGGACGGTCCAGGTGCGCGGCTGGAGGCTTTTCCAGGCGACCGCGAAGAGGGTGCCCGCGAGGCGCGCGGCCGTACCCAGCCGCGACAGCACGCTTCCGCCCAAGGCTCCAATCCAGTTGCTCATGGGGCGGAGCATACGATGGGAGGGGGGTGGGGGGCAATAGCGGTTTTCGGAAGGGCGGTGGACCCGGGGTGCAGGACAAAACAGTGACTTTTGGGGAGTCAGGCGAAGCCCTTGCGATTTCTTGTCGGGCCCTCCCACCGGTAGGGCCCGACCTCCGGGCGGGCCCGTGCGGCAGGATGGCCCATGACGGGCCGCCCGGAGGTCGGCCCCTACCGGCCAGCCGCACCATGCAAAAGATTGTCCTGCTCCCGCGGGCGCCGCACCGCCAGAATGCGCGCTTGCGCAGGGCGTCCTTTTTGTGCCACAATGCTTTTGCGGTTTCGCTCCCGGCGTCGGGGGCGGGCGCCGAGGACATACCTTACAGAGGAGAGCAGCATGTCAGACCATTTCCAGCCGTTGGATTTCCGCACGTTGGCCAAGTGGGTGTTCGGTGAACTGGAGGCGCGCGGCAGCGTCTTCGGCATCCCGAAGGAGCTCTTCTTCGTGCCCGCGGCGGACGACCCCTTCCGCACCTCCCTCTACGGCCAGCCCCTCGACACGCCCTTCGGCGTCGCGGCCGGCCCCCACTCGCAGATGGCGCAGAACATCGTCGCGGCGTGGCTGCACGGCGGGCGCTTCATCGAGCTCAAGACCATCCAGACCCTCGACGAGCTGGTCGTCAGCAAGCCCTGCATCGACATGCAGGACGAAGGCTACAACGTCGAATGGAGCCAGGAGCTGAAGATCGACCAGTCCTTCCGCGAGTACCTCATCGCGTGGGTCCTGATCCACGCCCTCCAGCACAAGCTGGGCCGCGCGGGGCGCCCGGGGATGATTTTCAACATGTCGGTCGGCTACAACCTCGAAGGCATCCTCAAGCCGAACGTCCAGGGCTTCCTCGCGCGCATGGCGGACGCCGGCGCGGAGTACGACGAAGCGGTCGCCGCCGTCGCCGAAGTCTATCCCGCGGTCCGCGACCTCGACATCCCGCGCCGCCTCTCCGACAACGTGACGCTCTCGACGATGCACGGCTGCCCGCCCGACGAAATCGGCAAGATCGCCGCCTACCTCATCGAGGAGCGCGGACTGCACACCAACGTCAAATTGAACCCCACCCTCCTCGGCCCCGACGCCCTCCGCGGCATCCTCAACGGCGTGTGCGGCTTCAAGCAGGTGACGGTGCCCGACGCCGCGTTCGGCCACGACCTCAAGTATCCCGACGCCATCGCCATCCTGACCGACCTGCGCGCCCGCGCGGCCCGCAAGGGCGTCGCCTTCGGCGTCAAGCTCTCGAACACTCTCGAAGTCGAGAACCACCGCACCGTCTTCAGCCCCAGCGAAAAGATGATGTACCTCTCCGGCCGCCCCCTCCAGGCCGTCACCGTGAACCTCGCGGCGAAGCTGGAGACCGAGTTCGGCGGCGACCTCCCCATCAGCTACGCGGGCGGCGCGGACGCCTTCAACGTGGCCGACCTGCTCGCGTGCGGCGTCACGACCATCACGGCCAGCAGCGACCTCCTGCGTCCGGGCGGCTACGCGCGCCTCCTCCAGTACTGCGCCAACGCCGCCGACGCCCTGCGCGCGGCCGGCGCCGCCGACCTCCCCGCGTGGATCCTCGCCAAGGCCGGCGCCCCCGCCGGGAGAGACGCCAAAGCCGCAGCCCTCGCCAACCTCCAGGCCTACGCCAAGGCCGTCCTGGAGAGCCCCCTCTACAAGCGCGACACCTACGACCGCCGCGCCACCAAGACCACCCGCCCCCTGGGCGCCTTCGACTGCATCGCGGCCCCCTGCCGCACCACCTGCCCCCTCTCCCAGGACGTCCCCTCCTACATCGCGGCCATCGCCGCCGGCGACTTCGACCGCGCCGCGGCCGTCATCCGGCGCGACAACGCCATGGCCGCCACCCTCGGCCGCGCCTGCAACCACGCCTGCGAGACCACCTGCATCCGCAGCCAGTACGACACCCCCCTCGCCATCCGCGAACTCAAGCGCGCCGCCCTCGAATACGGCCAGGACATCCCCCTCGCCGCGGGCACCGGCGGAGCGCCCGCGGTGAGCGTCGCCATCATCGGCGCCGGTCCCTGCGGACTCTCCGCGGCCGCCTTCCTGCGCGAAGCCGGGGCCGACGTCACCGTCTACGACGCCCGTCCCGCCCCCGGCGGCATGGCCAACAAGACCCTCCCCGCCTACCGCGCCCTCCCCGAACTCATCCAGCGCGACGCCGCCCGCCTCGAAGCCGCCGGCGTCACGTTCCGCTTCGGCCAGGCCGCCGGACGCGACTTCACCATCGCCGGACTGCGCGCCGCCGGGCACATCGTCGTCATCGCCGCCGGGGCCCAGCTCGGTGCCCCGCTCGGACTCGACGGCGAAACCGCCGACGGCGTCATCGACGGCATCGAATTCCTCCGCCGCGTCCGCGACGGCGAATGCACGGCGCTTTCCGGACGCGTCGGCATCATCGGCGGCGGCGACGTCGCCATGGACTGCGCGCGCGTCGCCAAGCGCCTCGGCGGCGAGCCCACCGTCATCTACCGCCGCACCCGCGAAGAAATGCCCGCCCACCGCGAAGAACTCGCCGGGCTCCTCTCCGAAGGCATCCCCCTGCGCGAACTCACCGCCCCCAAGGCCATCCTCGCCGAATCCGGCAAACTCACCGCCCTCCGCTGCTCCACGATGACCCTCGGCGAACCCGACGCCTCCGGCCGCCGCCGCCCCGTCGAAGTCCCCGGCTCCGACTTCGACCTCCCGCTTGACCACCTCATCGCCGCCATCGGCCAGAAACCCGACCTCGCCTTCGCGGCCGACCTCGGCCTCGCCTTCAACAAGAAAGGCTACATCGTCGCCGACGAAGCCACCGGCGCCACCGCCGTCCCCGGCATCTACGCCGGCGGCGACTGCGTGAACGGCGGCCCCTCGACCCTCGTCAAGGCCCTGGCCGA
Source organism: Kiritimatiellia bacterium (assembly GCA_017540905.1). Classification (GTDB taxonomy): domain Bacteria; phylum Verrucomicrobiota; class Kiritimatiellia; order CAIQIC01; family Lenti-01; genus CACXEY01. Next base: position 8,884 of record JAFYAC010000059.1, on the reverse strand, counting down.
CGGCAAGAAGATCGCCGCCGCCATCCTCGGCGCCGCGGCCGACGCGGCCCCCGCCGCCACCGTGGTGCCCGCCGACTTCCCCGCCACCCTCCGCAAACGCGCCACCCGCGTCCCGCGCACCCCCATCCCCGAGACGCCCCTCGACGCCCGCGGCGACTTCGCCGAAGTCGTCCTCCCGCTCACCCGGGACGCCGCCCGCCAGGAAGCCGCCCGCTGCCTGGCCTGCGACACTTTCTGCTCCGTCTGCACCAGCGTCTGCCCCAACCACGCCTTCCTCACCTACACCTGCGCCCCCTTCGCCGCCGACCTCCCCTCCTGGACCGTCGCCGACGGCGCCCCCGTCCCCGCCGACCCCGAACGTTTCGCCGTCGCGCAGGCCACCCAGACCGCGGTGCTGACCGACTTCTGCAACGAATGCGCCAACTGCGCCACCTTCTGCCCGACCGCCGGACGCCCCTACGCCGACAAACCCCGCCTCTACGTCTCCGAATCCGAATTCCTCTCCCAGGAAAACAACGCCTACCGCATCACCGGCACCGGCTCCGCCCGCTCCATCTCCGCCCGCTTCAACGGCGCCACCCACATCCTCGCTCCCATCCCCGGCGGCTACCGCTACACCACCCCGACCTTCACCATCGACCTCACCCCCGCCCTCGCCCCCCTCTCCGCCCCGACCCTGACCGCCCCCGCCGACCGCCTCACCCTCCTCCCCGCCGCCGCGATGAAGGTCCTCCTCGAGAACGTGGCCCCGGCCCAGGTGCCGACCGTCGACGCCTGACGCCCCCCTCCATCCCACCCCCGGCCCGCCCTTCCCCGGCGGGCCTTTTCCACTCCCCCCGGCCCACGCGCGAGATTACGGAAAAACACGCGAAAAACCCATTCTCCGACCCCATTCCGTCCGTGAAAAAAAAGACCCCGCCGGCGGGGGGCCGGCGGGAGCGGGATTGGCAAACTGGTGGAGGCGGGGAGAGTCGAACTCCCGTCCGCACGAGCGTTGCCACGGCATCTACGCGCGTATTCCGCGATTGAGTCTCGCCATGCCGTCTGTCCGCGGACGGGCGAACGGCACCGCCAGCATCCTGTGGGTTCTCGCTCCCTTCCCCGGATGCCCGGGAGGGGTCGCCAGCCTGCTCATGACGCCCGTCACCTCCCGCAGGCGGAGGAGGGACGGACGTCGCGGCAATGATTACGCCGCGAGGGCCAATTCGTCGTTGGCTTTTGTGTTTTTTCCCGGTGGATTAACGAGGCCAACCGGGGACCTCGGCGCGCAACCGTGACTTCGACAGGCACGTCGAAACCGGGTCGCCCCCGCGGACAGGCAATGTACCACGCCGCGGACCGCGCGCAAGTTTTTTCCCAAAATGGGGAGCAGGTCGCGGTTTTCCAACCATTGGAAAACTTTTTTCCAATCATTGGAAAAAGCGGCAATCACGACTTTCCAGCGCCAACAAAAGAATCATCTCTCTGCGGATGGACCATGCGAAAGCCTGCATCGACAGCACCCGCAGTACTCCCCCCGCCGCCCTTTCCTGCCGCTCCACACTCGCAATCCACAAGCCATCTTCCTATGGGCGGCACCCCCCTCTCGGAAGGGGGGAAAGAGCTTCGCGCGATCCAACCACCAAAGACAGGCTTCTCCTCCCCACTTACGCTTTCCGCCCACGTCCCGCGCGTGCGCGGGCGCGCGAAAACAGTTGTTTCCGGGGGGGGATTTGGTAGGATGACCGGGATAGTTTGCAAGGCAAGGATCGACCATGAGCGACGACATCGAACAGACCCCACAGGACCACGGCGAGGACGCGGAATACCAGCCCGCGGCGCTGGCCCCGCAGAACGCGGCCAGCCGCATCGAGCATGTCACCATCGAGGACGAGATGCGCAATGCGTACATCGATTACTCGATGTCCGTCATCGTGGGGCGCGCGCTCCCCGACGTGCGCGACGGGCTCAAGCCCAGCAACCGGCGCATCCTCTTCGCCATGAAGGAACGCGGATGGACCTCGCGCGTCAAGTTCGTCAAGTGCGCCAAGGTCGTCGGCGAAGTCATCGGCAACTACCACCCGCACGGCGACGCCGCCATCTACGACACGCTCGTGCGCATGGCCCAGGATTTCTCGATGCGCTACATGCTCGTCCAGGGCCAGGGGAACTTCGGCTCCATCGACGGCGACCCCGCCGCCGCCTACCGCTACACGGAGTGCAAGCTCCACGCCCTCGCCGAGGAACTGCTCGCCGACATCGACAAGGAAACGGTCGACATGCAGAAGACCTTCGACGAGACGCGCGACGAGCCGGTCGTGCTGCCGTCGCGGTTCCCGAACCTGCTCGTCAACGGGTCGACCGGCATCGCGGTCGGCATGGCGACGAACATCCCGCCGCACAACCTCGGCGAGGTCATCGACGGGCTGCTCTACCTCATCGACCACCCGGCGGCGACGGTCGCGGAGCTGATGCAGTTCGTCAAGGGCCCGGACTTCCCGACGGGCGGCACGGTCTGCGGCGTCAAGCCCATCCGCGAGATGTACGAGACGGGCCGCGGCCACCTCTGCGTGCGCGGCAAGGCCCGCGTGGAGGACTGGAAGGGCGACCGCGAACGCATCATCATCTCGGAAATCCCCTACACGGTCAACAAGTCGGCCCTCATCGAGAAGATCGCCGAGCTGGTCCACGAGCGCAAGCTCGAGGGCATCAGCGACCTGCGCGACGAGTCGGACAAGGACGGCATCCGCGTGGTCGTGGAGCTCAAGCGCGGCGCGGTCGGGGAGATCGTGCTCAACAACCTCTACAAGCAGACGCAGCTGTCGATGACGTTCGGCGCGATCATGCTCGCGATCGACCACGGCCGGCCGCGCATCCTGACGCTCAAGGACCTGATGCAGTGCTTCATCGACCACCGCTTCGACGTCCTCAAGCGCCGCTGCGAGCACGAGCTGCGCGAGGCCAGGGCGCGCGCCCACATATTGGAGGGCCTGCTCATCGCGCTCGACAACCTCGACGAGGTCGTCCGCATCATCCGCGCCAGCCGCAGCCGCGACGACGCGCGCGTGCAGTTGATGGGGCGCTTCGGCCTCAGCGAGCTCCAGGCGAACGCCATCCTCGACATGCGCCTCTACCAGCTGACCGGGCTGGAGCGCGACAAGGTCGAGGCCGAGTACAAGGCCATCCTCGAGCGCATCGCGTACCTCGAGGACCTGCTCGCGAACCCCATCAAGATCTACGGCGTCATGAAGGACGACCTGCGCGCCGTCCGCGAGGAGTACGCCGACCCGCGGCGCACCGAGATCGCCTTCGACCCCGCCGACATCAGCATGGAAGACCTCATCGCCGACGAGGACTGCGTCGTCACCGTCACCCACGGCGGCTACCTCAAGCGCACCCTCACCAGCGTCTACCGCGAACAGAAGCGCGGCGGCAAGGGCCTCAACGGCATGGACACCAAGGACGAGGACTGGGTCGAGCACGTCTTCAACTGCTCCGCGCACGACTGGATGCTCTTCTTCACCGAGCAGGGCCGCATGTACTTCCGCAAGGCCTACGACATCCCCGACAGCGGGCGCACCTCGCGCGGCAAGGCCGTCGTCAACTTCCTGCAGATGGGCGAGGGCGAGAAGATCGCCGCCATCATCCCCGTCCGCGGGTTCGGCGGCGACAAGAACCTCTTCTTCGCCACCGAGCGCGGCATCGTCAAGAAGACCCCGCTCGCCGCCTACAAGAACGTCCGCGCCGCCGGGCTCATCGCCATCCGGGTCGAAGAAGGCGACCGCGTCGTCGGCGTCGAACTCACCGGCGGCGAAGACGAAATCATGCTCGTCACCCGCCACGGCCAGGGCATCCGGTTCAAGGAAACCGACGTCCGCACCATGGGCCGCCCGGCGGCCGGCGTCATCGGCATCCGGCTCGCCGAGGGCGACACCGTCGAAGGCCTCGAATGCGTCCGCGGCACCGCCAAGCTCCTGACCATCACCGAGAACGGCTACGGCAAGCGGACCGACTTCGGCGAATACCGCCTGCAGCACCGCGGCGGCACCGGCCTGATCGCCAACGAACTCACCGGCAAGACCGGTCCCCTCGTCACGGCGCTGACCGTCGAAGACGACGCGTGCATCATGCTGGTGACCAAGAGCGGCATCATGATCCGCATCCCGGTCGACGGCATCCGCGTGACCGGCCGCAACGCCCAGGGCGTCAAACTGATCGACCTGGAAGAAGGCGACGCCGTCATGTCCGCCACCCCCGTCGACCCCGACGAAGCCAAGCCCGAAGGCACCCCCGACCCCGCCGGCGAAACCGCCGACCCGGCGGCCGAAGGCGACGCGCCCGCCGAGGACACCGCCGGCGAAGACGCCGCCGCCGGGGAGCCCGAGCCCCCCGACGAATAACTCCCTCCCGGCGGGCAGGAACTGCCCGCCCTACCCGTGGAACGCGCAACGCAGGGTAGGGCGGCGAGTCCCCTCGCCGCCGTGCGAAAGGGGCGTGCATCAGCACGCAGGGTTCCATGTTCCCTGCATCTTCCCATGCATCCAGCGGGCAGGGACTGCCCGCCCTACCAAAATCCATTGACAAAACACTCGTTCCTGTACATTCTTCCATCCATGCACATTTTTCCCGTTCCCTCCCATCCGCCTTACCCCGTCCGCGCACGGTTGCCGCATGACGCCGCGCCCTACCCCTCGTTGCCCGACCCCGTGCAATTCATCACGGTCTGTGCGCGGAATCGAACGGGGGCCCCGTTCCTGCCAGTGGCCGACACCTTGTTGGCCGCTGCACGCCATTGCCAAGAGCGCGGGGTCTGGTTCCTGCGCCTTTTTCTCGTCATGCCGGACCACATCCATGCGCTGCTTTCCGTGGCCAGGGATGCATCCTTGGCCGCGACGGTGTCCAACTGGAAACATTATCTGTCGCGGACGTCGGGCATTGCGTTCCAGCGCGATTTCTTCGAGCACCGCATGCGGAACGAAGCCGAAACGAGCGAAACATGGACGTACATCCGGAACAATCCGGTGCGGAAGGGGTTGGCCGCGCATGCGGATGAATGGCCGCATTGGCTGGGGTTCCATCCCTTCACGGGCGAGGAGTTGCCCAGACACGGCGGATGAACAGCGGGCGGGGGACTGCCCATCCCTTCCCTCTGGAGTGCGCAACGCAGTGGTAGGGCGGCGAGTCCCCTCGCCGCCGCGCGAAAGGGGCGTGCATCAGCACGCAAGGTCCCGTTTCCCCTATGGCTTCCCATGCGCCCGGCGGGCAGGGGACTGCCCGCCCTACCCTGGGACGGGCGACGCAGGGGCGCCCCTCACCCCCGCGCGCCGCGGCGTGCGGGCGTCGCCTTGTAGCGGATTTCGAGGCTGGGGGCGGGCGTGGACAGGTCGAGCACCATCGTCACCGCCATCGGCCCCGACGTCCACTGCGAAAGGAGCCGCGTGACGACCGTGTCCGCGGGGTCCGCGCCCTCCCCCTCCGAGCGCGGATGCGACGTCGTCGTCTCCACCGCGTCCCCGTAGCGGGCGTCGAGCTGGCCCTTGAGGCGGTCGTAGAGCTTGCGGGCCTGCTGCGGCGTGAGGTCGGGCAGGAACCCCGAACCCGGCGAGGCGAACTGGAACTGGACCCCGTAGAGCCGCTCCCGGCGGAAAAAATACGTCAGCATGCACGGCTGGTTCAGGACGTCGAGCGAATACACGATGGCCGTCGGCGACGTCCGGAACGGCGGAATCCCCTCCGCCGCGCGCACCTCGGAGGGCGACGCCTCCCAGCGCACGTCGCCGCTGCCGGGCGGCGAGGGGGCGAGGTCCGGCCGCGCGTCCGCGGCCGGGAACACGCACGGCTCCGCGTCGGGGAACGCGGCGAACACCGGAATGTCCGGCTTCACCGGCAGCTCCGAAATGCCCGGCAGATGCTGCACCAGCTGGTAGCGGTACACCACGAAGGCGAACACCGCCACCGCCAGGAGCAGCGCGACGGGGATGACGTAGGAGAAGCCGCCCTGCGGGTTCCGCTTCGCGAGCTCGCTCTCGATGGCGCGCGCGAGCTGGTCCGGGCACGACGTCCCGCGCCGCCCGCACGGGGTTCCCTTGAGGAGCGCGGCGACCTCGGCGGCGGGCCGCCCGACGACGAGCTTGGCGACCCCGCCAGTGTTGCCGGGGCATCCGCCCTCGAAGGAGCAGGCGGCGAGCGTGCCGTCGGGGGCGATGTCGAAGCTCACCGAGCGCGAGCAGGTGCCGGTGCAGGGATACGTGGTCATGGGGAGTCTCCTTCGGGGCGCGGCGCGCGCGGGGCCGCCGGTTCGTCGATGCAGGTTCCGTGGTTCATTGCGGCACCATACCCTGTTCCCCGCGCCACTGCAAGCCCGGAGCGAAACAAGCGGAAAAACGGCCGGAAATGTCCGTGTTTTCCATAATCTCGCATCCAGCGGCGCGGCGCGGCTGGAAGCCGCACCTCCGGAAGTCGCGCGATGCTTGTTCGGAAGGTCTTGCGCCACTTCCGGGGGTGCGGCATCTTGCCGCGCCTCAGGTTCAAGTCGAAGGCGCGGCTGAAAGCCGCACCTCCCAATGGACCCAGGGCCAGAGCAAACAAAGAAAAAGCATAGCCGTATCGTGGGAGGACCCGGCTTTGTCCGGGCCGTCTCCGCAGGACGCTGCCGGGGCATGCATGAAACATCCCATTCGCGCGCGGACGCGCGGAAGCGCGTCCCTCCCCGTGGGGTCGCGCTTCCGCGCGTCCTTGTGGGCGGGAAGCTTCTGGGAAGCTACAGAAAAACGAGAACCGCTCCAGTACGGCGTAAAGCTTGTTTTTTCGCGTGTTTTCGGGGGTAGGGCGGCGAGTCCCTTCGCCGCCGTGTGCCTGTAAAGCGCATGGAAAGCTTTGCACTTGCCTTCATGGCGCGACCCTTTCGCACGGCGGGCAGGGGACTGCCCGCCCTCCCCAGCCCGTCAAATACGAATGTTGTGACTTTACGCTGTACCAGAGCAAATTAAGAAAAAGTGTAGCCGCAAGCCGGGGGGAGGGCCCGGCTTCGTCCGGGCCTTGTTTTTCGTCCTTGCACACGGCCGCGACAAAGCGCGGCCCTCCCGAAACGGCTACAGTATTTCTTAAACCGCTCTAGCCCTGGATGCGGCCGGGGGCCGCGGCAACGGCCGGGGCGGCGGGGGGCGTCGGGGGCTGGGCCGGAACGGAGGGCGTGGAGGAGGATTTGCGCGGGTCGAGCGTGGTGCGGCGGGCGCGGACCATGTCGCCGGTGACGACGCAGGCGCCGTGGCCGCGGCGGTCGGGGGCCTCGTACATGACGTCGAGCATCAGCTTCTCCAGCAGCGCGCGGAGGCCGCGGGCGCCGGTCTTGCGGGAGAGGGCGTCGCGCGCCAGCTCGCGGAGGGCGTCGGGCGTGAATTCGAGGTCGATGTTCTCCATCCGCAGCAGCTTCTGGTACTGGCGGATCATGGAGTTCTTGGGCTCGGTCAGGATGCGGACCAGGTCGTCCTCGGTCAGGTCCCGCAGGGAGGCGACGATGGGGAGGCGGCCGACGAATTCGGGGATGAGGCCGAACTTGACGAGGTCGCCGGGTTCGACGTCGATGGTGGCGTCGGGGAGGGAGCCGCCGACGGAGGTGTCGGCGGACGCGGCGGCGGCGGCGCGCGCGGTGGAGGCGGCTTCGGCGGGGGTCTGGAAGCCGATGACGGACTTGCCGACGCGGCGCTTCTGGATGTCGCCGAGGCCGACGAAGGCGCCGCCGCAGATGAAGAGGATGTTCTCGGTGTTGATGGAGAGCAGTTCCTGCATGGGGTGCTTGCGGCCGCCCTGGGGGGGGACGGTGGCGACGGTGCCTTCGAGGATCTTGAGGAGGGCCTGCTGGACGCCTTCGCCGGAGACGTCGCGGGTGATGGAGACGTTCTCCATGCGGCGGGCGATCTTGTCGATTTCGTCGATGTAGATGATGCCGATCTCGGCGCGGGCGATGTCGTCGCCGGCGGCGTGGATGAGGCGCAGGAGGATGTTCTCGACGTCGTCGCCGACGTAGCCGGCTTCGGTGACGGTGGTGGCGTCGGAGATGCTGAAGGGGACGTCGAGGACGCGCGCGAGGGTGCGCGCGAGAAGGGTCTTGCCGGAGCCGGTGGGGCCGAGCATCAGGATGTTGGACTTCTCGAGCTCGACGCCGTCGTCGTCCTCTTCGCGGCCTTCGAGGCGGAGCTTGACGCGCTTGTAGTGGTTGTGGACGGCGACGGCGAGGACCTTCTTGACCTCGTCCTGGCCGACGACGTACTCGTCGAGCGCGGCCTTGATGGCGCTGGGCTTGGGGACCTTGAGGGAGCGGGCGAGTTTGGCGGCCTTCTCGGCGGCTTCGGCCTTGGCGGCGCGCTCGGGGTCGGCGGCGGCGCCTTCGGCGCGGCGGCGCTTGCGGATGGAGGGGGAGGAGGCGTTGACCTGCATCATGAGCTCGCCGAGCAACTGGCCGCATTCGGGGCAGACGAGGATGCCGTCGGGGCCCTTGAAGAGTTCGCCGGCGTCGGTTTTGGTGCGGCCGCAGAGCATGCACTTGTCTTCAAAATCGTCGTGGCGTCGCGAGCACATGGGGAATCCTTTCGGGAGGGGAGGGGGGGGAGGGGGGCGGAATCAGGCGCCGAGGACGTCGTCGACGAGGCCGTAGGCGACGGCTTCCTGCGCGGACATGAAGAAGTCGCGGTCGGTGTCCTTGGCGAGTTCTTCGACGGACTTGCCGCAGTGCTTGGCGAGGAGGCCGTTGAGGTAGGACTTCAGGCGGAGGATTTCCTGGGCCTGGATGTTGATGTCGCTGGCGGTTCCCTGCGCGCCGCCCCAGGGCTGGTGGATCATGATGCGGGAGGAGGGGAGCGAGTGGCGCTTGCCGCGGGTGCCGGCGGCGAGCAGGACGGAGCCCATG